>CAYTTZ010000045.1:0-17843 GCA_964440945.1 uncultured Woeseiaceae bacterium
CCCACAGAGTAAGTAGAAATTTCCTGTACCACTGATTCGTAGATAGCCGGGTCCAACGTCCCATTAAGGTGCTGCCTATGCGCGTTGGACCAAATGTGAAACAACGCTCTCCAGGATCCGGTCATCAGTATTTGTGCTTCTCGCGGAGCGGCGGCTGGGTCTTCGGCATGCTCTGCGAACGCTCGAGCCAATTCCGGACTGGACGCCAACATCAGATTGAGCTCGACAAAAGCGAACGAAACTTCTGCATTCGTCGCCGCCCTCGTCGCTATTGCATTCTGTCGCAATTCCCCACCTACAAAGACGAGTGAACCGATCACTCCAAGGATACCGATGCCTTCAGCGATATTCCGTGCCGACCAGCGCTTCATGTATATGATTCCCCGTTTTCTGAGTCGTTTGCTCGACTATTTCGATGCCCGCTTTGTGTCAAAAGCAGCCCTTCCCAAGTCGGTAAATACTAGCATTTGAACAGCCGCTTGTGGCGCACACCGGCCGTTGAAAGGTGGTAGGTCTTGGGCGCAAAGCAGACATCAGGAGCCGTAACTAATGGCCGACGTCAGCCGCCCAGCATCCAGGTGTTGCATTCCGGCAATATCTAGCGAGAAAAGTGACCGAGTTGAATGGTCAGGATCAGCGCCCGATGATGGAGAATCAGCGACGACTTGTCGATCACGGCCATGTTCTCCCCAATCGACTCATTTGCTATGCTGTCAGCAGTTCAAATCAGACAAGGCAGCCGATGGCGGGCAAACGCAAGCCCGGATTACGCGGTATCGCGCAGCCAATTCTCGTGCGCGAGCCACTGTTCGTTCGGTTGTGCTCCGCATTCGTCAACGACCTGACACTGATCCTGAGGGCCGCCTTTTTGATTGGCGCACTATTCCTTGTCCAGGACCTCCAGGTCATGTTTGAAAAAAACGGCCAACCGGTGGCCGAGATTCAATCCGAGCCAAGCGCGCCGAATCCGCCGCCCGCGAACCCGACCGAAGCCGAAGAACCTGTCCTCAGTGACAGCGTTAAGCACGCTCTGAACTGCACCTTCGAAAACTATGGGAACGAGAACTTTGACGAATGCGTCAAAGGACCGTCGCGCGTTTATCAGAGACCCGGCGCGGAAGAAAACGACACAGGGCACAACTTCCACGCCATGCCCGTGCTTTTTGCACGCGTGGATAGTCGTTCCGATACTGAGTGAACCGCAGGACCGCAGGGCGACACACTTGGGTCGCCGGCTATCCAGGCTAACTATTCGTCAAGCCAGGCTAGTGCCTCAGGCTCGCCGAAAAAAACCCGGATCGGCTTGCCGCGTTGCCCCGCGACAGCTTCCAGGTACATCATATCTTTCGGCGTCGTTCTGCTGACTACTATCGCAACCCGAATTGCCGTTGTCCACGCGTCCCCAAAATCGAGAATATCGAACAGAGGGGGAGATGTCTCCTGCTCACGCACATCCACCAGCAAGGTATTGGCTCCTTTAGCCTCGTGCAACTGTAAGAGTTCAACCTTCGCGGCCAGCCAATCGTGAATGTGGTCGTTCCCCCACACTCGGACGCGCATCAGCCGACTGTTTGCGTCGTAGGTGACTTCTTTACCCATGATTTCTCGATTCCGCTTTCTACCGCTATTCGGTTGCCATTGTTTTACCAAGCCGCTGTGCGAAGTATCCTTCGCTGTCGGCAAAACGATCTGCCGTCGTAACTAAAGTTTGCTCGCGAGAGCCAGCGCTCTGCGTCGCACCCGCTCCGGTAAGCATGTATCAGTTTCACCGGCGATTAGCCCGGCGAACAGCGTTCCTACCGGCTCTGCGCCGATTACTTTCGCTGTCATCTTCAGCTGCTTGTTCGTCTGGTAAAACAAGCGCCCCATCAAACCCGGCGCCGCACAGGACGAAATCAGCATCGCTTTTTTCTTCGGCAGCTTTGCCTTGCGGTACTTGGGTCCCGGTGCACCCCACGGCCAGTAGGCATAAACGATCAGTCGCTCCATAAAGCGCTTGAAGACCGCGGTGACAGAGCCGAAATTCGTTGGCGCTGCAATAATGTAAGCATCCGCCTGCTCGATCTTCTCCACAAGCTCGTGCATGCCATCGTTGTGCACGCATTGCCCGGGCGCCTGGCCAGGCTGCTGGCAACAGGCACGGCAGTTGAGACAAAATTGAATGGGATAATCGCGCAGCACGATGGTTTCTACCTCGGCACCTGACTCGCGAAGCCTACGGGCCACCTCACCTATTGCCTGGTCGGTGATGCCGTCGTCGCGGTAGGAACCGTTTATCGAGAGAATCCGGGCTGCCTGGCTCATCGTTAGCCTCCATTGCAGTTCAGCTGCTTTGCAGAAATACGATAGCACCGGGGAACTTCGGCATCAGTAGCGACTTTCCGCAATGCCACTATCGCTCAGCGATAGTCTATTCGGCGTCCGGGCTCACCTCGGGATCGTCTGGAGCGTCGGCAAACATCCATTTTTCGATCGGCGACTTCAGGTAGCGCGTGAACCCGATGAAGGCCAGACCAAGCCCTATCGCACCCCACGGCGGCGCCAGTTGCACGACATAGACCGGCCACATGAATGCTTTTATCGTATTGGTAAACGAATCGATGAAGAACTGGATGACGAAGTCGATCGCCTGGCCGTTGAACAGGCTTCCGATGCCCAACAGATCATCGCTCAACGAGCCGACCTCGAAATAAATGAAGGTCACGGCGAACCCAAGCGCATAAAGACCGCCACCCCGCACTTTCCACACCTTGCGGAACCAGCTGCGAAACCAGCCGTGCGATTTCTCCGGCAGGACTCGCGCGCCGTCGCCGATGAGCTGCCTTACGGAACGGTTCGCACCTTCCTCGGGCTGCTCTGTCAACGGATCAGGACTTGTCGAGTTTCGTGAACTTCGAGCCTTCCAGTGTCAGGTTGTACATCAGGCCCTTTGACCCGAATATGAAACCGACAACGGGGTCGCGGATATTGTCACTGTCAATGGTCTTGCCCGCGCCGATATCGATCAACGCAACGGACCCGTCGACGCCAACCTTCCAGCCGCTGGAATTACGAAATTTGTCCAGCGACTCACGCGTCATGAACGCGATAACAATGGACTTCGCCTGCGCGCCGAGTTGCAGGCCGATGGAGCCACTCGTAGTCCGGTAGTAAGCAACGGTCGAGCCGCCAACACGCAGTACGCCCTCACCCGTTTCGGCACCCACACCAATACCGATTTTGATCACGCGAGGAAACACGAGATAACCGGCCGCCTGGCTGAGGAACACATCAGCACCGTCAATCTGCTCGCTAAATACCTGCATTGCCTCGTCCGAACCGCGATTTAATTTGTCCGCGGACGCGGCCAGGACGGATGTTGTGAAGAGCAGCGCCAGAACGAAAGAGAGCGAGCGAATAACGCGTTGGTACTTGATCATTTGTTGAATTCCTTTGCAGAGAGGCTGCCGTGGAGCAACCACACGATCCGTGCCCTTTGTCAGGGCAGCAATAGTAACGTAATAGCCGTCGCAAAGGCTAAGGGCGGACGCCTGAACGGCTACTGAATGTTACGACCAGGCGCTGCCATTGGCGGCCGTGGACACGAAAGCGTCGAGCATGCCGCGCAACGTACCGCGAAGGCGGCTGGCTTTTTGTGGATCGAACGCCCGCGTCGCCTCGTTCATGTAGCTGCGCTGGGCAATCTCGAGCTGCACGGCGCATATGCGATTTGCCGGACCGCCGTAGTGGCGGGTGATGTAACCACCCTTGAAACGCGCGTTGACGACGCTGCTGTACGTGCTGTCACTCGCGGCCGCGGCCACGGCAGCGGTGATGTCGCCCGGACAGCTCGCGCCATCGTTGCTACCGATATTGAGCTCCGCCAGCTCGCCGTCGAACAATCGCGGCACAATGCTGGGTATCGAATGTGCGTCCCAGAGCAGTGCGTAGCCGTGCTCCTCACGCATTGCGGCCAGCGTCGCTGCGATCTGTTCGTGGTAGGGCTGCCAGTAAGTCGAGACGCGTTGGGCTTTTTCCACTTCGTCGGCACCCTCAATTTTGTAGATCGCTTCGCCCGAAAAAGTCTCTTCGGGACAGAGACCAGTGACCAGCTGCCCCGGGTACAGCACCTCATCGGCCGCCGAGCGATTGAGATCAACCACGTACCGCGAGTAGTTCGCGACCTGCATCGACGCCCCGAGATCGCGGGCAAAATCGTAAAGCTCTGTAACGTGCCAGTCGGTATCAGGCAGGGCGAGACCTGCGTCCGTCATTTTCGCGCGCATCTCATCCGGCACATGGCAGCCGTCGTGCGGCACGCTGATAAGCAACGGCAAGTTACCCGTGAATGTGCTGCATACCTCGATCATATCGCGAGGCTGGGCAGTATCGACTCGGCGTACCGGCAGTAAGCACCATCGTCGATCGTCGCCGCCACCCGACGAATGTCCGAAGACAAGGACCTGTCCTCGACGTAGCGCGGCGAGATTTCCCGTACTGCTGCGATAACACTCTCAATCGGTGGCGAGCTCGTTTGCGGATGGTGAAAGTCGATCCCCTGCGCCGCGGCCAGCAGCTCGATGGCGACAATATCTGCTACGTTGTCGATCATCGTGTGCAGTCGGCGCGCGGCAAACGTAGCCATACTGACGTGGTCCTCCTGGTTCGCTGACGTTGGAATACTGTCGACGCTCGCCGGATGCGCGTGCGACTTGTTTTCACTGGCAAGTGCCGCCGCCGTAACCTGTGCCATCATAAAACCGCTGTTGAGTCCAACATCGGCGACCAGGAATGGCGGCAGGCCGCTCAGGTGCGGATCAATCAGCAAGGCTATGCGCCGCTCAGACAGCGCGCCGATTTCAGCAATAGCAAGCGCCAGGTAATCGGCGGCCAGCGCCACTGGCTCGGCGTGAAAATTGCCACCGGACAGCACGACTTTCGAATCGACAAAGATCAACGGGTTATCGGTCACCGCGTTCGCCTCAGTCTCCAGCACAGAGCAAACATGGCGCAGCACGTCGAGGCAGGCACCGACAACCTGCGGCTGGCAACGAATTGAATACGGATCCTGTACGCGCTCACATTCGATATGCGAAGCGCGTATGTCACTGCCCTGCATCAACTCGCGCAGCACGCCCGCAACGGCGATCTGTCCGCCGTGACCGCGTACGCTCTGAATTCGCTTATCGAACGGCGTGTCGCTGCCCTTGACCGCATCGGCCGACATTGCGCCGGCCATCAGTGACGCTGCAAGGATGTTTTCCGTGCGGAAGGCCGCGGCGAGCGCCAGCGCTGTGGACACCTGTGTGCCGTTCAACAGGGCGAGACCCTCTTTGGGCGCGAGCCGGACAGGTTCGATGCCTGCTGCCTTCAAAGCGATTGGCGCAGGCACCAGGTTGCCGTTCACGCGAACTTCGCCAACGCCGATCAGCGCGCCGGCCATGTGGGCCAGCGGTGCCAGATCGCCGGACGCGCCGACCGAGCCGCGCGACGGTATGCGCGGGTAAATGTTGTTATTGATCAGTGCGCAGAGCGCCTCCACAAGCTCGACCCGCACGCCGGAAAACCCCTCGGCCAGCGCGATGACCTTTATCAGCATAATCAGGCGCACAATCTCGTCGTCGAGGTCCTCGCCGACACCTACGGCGTGAGAGCGCACCAGGTTCTCCTGCAGCTGGGCCAGCTCATCGTTGCCGATGCGCACCTGCGCCAACTGTCCGAAGCCGGTATTTACGCCGTAGACGGTATCGCCGTGTGCAACGACTTCATCAATCATCTCATTGGCTTCGGCGACACGCCGCTGTGCGTCACGGCCAAGCGATACCGTCACCGGCCCCTCCCAGGCTTCGCGCAGCATGGCAAGTGTGACCAGTTGGTTATCAATGACCAGCTTCATGATGTGCTCCCTGTATCGATCATCGGCAGGTTGAGATTATTCTGCCGCGCACAGTCAATCGCTATCTCGTAACCAGCATCGGCATGACGCATGACACCGGTCGCCGGATCGTTCCAGAGTACGCGCGCAATACGTTTGTCCGCAGCGTCGCTGCCATCGCAGACGATGACGAGTCCGGCATGCTGCGAGTAGCCCATACCGACGCCACCGCCGTGGTGCAGCGATACCCAGGTCGCGCCGCTTGCCGTGCTCAACAGTGCGTTCAGCATCGCCCAGTCTGAAACCGCGTCGCTGCCGTCCAGCATGGATTCGGTTTCACGGTTCGGGCTGGCGACGGACCCGCTGTCCAGGTGATCACGTCCTATGACGACGGGAGCCTTTAGTTCGCCGCTGCGAACCATCTCGTTGAACGCGAGGCCGAGTCGATCCCGCTGCCCCAACCCTACCCAGCAGATACGCGCGGGAAGCCCCTGGAAATGTATGCGCTCCCGCGCCGCGTCGAGCCAGTTGTGCAGATGCGGATCATCGGGAATGAGCTCCTTGACCTTGGCATCGGTCTTGTAGATGTCTTCCGGGTCACCCGACAATGCGACCCAGCGGAACGGCCCGATACCTCGGCAAAACAACGGCCGTACGTAGGCCGGCACGAAGCCCGGAAAATCGAAAGCGTTCTCGACACCCTCGTCGAATGCCACCTGTCGTATGTTGTTACCGTAGTCGAACGTCGGGATACCCTGCTCCTGAAAATCGAGCATGGCGCGCACATGCACGGCCATCGACTTCGATGCGGCGGCTACAACGGCATCCGGATCGCTTTCGCGCTGCTCGTACCACTGGGGGACCGACCAGCCGATCGGCAGATAGCCATTGGCCGGATCGTGGGCCGAAGTCTGGTCTGTCACGGCATCCGGACGAACACCTTGCTTCACCATCTCGGGCAGGATCTCGGCCGCATTGCCCAGCAGGCCAACGGAAACCGGCTTTTTGTCGCGCACCGACTTGTTGATGATCTTCATTGCTTCCTCGAGCGTTTCGGCGCGCGTATCGAGATAGCCCGTTTCAATACGCATGTCGATGCGATCCGACTGGCACTCGACAGCCAGCATCGATGCGCCAGCCATCGTCGCGGCGAGCGGCTGCGCGCCACCCATGCCGCCGAGACCCGCCGTCAATATCCAGCGCCCCGCCAGATCCCCGCCGTAGTGCTGCCGTCCCATCTCGGCGAAAGTCTCATAGGTTCCCTGCACGATCCCCTGGCTGCCGATGTAGATCCACGACCCCGCCGTCATCTGGCCAAACATCATCAGGCCTTTCCTATCCAGCTCTCGAAAGTGCTGCCAGTTGGCCCATGCCGGTACCAGGTTGGAGTTTGCAATCAGGACGCGCGGCGCATCCGCATGCGTCTTGAACACGCCGACAGGCTTGCCGGACTGCACGAGCAACGTCTCGTCGTCCTCGAGCTCCTTGAGTGCCGCGACAATCGCGTCGAAACATGCCCAGTTACGCGCCGCTTTGCCGATGCCGCCATAGACAACCAGGTCCTGCGGCCGCTCGGCCACTTCCGGATCGAGATTGTTCATCAACATTCGGAGCGGTGCCTCCGTCAGCCAGCTCTTTGCCTCGAGCGTCGTGCCCGTCGCAGCTCTAATGGTTCTTTTCATTGCCTTAGTTCCTCCAACTGCACGACATCCGAAGATGCCGATCGCGTCGTTCCAGGTGGCGTGTAGTGCCCGGTCAGCTCATAGCGGCTCCCCGGATGATGCAACCGCGCAAAGGTGACGGGGCGACCGTCTGACCAGGTGCGGCGAATTACGACAAGGCTCGCCTCCGTGTCGTCGATGTGCAGGTGCTTTTGCACCGCGCGGTTTGGCAGACCGGCCCGAACGACCTGTTCGGCCTCCTGCAGCGGCGCTTTCGATGTCAGGTATGCGCTCGGCGTTACCGCCGCGAAATCCTGCGCCAGGCAGTCCGGTGCAAAGCTCGCAAGCACATGGCGGTCCTCGAGTTGTATCGGAATTTCGTTTTCGAAGTGCACCAGCAACAAATGGAAAACGTCGGTGCCCTGCGCAACGTGCAGAGCCTTCGCGACCTCACCGCGCGCGTGCTGCAACGACTGCCGAACCACCCGGCTGGAATGGGTGTGGCCGCGCAACCGGATCTCATCAGCAATGTTGTGGACCTCCAACAAATGCGACTGCGAGCGAAAATCCGATACGAACGTACCGCGACCCGCGACACGATCGACGTAGCCCTCGTCGTTCAGTTCACGCAGGGCGCGGTTCGCCGTCATGCGTGAGACGCTCATTGCCTCGACAAGCTCGTTTTCCGACGGCACGCGATCGCTGGGCTTGAGTTCACCCGAAGAAATACGCCCAATGATCAGGTCCTTCAGCTGCTGGTAGCGTGGTTTCGCCACGTTCATTGCGATTCTCCCAGCCGTGCCAGCGTCTCGGCAAAGCCGTCACGCGTTTGTTTCCTGCACACGTGGCTCGCGTCGATAACACGCCAGTCACCGTTCACCATGACGCGCTCGACTGGCAGCGGGTAGCCGGAGAAGACCAGCGCGTCCAGTCGCGATTCGTCATCGTGACCGGCAAGCATCGGATCGTCATCACTGAGAACAACCAGGTCGGCGGGCGCACCTTTCGCCAGCCCAACCTTCTTCCGCCCGCTCGCCAGCGTGCCACCTTCGAGGGCGCGACCAAACAGTTCGCGGCCGACGTGGCTATCGCGCAGCGAGACGATATTGCGCGTACGCGTGGCCAGGCGCTGTCCGTACTCGAGCCAGCGCAGCTCTTCAAACGGGTTGATTGAAATATGGCTGTCCGATCCGATGGCGATATGCCCACCTGCCTGCAGATAATCGTGCAGCGGAAACAGCCCGTCTCCCAGGTTTGCCTCGGTACTCGGACACAGCGCGACGACCGCCCCGGTCCTCGCAAGTTCGGCGGTTTCGTCAAAATCCATGTGCGTTGCATGCACCAGGCACCAGTTTTCCGTGACGTCGAAGTTCTCCAACAGCCAACGAACCGGTCGGCGACCGTAAGCGGACATGCATTGGTCAACTTCGCGCTGCTGCTCAGCGATGTGCAGATGCACAGGTATTTGCTTGTCTCTCGCCACACGTGCAATGTCGGCCAACGACTCACGACTCACCGCCCGCAGGCTATGGGCGCCGATAGCGGTACTGACCAGTTCGCTGTTGTGCTTCTCAGCCCTGGCCTGATGCGCCAGGAACTCGTCCAGCGTCATCGCGAAGTTGCGTTGGTCGGCAACCGGTTCGGGATTTTCGAAACCGGCACGTTCGTACAGCACGGGAACATATGTGAGACGAATACCGCTGTCCTCCGCCGCTGCAAGGAGAGCCTCCAGCATCGCGTCCTGTTTGTCCGGCTCACGGGGGTCGCGGTGCAGGTAATGAAATTCGGCAACCGACGTATAGCCGCTCGACAGCATCTCGCAATAGACCTGGCGAGCAATGGAGGTCAGCGCCGCCGCATCGACGCACCCGGCGAGTTCGTACATGCGCTCTCGCCACGTCCAGAAGCTGTCATGCCCTGCCGGCGAGCGCTGCTCGGTGTGGCCGGCGAGTGCACGCTGGAAAGCATGGCTGTGCGCGTTGCAAAGACCCGGTATCACGCAGCCGACCCGCGTGTCGTCCGGCTGCGGTTTTGCAGCCGTCTCGACCGTGTGGAGACGGCCTTTGCGGATGCTGAAGCGGACGTTGTCCCTCCAGCCCTCCGGGAGCAACGCTTTGGTGGCGAACAGACGGTTCATGGCGGCCTCGTGAAGTTGTATATACAGGCTAGTACATGGTAATTTCGAATGCAATTTCCCGGAGACACATATGGCCAATTGGGACCTGCTGCTCACCGACGCGAGTATCGCGACGCTGTCAGCGGACACGCCAAAGTACGGCGAGATCGTGAACGGGGCGATCGCCATTTCTGACGGCTCTATCGCCTGGATCGGGCCACAATCAGAGCTGCCGTCCACGACGGCCACGACAGTGCGATCGCTCTCAGGCCGGTGGCTCACGCCGGCGCTCATTGACTGTCATACACACCTGGTATTTGCGGGCAGCCGCGCCGACGAGTTCGAGCAACGCCTTGAGGGCGTCAGCTACGAACAGATCGCAAAGTCCGGAGGCGGCATTTTGTCGACGGTTCGAGCCACGCGTGCAGCGACGGCCGACGCGCTGTTTGAGGCGGCAATGCCGCGCATCCAGGCATTGCTCGCGGAGGGCGTTGCCACGGTCGAGATCAAGTCCGGTTACGGGCTCGATATAGACAGCGAACTGAAAATGCTGGAGGTCGTAAGGCGACTCGGTGAGTCTACGGACATGACGATTCGCTCGACCCTGCTTGCCGCGCACGCCGTGCCACCCGAGTACGGTGGCAACGCCGAGGGTTACATTGATCTTATCTGCGAGGAATTGCTGCCGGTGGTCGCAGAACGCGGCCTCGCGGACGCCGTCGATGCCTACTGCGAGAGCATTGCATTCAGCGCGCCACAGATCGCGAAGGTCTTCCGAAAAGCGAACGAACTGCGCCTGCCAGTCAAGCTGCATGCCGATCAACTCAGCGACGGGGGCGGCGCCGAACTTGCGGCCTACTTCGACGCGTTGTCAGCGGACCACCTGGAATACACGACGCCGTCCGGCGTCGAGGCCATGGCGAAAGCAGGCGCCGTCGCCGTACTTCTGCCCGGCGCTTACCTTTCGCTCGGCGAAACACAGCCGCCACCGATAGGGGCGCTTCGCGATAGCGCCGTGCCGATAGCGGTTGCGAGTGACTGCAATCCCGGAACCTCACCCATTTGCTCACTGCGCACGGCGATGTTGCTCGGGAGCCGGCTGTTCCGCCTGACACCCCTGGAGTGCCTGGCTGGCACAACGCGAGAAGCAGCCCGCGCACTAGGACTGTCCTCGGATCGAGGCACGCTGGAAGTAGGCAAGCGGGCCGACATTGCGGTATGGGACATCGAACATCCGCGCGATCTGACGTACTGGACAGGCACACCGCAACTTAGCGAGCTATTGCTGGCAGATCGCATGTAAGGCCGGCAAACTACACGCCCTTGAACACCACTTTCTCCCAATCCCGCAGCTTCATCCTGACCCTCGGCTTGCTGACCGCTACGGCGGCGCTGACTGTCGACATGAGCTTGCCGGCGATCCCGTCCATGGTTGACGCACTGCAGTCGACGCTGACGCGTGGCCAGCAGATTGTCGGTATCTTCATGTTCGGCATGGCCGTCGGCCAGATACCGGCCGGCCTGTTTTCGGACCGCGTGGGCAGGCTGCCTACCTTGTATGCGGGTATGACGCTGTTTGCCGTTGCGGCCGCCGTTGCGGCCGCCGCTGTCGATATGGAGTGGCTGCTGGCGGCGCGCTTCATCCAGGGCATTGGTGCCGCTTCTGCCGTGGTCCTGTCGAGAGCCATCGTTCGCGATATCGCATCCGGACGCGAGGCCGCGCGCCTGATGTCCTTGCTGACGATGATCTTCACGGCCGCGCCTGTCATAGCACCAACATTCGGCGCGCTGCTGGTCGCGCAATGGGGCTGGCGAGCCCCCTTTGTAGCCATCGCAGTTTGCGGCTGCCTGATGCTCCTTGCCATTCGCAGGAACCTCGTCGAAACGCACACGCCGATCGTCAGCGGGCACCCGGTGCGCCAGTTAACGACGAGCTTCGGCGAATTCTTCGCGCACCGCCAGAGCGTGTTCGGCCTGCTACTGCTGTTGCTGCCGCCGGCCGGCTTCATGTCAGTTATCGCCGTATCGGCAGCACTGACTGTTGAAATCTACGGCTTCTCGGTCGAAGCCTACGGCCTGATATTCGCCTGTGCGGGGCTATCGATTCTCGTAGGTTCAATGGCCAACCGTGTCCTGGTCATGCGCTTCGATCAGCTGCAATTGATTGCGCTGAGTATTGCACTCATGTTTGTGGCCAGCGCCCAGCTCGCGATCATCGCGTGGCTCGGCAGCGCGCCATTCTGGTGGCTGTGGTCATCGGTCTGCCTGTATATGTTCACGATCGCCATCCTGATGTCCAACGCGATGGTTCTCGCGCTCGACCCTTTGCCGAGGATTGCCGGCGTGGCCTCGTCTATCGTGGGGACGCTGCAGAATCTCGCCGGTGCAGGCGGCGCATTGCTCGGGGCAGTGATTTACAACGGTTCGGTGCGCAACGCCGTCATTATTATCGCGAGCGCCGGTTTGGCTACGTCACTGATTTTCCTGCTGCGACCGTTTATTGCTCCGGGACCGTTTGTGCATCACCCCGAAGAACTGGCTCGTGACTAGTCTGGATCACCAATAGGGCTGGATCGCCAACAGGCGATCGATTAACGGCAGCTGTTTGGCAGGTTGCCACCGTCGATGGCGCCCCCGCTCGCGCAGGTCCAGGTAACACTGCCATTGGCGTCCGCACCCGTCAGAGTGACGCTTTGGCCGTTGATCTGGGGGTGAGCACTGTTGCCATACTGGATCTGGATGACGTTATCACTCACCGCGACCTGCGCGGTGTAGTCACCGACAATCTCGTTTGCCGCGGCGAGACCGGCCACCGAATTTTCAGATGGCCAGTTGCCGGTGTCCATGAAAAACTCGCTGACTGCGACTTTGGCGCTGCTGGAGAGATTGCTCCCTTCCGTAACCTGAGCGCGAATGGTGTAGCTCTGGTACATCGGAATCGCAATGGCAGCCAGGATGCCGATAATTGCAACGACGATCATGAGCTCGATCAGGGTAAAGCCGGATTGGTGCTTGTTCACAAAGCGTCCTTCAGTCTTGCCTAGAAGCGCGTTTGAAGCTCTGGCGGGGGCTCGGCCATTCGCTGAAACAAGCCGATAACCTCAGTCGCAAGTGTAGGCAATTTGCGAGACCCTCGCGCTCCACCACTTCGCAGGAAAAACTGTGAACTGCGTCGCTTATTATGTTGAGTTGCGGCGGCGCTCACACGGAGAGCGCCCCCTAGGCAGCTGGAACGCGGCACGCAAACGTATCCCGCCGACGCCCGCCGGTCACGGGTCGGCTCGAAAGTCCGGTGCTACGCCTGCGTGGCTTACTTACGCGCTGCTTTCTTCCTGGTCACTTTTTTCTTTGTCGCCTTTTTCTTTGTCGCCTTTTTCTTGGTGACTTTTTTCTTCGCTACTTTTTTCTTTGTAGCCCTTTTCTTGGTGACCTTTTTCTTGGCAGCTTTTTTCTTCGGCGCTTTCTTGCTCGAAAACTGCCGTCGGATTTTTTGCAGCGCCTTGTCTATGTGCAACGCATGCGACAGGTGATCGCGCGCGCTAGCAAGATCACCCATCACCGGTGCAAGATCTTTCCGCAGCTGGGCGGCATCATCCCGCGCACCACTGAGCATCTTCTCCAGGCCGCGTATCTGTTTCGTGAGCTCGCGCTTGGCCTTGGCCGCCGTGGTATTGGCCAACCGCTCGGTCTTCTTTTGCAGTTGAGCCCTTGCTCGCTTGGCGCGTGTGTTCGCGCGACTGATTTCTGTGCGAAGTTTTTTCCGCCGCCGATCCAGCTCCCGCGTTGCACGTTTGGCCGTAGTCAAAAAATCCTTCTTGGTACGTTCCAGTGCCTTTTCCAGGTCACTCAGTTCTTTGCTCATCGTTGTGCCTCCGCTCATTGGGTGTCGCATTCACAATTCTACAATAACAGGGATTGGGTTGCCGCTGAACTTTGCAAGGTCTGTTCGACAGGGCTCAGGGCAGCTCAACCAGGACCTGGGATAATTTCTTGCGTGACTGGGCCGGCGTCAGCTTCGGGTAGCCAAACCAAATGAGGCCAACGACAAACGCGCTGGATGCATCGACGTTGATAATGTCGAAGAACCTCGCGTCGCGCGTAATGTCGCCCGTAGTCCACTTCGAGCCAATCCCGGCTTTCCAGAGATACAGCATGAAATTCTGCACGGCGGCACTACACGCCGCGTAGTCTTCTCTCTCACGCAGTGCGTCGTCGCTGCGCAGACAGGTAACGATCAGCCAGCCCGGCTTCTCGGTCCAACTGTCGCGCTTGTGCCGCGCAAGCTCTTCGCCTTTCTCGACTGTCACGATTTTCTGGCACAACTCCAGAATTTTTCGCACCGTCGTCTTACCCGGCAAGATGAACCGCCAGGGCTCGGTAACATGATGATTGGGCGCCCAGGTAGCCACTTCGATTGCGTCGCGCACGAGTTCGTCTGGCACCGGCGTTTGCAGGTACATGTTCACAGTTCGCCGGCCACGTAATACTTCGGCGAACTCCCTGAGGTCCTGCGTTTCGTAGCTCGGTGCTTTCTTCATCAGACTCGCTCGATAATCATAGCGATGCCCTGCCCGACGCCAATACACATCGTGCATAGCGCCAGCCGCCCGCCGCTGCGCCGCAGCTCATAAGCCGCCGTGGTTAGCAGCCGCGCGCCGGACATTCCCAGCGGATGCCCAAGGGCGATCGCCCCTCCGTTGGGGTTCACATGCGCCGCATCGTCAGCAACACCCAACTGGCGCAACGTCGCGAGACCTTGCGCCGCAAAGGCTTCGTTGAGTTCGATAAGGTCCATCTGTTCGATCATCATGCCGCACTGTTCCAGGACTTTCTGCGACGCCGGCGCTGGACCAATACCCATGATTCGCGGCTCGACGCCCGCGACTGCCCAGCCGACCACGCGTGCGAGCGGTTCAAGTCCCTGCGCCTTCGCCTCTTCTTCACTGGCTATCAGTATGGCGCAGGCACCGTCGTTAATACCGGAGGCATTGCCCGCCGTAATGGTGCCTCCTTCCCGCGCAATAGGTTTTAGCCGGGCGAGTCCCTCGATCGTCGATCCGTGTCGCGGATGTTCGTCCTGGTCGACCACGATAGCCTCGCCGCGTTTTTGCGGCACGGTTACGGCAACAATTTCGTCATCGAACTTGCCGGCCTTTTGCGCTGCTTCCGCACGTTCCTGGCTGCGCAGCGCAAACAGATCCTGGTCGTCGCGCGAAATCAGGAAGCCATCCGCAACGTTCTCGGCAGTCTCGGCCATGGAGTCGATACCGTATTGCGCCTCCAGCGTCTTGTTGACGAAGCGCCAGCCGAGAGTCGTGTCATAGAGCTCCGCATTTCTGCCAAACGCTACCGACTGCTTGGGCATGACCAGTGGAGCACGAGACATGGATTCGACGCCGCCGGCGACACCCATACGAATGGCGTCAGTCCGTATGCCATCAGCGATGTTGCCGATCGCATTCATACCGGACCCACAAAGACGGTTCACCGTGACAGCAGGCACGGTAACCGGAAGACCCGCCAGGAGCACGACCATCCGCGCGACATTGCGATTGTCCTCGCCGGCCTGGTTCGCACAGCCATAAGCGACGTCTTCAATCGCAACCGGACTCAAACGGGTATTCCGCTCGAGCAGCGCGGTTAACGGCAGGGCGCCGAGGTCATCCGCGCGGATACCGGACAGCGCGCCACCATAGCGTCCAATGGGCGTGCGCACCGCATCGCAGATGAAGGCTTCAGTCATTGCTTTGCTTTCTACCGACTGTCATGCGTCGCAGGACGTCGTTTTTCGCGATGAAGTGGTTAAACAAGGCGCCGAGTACATGGATGCCGATCAATACTGCGACGATAATCCAGGCAGACTCGTGCACCTCTTCCCATAACTCGTGATTCTCCCGGTTCTCGGCAACCGGCAACGGCACCGAGAACAGGCCGAAGAACGGCAGCGCGTTGCCACCGGTTGCTACGATCATGGCGCCCGCAACCAGCTGCACGAACACGGCAGCATAAAGCCCCCAGTGCACCACCGAGGCAGACATGCGCTGCCACGCCTTCATACCTTCCGGGTGCGCCGGTACGTCGTTCATGAAGCGCCAGACGATTCGAATCGTCATCAGTAAGAACACTGCCATCGCGATCGAACCATGAATAAAGCGAATTTCCGTCTTCTCCGGACCTCGCTCCAGGCCGGCCTGCTCAAGACCGAGGTAGATCAGTGCGAACAACCCGATCGCGACAAGCCAGTGCAAAGCCTTGGCGAGTGCACCATATTCAATGCTCGAATTTCTAATCGTCACCCCGTTGCTTCCTCTTTTGGCTATTCGTCAGGCTCGGATTCACCACTACGTTCGTAGGCGCGGCCGAGAAATATTCCGGCTGCGGCCCAGACCGCGGCGACGACCGCCGCGACAGCAGCGATGCCGGCCAGGCCGAACCCGAGCGTTGCCGTCAAGCCCGTATACACCCAGGCGGTCAGGACATCGCCCCCTCGGTAGACCACGATGTCTATCACCGGTTTGGCCTTGAAGCGCGTATCGGCGTCGACCACCGTGAACAGCATCTCGCGACCAGGCCGTGTGATTGCATAGTTACCGGCGCGGCGCGTGACCTGTAGACCTACCAGGACGGCGAGCACTGGGCTTAGTGCAACAACGAGCCACCCGCCAACCATCATCAGCGGGATCAACGCCAGGGTAGCGGACATGCCGACGCGCGTAGCCAGGCGTCCCGTTGCAAACAACGCAGTAACGAGCGCCAATGAGTTGACCGCAAGGTCGATGCCGCCCCAAATCTGGGTCCGAACCTCGCGATCGAAAACACCCATCATCTTTCGCAGCTCGAAGTAGATGAAAGTGTTCATCACCACGTACAGCAGGATAAAAAGCCCGATAGCGAGCAGATAGGGATTGCTTACGAAGTTGCTGAATCCGGAAAACGGGTTGCCGGCCAGTTTCTGGTCACCGGACAGGTCGGCGGAGACGTCTTCATTGCCAAGCTGGCTGCTGCGCAGTTGCTCGAGTTTCCAGATCAGTGGTATCGGGATCAGCAGCAGGAACGCGGCGATAAGCAGCAGATTGAGGGTGCCGATATCGTCGGCAAAAAAAGTGGGTATGGACGGGCCAACGATCGCGCCGGCGCTAGCGCCCATTGCGATGATGCTGAACAGGCGTTTCGCCTGTTCCTTGTTGTAGAGGCCCGACATGAATGTCCAGAACACCGACAGGTGGTACAGACTAAAGACGCTGAGCCAGACATAGTAGGCACGATTGACGAGGTCGTTGTCCCCGAGCGTCGAACCGGCCACGTAAAAGCCGATGAAGGTCACCGCAAAAAAAGCATAGACACTCGGCACGATGATGCGAAAGCGCACGCGCGATATCACCGCTCCGTAAATGCTGACGGCAACCAGGCTGAACACGAAAGTCGAGGTCCAGAGCCAACTCAGCTGCTCGTCGCTCCAGTCGGACGACAGCGCGTCACGGACCGGGCGCAAGATGAAGTAGGCCGTCATCAGTACGAACACGAACAGAAATGACAGCAACGTTGCTGTCATTTCATTGGGCTCTATCTTGGTGGTGGCCTTAACCAGGCGGCTAATTGCACCGTCGTTGCGCGCCTCACTCATGTAACCGGCCCATCAGTCCAGTCCGAGTTCGAACCCGGCCTCGAGCTCCTGGCGGGAATAGGCGCGGAACGCGATCATCGTTTCAGTTTCAACGATGCCTTCCTGCAGACGCATCTTGTCGCTGATTACGTCAGCGAGATCCTCGTTCCTGGTAACCCTGACGATAGCAACGAGGTCGAAACGCCCCGCTACCGAAAAGACCTCGGAAACACCCTGCATTTCGGCGATTTTTCCTGCCAGATCCGGGATGCGGTTGGTTTCCGCCTTGATTAAGACGATCGCTGTAACCATGGGTGACTCCGTGCCTTTGCCGTGAGCACGAAGCCTACCACTAGCTAGCGCTGCTCTGCACGAGACCGACGGCCTGGTGTCCTGTTTGCTGAGTTCGCTTACTTTCAGAAAGCCTGCAAAGCGTTAGTGCAAGGCGCAGCCCGCCGGTAATGGCTAGCCCTTGCCAAGGGCTGCAACGCTGCAGTAACGCTTTGCAGGCTTTCCCTCCGGGCGCTATTGGCAGCCCGTCCTGCCGCGTTGCGGTCGTTTGAAGTAGCCCGCTAATCCTGCTCTCCTGCGCCTCGCAACACGGGCTGC
>CAYTTZ010000046.1:0-17691 GCA_964440945.1 uncultured Woeseiaceae bacterium
ATCTCGACACCCTCTTCAATATCACCCGTGTCGGCATAGCGCTTGACGTTGTTGTTGTCCGAGAACAGGTTCAGGGCATTCTCGATATCGAAGAACACCTGTAGGGAATGTTCTTTCCACAACGGCACGTCTTGCTGGAAGCGAATGTCGAGATCCGTGCTCCAGGAGCTGTTAAAGCCATTCTTCGGCGCTATGCCACCCGCATAAGCACTCAAACCTGATTCGTCGAAGAACGCGAACAAGTCAGTTACATCCTGAGCGCTGATATTTGAGAAATCCATCAACGGATCGCTCGGTCCGGTCGGCACGTAAATCAGTATGCTTTCCTCATCGTCCGAGTCGCCGAAGTAGTCCTCTACAGTGTCGTCTTCATACGTGTAACTGAACGGACGTCCGGAGCGGCGCTGGAAGAACATTCCGACCGAGAACGGCCAGCCGTCAGCCCACTCGTGCTTGAACTTCGTCGTAAGCACGAAATTGTGTTCGTTGCCGTACAGCGCCGGCCCCAACGTGTTGTTGTTTATCGTTATCTTGGCAACTTCTTCGTAACTCGAGCCAGCTGTCGAACTGTTGACCGGGTTGCCGACCTCTGCGTCAAGATACGAGTAACCAAAGTTGAAGTCGAACGACGTTCTGTCGGAGAAATCAAACTCCTTCGCAAACTGCACTGTGAAGGAAGATGTCGAACCTTCGACGCCGTTGGTCATCAGCGTATCCTGGTTTGAATTGCGCGTATCGTCACACGGTCCACCGTTCGTACCGGCGCCGCTGAAGCCCTGCCGTATGCCATTGAAGGTCGCCGTACATCCGGCCTGCAATGGATCGACTTCGAAGAACTGCTGGCGCCCGTCCGGCAAAATAACACCGTTGGGGGTCAGACGGAGGTCAACCCAGTCGACCGCATTCTTGTGATCCGTGTAGATGTAGTCGGCGCGGATGGTCCAGTCATTGAAAAATTCAATGCTCGATTCCATGACGTGATTGAGGCCGAGACTCCATCGATGGTTCGATGGCAAATCGAAGTTCGGGTCGACAGCCGCAACCGCACCCGTATTGGCGTTGGCGCTGGCGGCCGCAGCAGTCCGGATACAGTCGGGAAGACCCGTGAATTGCCCGCCACCGTCGGTAACCTGCAGATCCCCAGCGACACAGGGCGCATCACCTTCATCGGAGCCACCAATTGCGCCACCAAAGTTCTGGTAGGCATTCGCGAAGTGGACGGTGGGATCACCGCCGCCGAATACGCCGAAGCCGGCGCTGAGCTGTGACGAGCCAAACTTGCTCGTCGGCAGGTCCCAGGTGATTCCGAGTCGCGGTTGAACAAGCTCCAGACCGTCGAAGGTCTGCTGATTGCTGAATCCGTAGCGTTGCTGGAATACCGGGTTCGTGACCGGCAGATCGTCCGTTGTGTACTCGTCATAACGCAAACCGGCGACAAGTGACACAGCATCGTTTATCTGCCATTCATCCTGCAGGTAGAAGCTGTTGATGTCGCGCGCGAATGACGCCGCCGCATCGGACGGGTCACCGGTGAACGAACCATTGAAATTTATTTCGCTGGCCGTACCGGCCTGCAGTGCTGCGATATCGTCGAAGACGATTGTACCGGTAGCATCCGGTATGAACAGGTTGAAAATGTCACGTGTTTCCTGCTCAAAACCAAACGTCAGGGTGTGGTCGTCTAAAACGTAATCCGCCGACAGCTTGAGCTGATCGATCGTGTACTGGAGGTCATTTGCCGAGCGGAAGAAGCCCGGGCCACTCGTCACGGCTTCATCGCCTGAGCCATTTTCGACCTGGATTCGGACTATCGGGCTGGCATCCTGCGCCTCACCGCCACCGAATGGACCCTGGATGTCGGTTACGTCGAGTTGCGAATAGCGAAATTCAGTCGAGAAGTTATCCGTCCAGTTGGAGAACAAGCGCAGCGATATCGTGTCCTGATCGATACCTTCATTTTCAAAGTTGTCCTTGAATGTAAAGCCGCCGAACCCGAGATCATCAGGATCCAGATTCAGTTCCTCGAGTTTCGTGTAGGTGAACTCGGCGCGGTGATCGTCGTTGATGTTCCAGTCGAGTCGCGCGAACGTGCGTTCGCTGGTCTGCGGCAGGCTTCGGACAATCGGACCAACATCGCGCCCGTACTGGTTCAGAAGGATACCCGCAATCTGGTTTGCGTCCGCAAGCGTCACAAAGTCTTCATTGGCGAATCCGCCGCCGATAGGCCCGGTGTTTTGTACGCCGGCTTCGTCTGTTTCTTCGTAGGCCACTGAGAAAAACAGCTTGTCCTGGATGATCGGACCGCTTAAGTCAAAGCCAAAGTTTTTGTCTTCGAAGGGGTCGAAAATGACCGTGTCGCCTTCGAGTTTGTCGCCCGTCATGCTTTCGTCGTTATACAGATAGAACGCGGATCCGTGGAACTCATTCGAGCCCGGCTTGGTGACGACGTTGATAGCGCAGCCTGTGAACTGGCTGTACTGGACGTCAAGCGGCGCAAATTCGACCGATGTCGACGCGATCATGTCGAACGGAATCGGGAAGGCAAAACGTGCCGAGGTTCCCGTACCTTCGTTCAGCCCGAAGCCGTCGTTATTGATGGTGCCATCGATAGTAAAGGCGTTTGAACGGGAGGTGCCGCCCAGGCAGTTGATGCCGGAGCCGGCGCCATTGTCGGCTCTTGCGAGGCTGACCCGCGGATCGCTTCGAATGACGTCGCGGATCTGTCTGGCGATGCTCGGCAAAGCCTCTATTTCGTCGATACCGAACGAGGTGCCGGGTCCAATTGCGAGATCCACTTTCTGAACCATCCTCGCGGTCGTAACGATCTCCTCGATCGCTTCGTTGCTGGTCGCGAGCGGGATGCTAAAGCTCGCGGGCGCCGACAGGTTGGTGAAGATGTCGGTGACCAATGCGTTCTGGTACTGGGCCGACACGACGCGAACGGTGTAGGGGCCGCCGACGGGCAGGCTGCGCACTTCGAATGCACCGCTGGCATTAGTCTGGACCGTGCGAGCGCTGTTGGTTCGCGTGTCGGTTACTGTAACCGTCTGACCAGCAGCAGGGGAGCCGTCCGGCGCTGTGACCGAACCGCGAATAGTCGTTGTCGTTTCCTGTGCGTTTCCTGCAACAGGCACGGCGATGAGCATGGCCGCCGCACACAGTGCGAACGCAGCCTGCTGCAACGTCGATCGTGTCGATGCTAGCAATCGAGCTTTAAGTTTCATTTTGGAACCCCGTGTTGGAAAAGTACGAAATCTTGTGCCACGAAGATGACAAGCAGATTTCTTCGGCTTTTTTTTGACCCAGAACGGTCATTAAGTAATCGTGATTAAGCGCTTTTTTTTAGCTTGGAGGCTGTAATCTATCGCAGCGAAAATGCTTGTGCAATAAGGGCTTGGGAGCGTATTTTGAGTATTTTCTAAGGAACAAAAAGTAGGTACATACCGCAAGCAAGAAAACGATTGACGAAAATGTTACAAGCTATTGTTTTTCCATAACTTCGATCGTAACGATCATCGGCCAGTGGTCAGATACGCCGCGTCGCTCGGCTGCATTGAAGCGCTCCGGGGTGTCGAAGCGTGATACCTGGGCCGGATTATCGTTGGCGATTCGCACCGATTCAGCGCGAATTCGCGCTGTGGTATTTTTGCCACTGCCAGCGGCGAACAGGATCATGTCGAGGAACGACCAGCTGTCGTCCCGGGCGTAATACTGCGTGCCGTTGCAGGATTCGCAGCCCACGTCGTGGGCCAGGGTCCAGTGCGGGCGGGCGTATTGGTCGAGCATCGTCTGCTCCGCGTCCTCACGACTGGTGGTATTGAAGTCACCGGCGGCAAAGGCATGGTGGTCGTCCGGAAGCGCTTGCAGGAGGCCGTTCAGATGCTGGTAGGCGGCTACGCGCATCGCGGTCGGGTGAAACGGCGCAGGGAAATGCACGCTGAAACCGGTCAGCGGGGCACCGTTCGGGAGCAGGAAGTCCGCCTGCAACACGCCTCGCGTGTCTCTCTCTCGATCCGGGAATGCCGCCAGCGACAATGGGTGCAGGACGGGTGCCCCGGCCAGCGGGAGGCGGGTCAGGAACGCAACGTCAATGCCGCGCAGGTCTGCCCCTTCGATGAGGACGGCGGGCAGGTAGCCGAGATCGCCAAGATACTCTGTGCGTAATCGCTCCAGTATCCGGGCGTTTTCGATTTCCTGGAGCGCGATGATGTCGGCGCCCTGTCCTCCATTGACCTGGCGGATCGTGTCCGCCAACACGGTTAGCTTGTGTTGCAACGTCGCTTCATTCCAATCGAGCTCGAGGCATTCGGCTCGCCAGCGCGGGACGCTGATCTCGTTGCAGGCGTCGATATGGCTTTGGTCCTGTTTGGCGTCGATGGGCAGGTAGGCCTTGTCGTCCTTGCCCGGATCGTCCACGTTGTCGAACAGGTTTTCGACATTGAACGTCATGACGGTGACCTGCACGGTCGCCTCTGCATCCGACGTACCGCGAGGTGCTACCGTTGAGCACGCGCTTATTAACAACAGCGTTAGTGTGATGGCGAAAATACGTCGGGTAATGGATAGGGTCATTTCGCAGGCGCCTCGTTAAAGTCTATCAATAGAATCCAGGAATGCTTGTTCTCGCCGGTGACGATAACGTGGCGGCTGTCGTCACCAAATGCAACGGCTTCCGCGTTCTTCAGGTTGCCGATACTGACACGGTGTGGCGACGCGTTAAGCGCCTCGAACCAGTCCTGGCCTGACTGTCGCTCATAGTAGTAGACGGCGCGGTAGGTGAGGATGACGGCGGCGAGGCCATCCGCGGAGATGTCCATGCCGACCGGCTGCCAGTACCAGTCCTTCGTCTTTGGGGCGAACTCCACATCCTGGCGCGACGGCGGCGGCAGGCTTTTTATCGTGCCAAGCCATTTCGCCGTGACGGTTTTGTCGTCCTCAGGCCGCAGCGGTACTTCGTACAGCACGGGTGGCAGGTCGCGCTTGGACAGCACCAGCGCCCGTTGATTGTCTATGTCGACGGCGACGGACTCGGCGTCGCGAGGCCCGTCCGGGTACTTGAACTTCACTTTCCAGGCGACCCTTGCCTTGCCTTTCTTTTCCGCTGCCGGTTCCTCGACGATATAGAGCGTGTTCGTCTTATATTTCGCATCGTTGTCGCCGATATCCGCAACCAGCAGATACGGGGTATTGTCGAGAGTGAACGACGCGAGGTCTTCCCAATCCCTGTTTTTTGATTTCCCGAGGTCGAACTCGCCGCGCCTTGTGCCGCGCGGGTTCATGGCATGCACCCATTCCCTGGCGCCGTTGTCGTTGATGACCCAGAGAGTGTTTCCACCGCGCTGCGAGCGCGCCAGGCCGCTTGCTTCCCGAATGCGGGGATCCTCGAGCTCGCCAATCTTGACGGCAGCGAGCCCTGGCGGCGATTCAGGCGGCAGCTCGGCGTCCGAGCACGCAGCAAGCAGGGTAAGGGCGAGTATCAGGAGGCGCATCGAAGGGATTGTAAGAAAAACTCCGCCAGGAAGGTAAAAAAAAGCCCGGCACGAGGCCAGGCTTTCTCAAAGTCCATGCCTAACGTGGTTCAGTCGCCGAACTCCATGCCAACTTCGATGCCCCACACGCGCGGTTCGTTCACGAAACCCGTGTTGTTGTTGAAGTCGACGAAGCCGAGGATATTGTCTTCGTCCGTGATGTTGCGCCCGAAAACCGCTACCTCGAAGCCGCTATCATCGTTCTTGTAACCGATGCGAAGTCCGCCTTCCTTCTGGTTGTCAGTCTGGAACTCAACGGCCTCGTACAGCGGCATGTTGATTTTTCCGTAGAACGCCCAGTCAGTCGAAAAGTACACCTCGGCGTCATTGCCTACCGGCGCACTGTAACGCAGCGTCACGTTGTGCGTGGTCTTCGGTGCGCGCGGGAACGGGTTGCCGTCGACCAGGACCTGTGCTGCGTTGTTCGGGTTGACGGGGTCCAGAGGTGTGCACTGGCCGGAGCCGCAAGGCGCTGTCGCGAGCTCGGAGTCCTGCAACTCAGTGTCGTTGTAGCTGGTGCCAAATGTCACGAGCAAGTTGTCGGTAATAAGCCATTCGGCATCAAGCTCGAGACCGGAAGCGACGCCCTTCTTGGCGTTAACAACCTGGTTGGTGTTGCTCGCGCCACCGATGATAGACAGCTGCAGGTCGTCCACTTCGTAGTAGAAAACGCCGACGTTAAGGCGCATGCGGTTGCCCATGAGTTCAGCCTTGTAACCTGCCTCGACCGAATCGATGGTCTCAGGCAAGGCTACGGTTGGCGTTTCCAGGAAGGCTACATCGCGACCCTGAATCGTCTGGGCGCGGAAGCCGCTGGAGATGCGACCGTAAAGGCTGGTCTCTTCGGTCATCGCGAAATTCGCGCTCAACTCCCAGCTGGTCTCGTCGTCGTCCACGGCGATCGGGTCTGCAATAAAGGTCGGAATGCCGAGGTCCAGCCAGAGCTGACCGAATTGCAACACCTGGAAGTCCTTCTCGTCCTTCGTGTAACGCACGCCGGCGGTCAGCGTCAGCTGGTCGTTGACGTCGTAGCTACCCTGGCCGAACAGCGCCCAGGTGGTATTTTCCTGCTGGATCCTGGTGTCCTGGCGACTGGCGAAACCGAAAGAGGCAAACGACTCGGTCGTAACAACGAGATCGGAGCGGAAGAAGAACGCACCGATCTGCCAATTGACCGGACCGTCTGAAATACTCGCCAGGCGGAACTCCTGCGTAAACTGGTCCGTGTCGGCGCCGTCCTGTGTGACAGACGGGAATGGCACCTCACTGGCCAGGCCGCCGTCGATATCACCACGGCTGAAGCCATCGGCCTGCTGGTAGGAGCTGATCGAGTTGATGCTCGTGGTATCGAAGTCCCAGCTGATGTTGAGCGTCGTGCCATGCGATTCGTACGACTGCGGGTTGTTGTTGCCGCCGTCGTAGTTGACCACTTCCCTGTCGTAATTCTGGTTCAGCCCCGGGCTGCCGGTATCGAAAACATTGGCGCGGAAGATCGATGACGTACCGTCCAGGCTGCGGTTCTGGTGTGATAGCAGCGCGCTAAAGCGATCGCTTGGAGTCCACAGCAACTGCAGTCGTCCTGCATTCTCGTTATAACGGCCGAGGGCTTTTTCGCCGTCGGCGCCATTGCGGATCCAGTTATCGCGGGAGCGGGACAGCACCGACGCGCGCGCCGACAATGTGCCGTCGATCAGGGCGCCGCCTGCAGCACCTTCAATGTTGCTTGTGTCAAAGGTGGCGTAGGAACCTTTCAGGTAAGCCGAAAACTCATCGTCTGGTCGGCGCGTATTGATCTTGATGATGCCGGCCGTGGTGTTGCGGCCAAACAGCGTGCCCTGCGGGCCGCGAATAACCTCAATGTTCTGCACGTCGAACAGCGGAAAGCCCTTCAGTACGACGTTTTCCATGACGACCTCGTCCATCACCAGGGAAACCGGCTGGGATGCTGCAAGGTCAAAATCGATGTTGCCCAGGCCGCGCAGATAGAAGCGCGGTGCAGAGCGGCCGTTCGATGACTCGGCGTACAGGCCCGGCACGCGGCCGGACAAGGCGAGGATATCCTCACCGCCCGAAAACAGCGCGTTCAGGCGTTCGCCCGATGTGGTTGCGATCGAGATGGGTACGTCCTGCAGCGCCTCTTCGCGCTTTTGCGCGGTGACGACGATCTCTTCAAGTACGCCTGGTGTCTGAGCGGCGACCGGGCCAGCAAAAAGGCCGCTGGCGGCGACAGCGATAGCGCCGCTGATTGCCAGGCCGCGTCCGAATCGAGAATGAGTTGTTGTATTTTGGCCACGCATCGTGGGTCTCCTGAATTAAGCGTCGGCGCAGTATAGCGCCGTTATTCCAGTGAGGTGTAGCATTCCTGCGAAAAGGTTGGTGTGCAAATGCAGAGGAAACGGAGGTCCTCGTGGCCGGCATTCGTGATCTGCTGCGCCGCGTGTTTCGGGATCGTTACCGTGTCGCCGGGGCCGACCGGATAGGGGGCCTCGTCGCCGACGCGCATCAGCCCGTGGCCACTCTCGATCACGTACCATTCGTGCACCGACAACTGGTGCAGCTGCGTTGTGACTCCGGGCTCGATACGGGTCCGCGCAAGGGATACCTCGGGCTGGCTTGCCGTGTTGACCAGTTCTGTGATGTAACAACGCTCGACGGTCCAGACTTCCTCGCCAGGATTCGCTTTGTCAGTCATCCCTTTGTTGGTCATCTTAAGAGGCCTCTGATCCATTAGTTCGCTACTGCATTGCGCAACTGGTGAGCAACCCATTGATCTGTATATTATCGTTGTTAGGGTCGGGGCGCATCGGCCGAATAACCTCGTTGCAATGGCTCGACGGCCCTGCGGGTATGCTGTCGCCATTGCGCCTCGTTCTTCGACCGATTGGTCACCGGCGCAGCCGCGAAACAACAGACCAGAGGTTTCCAGGGACAATACCGCGATTTCAGCGGGGGAGGACAGCGTGAATCGAGCAAAAATTCCAGCAACGGGCGAACTGCTCGATCTCAGCGGGGCAACGGCCTTGGTAACGGGCGCCAGCGGCAATATCGGCGGCGCGATCGCAGAGCGCCTCGCTGAAGCCGGCGCCAGTGTTGTCCTGCACTATTATCGCAACGAGGCCAAGGCGGCGAGTCTGGCCGAGCGGCTGGGCGGCGCGAGGCTCGTGCAGGCAGATCTCTCCGAGGCATCGGACGTCGAGAGGATGTTCCAGTCGACTCAAGCCTCATTGGTTGTACACAATGCGGCCGCACAGCCGGTACGCGGAATGGGCGACATGAGCTTTGCCGAATGGCGCGCTGTGCTTGCCGCTAATCTCGATAGTGCTTTCCTGGTGACGCAACAGGCAGCGCTGGCGTGGGTAGCGGCGGGTGTGCAGGGTGCGATCGTTAATATTGGCTCGATCGAAGGGCAGGACCCAGCGGTCGGGCACAGCCATTACGCGACCAGCAAGGCAGGCGTCGCGATGCTAACAAGGGCCGCCGCGCTCGAATTCGGATCGGCCAATATCCGTGTCAACTGCGTGTCGCCGGGACTGATTGATCGTGATGGCCTCGCTCGCGACTGGCCGGACGGCGTGGCGCGCTGGCATGATCGCGCGCCGCTGGGTTGCCTCGGGTCTGCCATTGACGTCGCCGACGCGGTATTGTTTCTGCTTAGCCCCGCCGCTCGCTGGATCAGCGGCGCGAATCTCGTTGTCGACGGTGGAATGTCGGCGCAAAGCAAATGGTAAAGCGGCGAGTAGCCCAGAGGGATATATGGCAACCAAACACATGAACGCAGCGCCCGGCGATTTCGCCGAGACAGTGCTGATGCCGGGCGACCCGTTGCGGGCGCAATACATCGCCGATACCTACCTGGACGGCGCACGGCGGGTTACCGACGTTCGCAATATGTGGGGATTTACGGGTGAGTATAAGGGGCAGGCAATTTCGGTCATGGCACACGGCATGGGTATTCCGTCCGTGTCGATCTATTGCACCGAACTAATCACCGAGTACGACGTGAAGCGCGTGATTCGGGTTGGCAGCTGCGGCACCTCGCACCCGGACGTCAAGCTGCGGGACATTGTTATCGCCATGGGCGCCTCCACGGACTCCAACTGCAATCGCATGCGTTTTGGCGGCTACGATCTGGCGGCGCTGGCAAGCTTCGACCTTGTCGAGAAAGCCGTGCGTGCGGCGCGTGCGCAGGAAGTGACCTTCCACGTAGGCAATATGTTCTCGGCTGACCTTTTCTATACGCCGGATCCCGGTATGTTCGAGACGATGGCGAAGTTCAACGTCTACGGCCTCGAAATGGAGGCCGCCGGTATTTTCCCGATAGCGGCCGAGAACGACGCGGAGGCACTGGCCATCTGCACGGTCAGCGATGACCTGCGTACCGGCGCCCATCTGAGCTCGGACGAGCGGGCCACGACATTCGACGAAATGATTCTGGTCGCGCTGGAGACCGCTGTATCGTGAGGCCAATGCCTACGGGACGTTAACCTAACTTCATGAAATAAAGTAAAGTTCTTGCCTGTGCCTGAATCAGGCTTGACATGCGCTCGCTGATAGCATGATACTTCGTGAAATAAAGTTAAGTAGACCATGAACCTTCACATCGATGAAATGATTAGTGCCCCCTGTCGCCTAGGCATCCTCGCCACGCTCGTGCCGGGCGTTCCTGTGTCCTTTACAGAGATGAAAGCCGCCACCAGCCTCTCCGACGGTAATCTGCACGTGCAGACCCGCAAGCTTGCGGATGTGGGCTACATCGATATCAACAAAGCAATGCGCGGCCGGCGTTCCGTAACCGAGTTTCGCATCACTGAGCTTGGCCTCGAGCAGCTTCGGCTTCATGTCATGAAGTTGCAGAGAGTACTGGACGCGGAAACGGGCGCGAGCCCCGCGCCGAAACGCTCCGTGCGTCCTGACGATTCGGCGGTCTGGGCATGAGCGGACCGAAGAGAATAGCGCTCGGCGCGGATCATGGCGGCTTCGACCTGAAAGCGTTGCTGGCACTTCATCTGCAAAAGGCGGGATTCCAGATCGAGGACGTCGGTACTTTATCTCGTGAAGCTGTTGACTACCCGGTCTTCGCCCGCGCCGTTGCGGAGGCCGTGTCGCAGGGCAGGGCCGACGTCGGTATCATGATCGACGGCGCCGGCATCGGCTCATGCATGGCTGCCAACAAGGTGCCCGGCGTACGCGCAGCACTTGCCTATGATCTGTCCAGTGCCAGGAACAGCCGCGAACATAATGATGCCAATGTATTGACGCTCGGCGCCAGCCTGATCGGCGCCGGCCTCGCGGCACAGATTGTTGACCTCTGGTTGGCGACCGAATGCAAGGAGCGACGCCATCTGGACCGGGTCGCGATGTTTGCCGATCCAGGCGCCGCGACCGGACGCAATGAGATCGCTGGTCTCAACCTGTCGGATCAGGATGTCGACCGGGTCGTCACCCGGTTGCATCAGATTCTTGGGCCATTGGCCGCTGCGGAGCCTGCCGGCGGTTCTGTGGGTGGCAACCCTGAGGCAGCCCGGGAGTTCGTGCGACTCGGTGCCACGGGTTTGACCAGTGTCGCACCGGCGGAGCAACCGGGAAGCATTCCAGGCGATCTTGCTCGCTACATCGACCACACCCTGTTGAAGCCCGGTGCGACCGAGGAGCAGATAAGAACCCTGTGCGCAGAGGCCCTCGAGTTCAACTTCCGCTCTGTGTGTGTGAATCCGACCTGGGTATTGCTGGCGGCCGAGCTACTGCGTGGCAGCGAGGTTCTCACCTGCACCGTCGTCGGGTTTCCGCTCGGCGCCAACGAGCCTGCGATCAAGGCAATGGAAGCGCGCCGTGCCATTCGCAATGGCGCCCGCGAGATCGACATGGTGATCAACATCGGCGCACTGAAGAGCGGCAATGACGCACATGTGCTTCGCGACATCCGCGCCGTGGTCGAGGAATGTGTCGACGGCAACGCCGTCTGCAAGGTCATTCTCGAAACAGCGCTCCTCAGCGACGCGGAGAAGCGGCGAGCATCCGAACTCGCGCGACAGGCCCGGGCGCACTTCGTCAAGACGTCGACCGGTTTCTCGACCGGCGGCGCCACCGTAAGCGATGTGGCACTTATGGCCGAAGTCGTTCGCGGCGCCGGCATGGAGGTCAAGGCCTCCGGTGGAATCAGTTCCTACAGCGACGCCAAGGCAATGATCGAGGCGGGAGCGACCCGCCTGGGTGCGAGCGCCAGCATCGGCATCGTCCGGGAAGCAAAATCGACAAGCATGAGTGCTTGAGGAGTATTACCGATGGTTGATCTTAGAGCCTTTATTTTTCTCGACTCGTTGCAGCCGCAATTCGCGTCCTTCCAGGCAACTATCTCGAAGGGGTACCTGCCCAAGGTGGGACAGGCGAGTTTGTTCGTGGAGATCGCCCCTGGCATGGCGATCAACCAGATCCTTGACGTTGCGCTTAAGTCGACGGACGTCACGGCCGGCATGCAGATCGTAGAGCGCCACTACGGGATGCTCGAGTTGCATTCCGAAAGTCAGGCGGACGTGCGCCAGGCCGGGCAGGCGATTCTCGATTTCCTGGGTCTTAAGGAAGAAGACCGTCACAAACCGCGAGTCGTTGCCAACCAGGTCGTCCGTCATCTGGCAGATACCCAGACGATGCTGATCAACCGCTTCCGCCACGGCAACATGATTCTTGCCGGGCAGACCTTGTTCGTACTCGAAGTTGAGCCCGCGGCCTATGCCGCGTTGGCAGCCAACGAGGCGGAGAAAGCGGCTGACATAAACATCCTCGAAGTACGAGCAGTCGGAAGTTTTGGACGCGTCTACATCGGCGGCGAGGAACGGGACGTGGTGGTCGCGCACGAAGCGGCGACTCAGGCGATTAACGCAGTCACTGGCAAGACGATAAAGAAGTAGTTGAACGAATTGTAGTTGCATAAACTAACGTGGCCACAAAGGCCAATTCGCGAGGAGCAAGGCGATGTCAGAAGCATTGGGAATGATCGAATGCCGGAGTTTTCCGGCTATGGTGGAGGCGGCCGACGCCATGGTGAAAGCGGCCAAAGTCGAGCTCGTTAGCTACGAAAAAACCGGCGGCGGCTACACAACCGCAGTCGTGCGTGGCGACGTTGCGGCCGTTCGGGCTGCGTGTGATGCAGGGAGAACTGCAGGTGCACGCGTTGGCGATGTGGTTACCGTACATGTCATTGCGCGTCCGCACACGGGCGTGGACATGACCATTCCGTTGGGTCGATCTGACGCGGCGAAAAAGTAGTGGCCAGGGGATCGGTGCTGCCGTGAAACTTGCAAAAGTACTCGGCACTGTCGTCGCCACGGAGAAAGACGCCAAGCTCGTGGGCTTAAAACTCCTGATGCTGGGCGACTGGGGTCATGACAATAAACCGGCCGGTGGCTCGGTAGTGGCGGTGGACGCCGTCGGTGCCGGCGTCGGCGAAATGGTGCTCTATGCCAGCGGATCTTCCGCCCGCCAGACCGATCGGACTGACAAGAAACCGGTTGACGCGGTGGTCATGGCGATCGTCGACAGCTGGGAGATCGAAGGCGACGAGAAATACCGCAAAGGGGCGTCTGACTGATGAGTCGTCCGGGCGGGAATGCCGGCCTACTTAGCGACCAGCAGGTGGACATCATCGCCACCCGCCTGGCCGAACGCCTCTCCGCTCCGTCACCCGAGGCTCAGCGAAGCACCGTCGCCCGGAGCGTGCCCGTTAATCCTCCTGGCGAAACACTTGGCGAAGGTATCTTCGCGACGGTCGACGAAGCCGTCGAAGCGGCGGGTATCGCTTTCCGCGAACTCGATGGCATGTCGCTCGAAGGACGGCAGAAGATCATTGCCTCCATTCGGGAGTCCATGCTGGAGCACGGAGAGGAACTTGCACGTCACGCGCAACGCGAGACCGGGCTGGGCCGAGTCGAACACAAGGTAATCAAGAATCGCCTGGTCGCGCAGAAGACCTCCGGCACGGAGGTGCTTACGCCTCACGCCGTCACCGGTGACAACGGTCTGACGCTTACCGAATATGCTCCCTACGGGGTGATTGGCGCCATCACGCCCACGACCAACCCAACCTCGACTATTATTTGCAACACGATCGCCATGCTCTCGGCCGGCAATAGCATCGTCTTCAACGTGCACCCGAACGCGCGTGAATGCTCCATGGCAAACGTCCGACTCCTGCATCGCGCGATCATCGCCGGAGGCGGTCCGTCGAATCTGGTTAGCGCTGTGGCGGAACCGACCATCGAATCCGCGCAGGCGCTCATGGCCCACAACGGTATTCGTCTACTGGTTGTGACCGGAGGCAGCGGTGTGGTGCGCCAGGCGATGACGAGCGGCAAGCGCGCTATCTGCGCCGGCCCCGGCAATCCGCCGGTGGTCGTCGATGCAACGGCCGACCTCGAGCACGCCGCCCGCAGCATCATCGCCGGAGCGTCTTTCGACAATAACATCGTGTGCGTCGATGAAAAGGAAGTCATCGCGGTCGACAGCATTGTCGAGGAATTGCTTCATCAAATGTCGCGCCACGGTGCCTACGTCCTGAACGAGAGCGAGCTCCATCGAGTGGAGGGAGTTATCTTCAGCGAGCACCGCGGGCCGCGGCGACGCGCGGTGGTTGAGAAGGAACTCATCGGCAAGAACGCGGGTGAAATCCTCAAGCGAGCCGGTATCGCATGTAGTGGTGACCCACCACTGCTGGTTGCGCGTGTTCCGAACGACCACGCACTGATCTGGACCGAGCAGATGATGCCGGTGCTGCCTGTGACGTCAGTACCCGACGTCGATCGCGGCATCGAGCTGGCGAAGGAAGCCGAACACGGCTTCGGCCATTCGGCCGGCATGTACTCGCGTGACATCGACGCACTGAGCCGAATGGCGCGGACCATCAACACCAGTATCTTCACCAAGAACGGCCCGTTCTATGCCGGCCTGGGCGAAGGAGGAGAAGGTCATTGCAGCTTCACGATCGCCAGTCCTACCGGCGAAGGGCTCACCGGGCCGGTCGCCTTTAGTCGACTGCGACGTTGTGTTCTCGTCGATCACTTCCGCATCGTCTAGCCTGGATACTGAGCCAGGATGGTGCAGAAAAGAAAACGACACGGAGCCCTGGCATTACTGGAATTCGAAAATATCGCCACCGGAATCCTGGCGAGTGACGTCATGGTCAAACGTGCACCCATCGCGTTGCTGCGCTGTGGAACGATTCACCCGGGTCGATTCCTGATTCTGGTTGGAGGCAGCGTCGCGAGCACGGAGGAGGCATACGGCGCCGGAGTGCGGCTCGGTGAGGCCGAGCGCACGCTGAGCGGTAGCGTATTCCTGGGCGACGTTCACCCGGCGCTTCATGACGCCGTTCTCGGTATGCGACAGGCGTTGCAGGGCGATGCGCTGGTGGTGATCGAGACACGCTCCTCGCCTGCATTGCTGGCTGCCGTGGATGCCGCTGTGAAAAGCACCCCCGTCGTTCTCTCCGAGGTTCGCCTGGGCGACGACCTCGGTGGGCACGCGCTGGCGCTGATGAGCGGCGATCTGACCGACGTTGAGACCGCGCTCGGCATGTGCGTCGACCGAGCTGGCGATCAACTGCTTGCACGGACGCTGATGCCAAGGCTCGACTCCGACTTGCGCTCATTGCTCGAACAGGGCACGCGTTTCGGTCTGTGCCCGGCTTTCGAGCCGGGCGGTGCTGAGTATCCGGAGGAGATCGCATGCTCCTGGGACGTGTAATCGGCACGGTGGTCCCGGCGGCGCTGGTGGACGAGCTGTCCGCCACGCCACTGCTCTGGGTCCAGCCACTCGACCGCGAGGGCCGACCCGAGGGCGACCCGCTCGTCTGCGCGGATGGCACGCGAATGGCGGGGCCCGGCCAGGTAATCTACTGGGTGGCAAGTCGCGAAGCGGCACTGACCCTCGACCCTTGGTTTGTCCCGGTCGACGACGCCATCGTCGGCCTGGTCGACGAGGTGCGGCTGTATCCTTCGGAGGATCCCGCCTGATGATCCTCGGCCGTATTACAGGCAGCGTCGTGTCGACGATCCATCACCCCGTCGTGCAGGGCCGCAAGCTACTCGTCGCCGAGCGACTCGACGCAACCGGGCGCCCCACCGGCGGCTATATCATCGCCATGGACACTGTCGGGGCGGGGAAAGGCGAGACCGTCCTGATCCTCGACGAGGGCACAGGTGCTCGTCAGATACTCGACGATAGCCAGGCACCGGTGCGCTCGATCATTGTCGGCATCGTTGACGCAGTCGAGCTCGAAACGAGCTGAGGGCGAGACTGGAAGCCGTCATTTGCGGCGTTACGTCTCTTGAAAAGGGCGTACCATTCCTTGCGAGACGGTTCTTGCAGCTAACTGCTTCCTGCCTCGCTGATACGTATAGCTTGGTCGTTACACCACCCTAAGCTTCGAAGTTGTCAAGCAAGCCTGGTTCGATCCGCGCCCCAAGCTGCTGAATGACCATCGTGGCACAGTACGTGCCGTACTTCGCGCAGTCCTCCAGCAGCTTATCGTTGGCCCAGCCGTAGAGGAAGCCGGCGCAATAAGCGTCGCCGGCACCTGTCGTGTCGACGACCTCGTCTACTTTTGACGCGGCCTGCACGATGGTCTTGTCTTCATGCACGATGACGGAGCCTTGTTCCGAACGTGTTATCGCGAAAAGATTCTCGAAGTCCTTTAATGCCACGAGGGCCTCATCGATATTGGACGTGCCCAGCAACGCATAGACCTCTTCTTCGTCCGCGACGATGATATCCGCGTCATTGCGAACGAAGTCCAGGAAGGACTCGCGATGCCGCTCGACGCAAAAAGAATCAGACAGTGACAAGGCAACAGTCGTGCCATTGGCTCTGCCGAATTCCGCTGCTTTCTTCGCCAATGCCGGGCCTTCCGCAATATCCCAGACATAGCCCTCGAGCAGCATGGCCTTCGGCGCGCCAACTGTATCCGCCGTAATGTCAGCGAGGCCGAGCTCGAGGCACGCGCCGAGATAGGTTTGCATGGTGCGCTGTCCATCGGCCGTAATCAGGACGTGGCTTCGGGCCGTGGGTGCGCCATCAGCGGCGGCTTTCAGGCGAATATCGACACCGAGTGATCGCATATCGTGGTTGAAGATGGTGCCTAGCTGGTCTGCTTTGACCTTGCCGATGTACGCAGCCGTACCGCCCAGATTGGCGAAACCAGCGACCGTATTGGCGACCGAACCGCCCGACATTTCCGTTGCAGGACCCATCTTTGCGTACAGCTCACGAGCCTGCTCTTTATCGATCAACACCATCGAACCTGGCACGGCGCCGATATCTTCGAGGAATGTGTCTTCGACGTGGGCAAGGACGTCGACGATGGCATTGCTGATACCGAGAAGCTGGGCAGAATGTGACATGGGAATAACCGCAGACCAAAAACGGCGCATAGCCTACCATCACGTTGTAGGCAATGCCCGTTCTATACATTAGTATTGCCTTTACCAGCTCGGTATCGTCCTGCGTTCAGTGCCCGGTTTGGCGTGCGCCCGAATTTCGGGATACAGTCGCGCATGGCGAGGAATAGCGCCTTCCTCCACGGCGGCTATCGAGACGGAGCAAAGCGATGAGAAGATCTGCGAATTTGCTGATTCCACTCACCCTGATCCTGATGTACTACGGGTTCTGGTTTGGTACCGTCATTTTCCTTATCTCGCGTTTTCCTGCGCTTGATCAATACCTTCCGATAGGCGGGATTGGAGAACTCGCCGCGTCTAACGCGGACTCCTTCGAACCGATCTACACGAGCGCCGAACGGACGATCCTGTCTACAACCGGACCCTTGCGACTGGTGTTCGCGAGTATCGGTTCGCTTATCCTGACTGTGCCGGTTTCATGGGTCTACTTCATCACCAGCCGCACGCGGCGTATCGACCAGTCGTTCCTGCAGACCATCATGATCTTGCCGGTTGTAGTGACCGGGATTGCGATGATCGTCGTCAACAGCCTGGCACTGGCGTTCAGCCTGGCTGGCGTCGTCGCCGCGGTGCGCTTTCGATTCTCTCTCGACCAGCCTTCCGACGCCATGTACATTTTTGTCGCAATTGGAATCGGCCTCGGCTCCGGAATCGGTGCGGTCGGGATCTCCGGCGTGATTTCGCTGATGTTCGTGCTTGCCACACTGGTCATATGG
>CAYTTZ010000047.1:0-17611 GCA_964440945.1 uncultured Woeseiaceae bacterium
GCCAAAGCGGCCCGCTTCAAGAAGCAGGGTGCGTCGTTTCGCGACACGGTATTAAGCGCGACCGACAAGGTCGGCAAGCTCGCCGGTATCCCGGTGGTTGTGAATGCTGTGAATGCCATTAACCGCAGCAAATCCGGGCGCAAGCTGGTTGAAAAGGCGCTCGGCGTGCATCGCGATGCACCGGTGCCGCCATACCACTCGAACACAGCACGAAAGCGCTTGAAGCGACTTAAAGACGTTGGTGAGGTTGCCGGCCAGGAAACGGCCAGCACGCGCGGCAAGGTGGTGCTGTACACGACCTGCTACGGAAACAGGAACCACCCGGAAATCGACGAAGATCTCGTCGCTGTTTTCGAGCACAACGGCATCCCCATGGCGCTGGCTGAGAAAGAAGTCTGCTGCGGCATGCCCAAGCTGGAGCTCGGTGATCTCGAATCCGTTGCCAAGGCTAAAGAAATCAATATTCCCGTGCTGGCGGCGATGGTCGACGCAGGCTGGGACATCGTGACGCCGATTCCGTCTTGTACGCTGATGTTCAAGCAGGAGCTGCCGTTGATGTTCCCGGATGATCCGGATGTTGCGAAGGTTCGTGCTGCCATGTTCGACCCGTTCGAATACCTGATGCTGCGGCACAAGGATGGGCAGCTCAAGACCGAGTTCAAGCAGTCGCTCGGCAAGATCTCCTACCAGGTGCCTTGCCACCTCAGGGTTCAGAATATCGGCCTGAAGACGCGAGATGCGCTACAGCTGGTGCCAGGGACGACGGTCGAAGCAATCGAACGATGCTCCGGGCACGACGGCACCTACGCGGTCAAGAAGGAGTACCACGAGGTGTCGAAGAAGATTGCGCGCCCGGTAGTGAACAAACTGAAGAAAGCAGAAGCAGACCACTTTGTCAGCGACTGTCCCATGGCGGCAGAGCAAATCGTCCAGGATCTCGACGATCACGAGGCGAATAACCCAATGAGTCTACTGAGAACGGCCTACGGAATATGAACACCATGCAAAAACTGACACGCGACAAGCTGTACAGCCTGGAGCAATACGCTGAAGCGCGACCTGCTTTCCGCGAGAAAGTGCTGCAACACAAACGCAATCGCCGCCTGGCACTCGGCACAAACGCCGCGCTGTACTTCGAGGACCTTCTGACCATGCAGTACCAGGTCCAGGAGATGCTGCGCATCGAGCGTATCTTCGAGGCGGATGGCATTAACGAGGAACTCGAGGCCTACAATCCGCTGATTCCCGATGGTTCGAACTGGAAGGCCACGTTCATGGTCGAGTTTCCGGAGGTCGAGGAGCGTCGCGCGATGCTGACGCAGCTGAAAGGCGTCGAAAACCGGGTCTACGTGCAGGTTGCGGATTTTGATCGTATCTTCGCTATTGCCGATGAAGACATGGAACGCTCCGACGATGAAAAGACCTCGGCTGTGCACTTTATGCGTTTCGAGTTTCCGCCCGAGCAGGTCGCCGCGCTGAAAAACGGCGCGTCACTGGTCGCCGGCATCGATCACGAAAACTGTCGCGTCGAGATTAGCCCGGTTGCGGACAATATTCGCGACGCCCTAGTCGCCGATTTCAACTGACAGGCCGCAAAGCCATGCGGCGTTTCGCCGCTTGCTTCATTCTTCCGAGCGCGCCTGCAGATTTTTCGACATGCTGCCTGTTATTCACAGGCCTGCCTCACTTTAACGGGTGCGCCCGTTATTCATTCAGGCTAGAATCGCGCCGGGCACCTTTCTGGCAATCTGATAACTGGCTATCTGATTGATGAGTAAACGATACGACGCTGCGGACATCGAGGTCCTTAGCGGACTCGAACCTGTTCGACGTCGGCCGGGCATGTACACCGATACAACGCGGCCGAACCACCTTGCTCACGAAGTCATCGACAACAGTATTGACGAGGCGCTCGCCGGTTACTGCAAGAAGCTCGATGTCACGATCTTCAAGGACGGCTCGGTCGAAGTCTCCGATGACGGCCGCGGCATGCCGGTCGACAAGCACCCCAAGGAGAAGATTCCGGGCGTCGAACTGATCCTTACGCGGCTGCACGCCGGCGGCAAGTTTTCCAACGAGACCTACCAGTACTCCGGCGGCCTGCACGGTGTGGGTGTGTCGGTCGTGAATGCCTTGTCGAAGAATCTCGAGGTCTGGATTCGCCGGGGCGCGAAGGAATACAACATGAGTTTTGCCGGCGGCAAGAAGCGCGGCAAGCTCGAAGTGGTTGGCTCGGTCGGCAAGGCCAATACGGGCACGACGATACGTTTCTGGCCGGATGAGAAATACTTCGACTCGCCGAAGTTTTCCGTTCCAAGCTTGAAACATGCCCTGCGCGCGAAGGCCGTGCTGTGCCCCGGCATCACCGTCCGCCTTAAGGTCGAAAAAACCAAGGAAAAATTTGAATGGTGCTATGCCGGTGGCCTGGAGGAGTACCTCCTCGAGGAGATCGGTGCTGCCGAGACGCTGCCATCGGAGCCGTTCGCAGGCAGCCTGACCGGCAATAACGAGGCGCTCGATTGGGCGCTTGTGTGGACCATCGATAGTGGTGCCAACGTCACCGAGAGCTATGTAAACCTTATTCCCACGCCGCAGGGCGGCACGCACGTTAACGGTTTACGCACGGGCCTGACGAATGCGCTGCGCGAGTTTTGCGATTTCAGGAACCTGTTGCCGCGCGGCGTCAATATTGCACCGGAAGATGTCTGGGATGGGCTGAGTTTTGTCCTGAGCACCAAGCTCGAAGACCCGCAATTCTCTGGACAGACCAAGGAGCGCCTGTCTTCGCGTGAGTCCGCGGCGTTTGTCGCGGGCATTATCAAGGACAACTTCGCGCTGTGGCTCAATCAGCATCCGGAAACCGGCGATCAGATTGCGCAGCTCGCCATCGGCAAGGCGCAGCGGCGCCTGAAGTCGGCGAAACAGGTGGTTCGCAAGAAGATCGTCTCGGGTCCGGCGTTGCCCGGCAAGCTCGCGGACTGCACCTCGCAGGAGCCGGAGCTCTGTGAGATTTTCCTGGTGGAGGGCGACTCCGCCGGTGGCTCGGCCAAGCAGGCTCGCGATCGCAGGACCCAGGCAATCATGCCGCTGCGTGGCAAGATCCTGAACACCTGGGAGGTTGATTCCGGAGAGATCCTCGCATCCCAGGAGGTGCACGACATATCCGTGGCGCTGGGTGTCGACCCGGGAACCAACAACATCGACGGCCTGCGTTACCACAAGGTCTGCATCCTGGCAGACGCAGACTCGGACGGCCTGCATATCGCGACGCTTTTGTGCGCGCTGTTTCTGCGGCACTTTCGCGAACTGGTCATGGCAGGTCACGTATACGTTGCCATGCCGCCGTTGTATCGCGTAGACGTTGGCAAGGCAGTGTATTACGCGCTCGATGAGGGCGAACGCAGGGGCATCCTGGATCGCATCGAGGCGGAGAAGAAACGCGCCAAGGTATCGGTCACGCGCTTCAAGGGCCTCGGCGAAATGAACCCGGGACAACTCCGCGAAACGACGATGAACCGCGATACGCGGCGCCTGGTGCAGTTGACGATTACGGCAAAGGACAACGCCGAGCAGATGATGGACATGCTGCTTGCCAAGAAGCGTTCAAAAGACCGTCGAAAATGGCTTGAAACCAAGGGCGACCTGGCTGAGGTATAAGAAGTGTCCGATATGCAAAGCAGTCTCAATCTCGAGGGCGTAGAGCAGCAGACGCTGAAGGATTACACGGAGAAGGCGTACCTCGATTATTCGATGTACGTGATTCTCGATCGCGCGTTGCCGCAGATTGGCGACGGCCTGAAGCCGGTGCAGCGTCGCATCATCTACGCAATGAGCGAGCTGGGCCTTTCGGCCGCCTCGAAGCCGAAGAAGTCGGCGCGTACCGTCGGCGATGTCATTGGTAAATTCCACCCGCATGGCGATTCGGCCTGTTACGAGGCCATGGTGCTGATGGCGCAGGACTTCTCGTACCGCTACACGATTATTGACGGGCAGGGTAACTGGGGATCGACCGATGATCCGAAGTCGTTTGCTGCTATGCGTTACACGGAGTCGCGGCTGACGCCCTATGCCAAGAGTCTCTTGCAGGAACTCGGCGACGGTACGGTTGACTGGACGCCCAATTTCGACGGCACAATGAACGAGCCCGTAGTGTTGCCGGCACGCCTGCCCAATTTGCTGCTGAACGGTACTACCGGAATCGCCGTGGGAATGTCGACCGATGTGCCGCCACACAATCTCAGGGAAGTGGCCAGCGCGCTCGTGCACCTGCTCGACAATCCGAAAGCGACCGTCCAGCAGCTTATGAAGCACATCAAAGGGCCCGATTACCCGACGGGTGGCGAACTGGTTTCCCCCCGCGACGAAATAGTCGACATGTACTTGACCGGCGGTGGCACGCTGCGCCTGCGTGCGTCGTACAAGGTCGAGAAGGGCGACATCGTGATTTACTCGCTGCCGCACCAGATCTCCGGCAGCAAGATCCTCGAGCAAATCGCGGCGCAAATGCGTGCCAGGAAACTGCCGCAGGTCGATGATCTTCGCGATGAGTCGGACCACGAGGACCCCACGCGCCTGGTTATCAGCAAGAAGCGTGGCGTCGATGTCGAGCAGCTCATGTCACACCTGTTCTCGACCACGTCGCTGGAGCGGACCGCACGCGTCAACATGAACATTATCGGCTTGAACGGCAAGCCCAGGATGTTCAACCTGCTCGAACTGCTGTCCGAGTGGCTGACGTTCAGGAAGCAGACGGTTCGGAACCGTCTTGGGTATCGGTTGCAGATCGTCAACGATCGGCTGCATATCCTCGACGGCCTGCTGGTTGCTTACCTCAGCATTGACGAGGTCATCGCAATAATTCGCGAGGAAGAAAAGCCGAAACCGGTGCTGATGAAACGCTTCAAGCTCAGTGACATACAGGCTGAGGCGATCCTCAACCTGCGGTTGCGGAATCTCGCCAAGCTCGAGGAAATGAAGATCCGTGGCGAGCAGGATGAGCTTGCCGCAGAGCGCGATTGGCTCGATAAGACGCTGAAAAGTGCGGCGCGATTGAAGACACTGATCAAGAAGGAAATTCTCGAGGACGCCGAAGCCTATGGTGATGACAGGCGTACCGAGATCGTCAGGCGCGAGGCGGCGCAGGCGCTGGATGAGACAGAGCTGGTGGCCAGCGAGCCGGTCACGGTTGTGCTGTCGAAGGCCGGCTACGCGCGCGCGGCCAGGGGACACGAGATCGATCCGACGGCATTGAGCTATCGATCCGGCGACAGCTATCTCGCGGCGGTGCAGGGACGTAGCAATCAGCTGGCGATGTTCATTGATAGCACCGGGCGCGTGTACAGCGTTATCGCCGGCACGCTGCCTTCGGCGCGCGGGCAGGGCGAACCGCTTTCGAGCCGCTTCAAGCCACCCGATGGCGCGGCATTCTGCGGCGCCATGATCGGCGACGCTGAACAGAAGTACCTGCTCGCGAGTGACGCCGGCTACGGGTTCGTCGCCACGTTGGGCGACCTTGTCTCCCGCAACAAGGCGGGCAAGTCGATTCTGCGAGTGCCGGCCGGCGGCAGGGCCGTCGTGCCTGCGCCGGTGCCGACGGATCGCGAGTGCCTGATTGCCGCCGTAAGTTCCATCGGTCGTTTACTGTTCTTCGAGCTGGAGGAGCTTCCCGAGCTCGCCAGGGGCAAGGGCAACAAGTTGATCAACATCCCGACGAAGAAATACCAGGGCGGCGAGGAGAGAATGGTGGCTGCCGCCGTTGTCCCCGAGGAGGGCAGCCTTCAGGTGCACACCGGGACGCGGATAATGACGATCAAGTGGGACGACGTCGATGATTATTACGGTGAACGGGCGCTGCGCGGCAGCCTGCTGCCCAAAGGCTGGCGCAAGGCCGAGCGACTGATTGGCGTAGAGTAGCCGTGCCACGGCACTTCACGCGTGTTCCCGGGCATTGCACGGCCCGTCGATTATCCCGAGGCTAAAAGATGACCCGCCCCGACCGGTCAGTGAGCCCGGGTTCTAGATAGCCTTGGTGTCCACGGTTTTGTCGTCCAATTCCATTTCGGCGGTTTCGTCGTTCTCGGCGTGCGGAATCTCGGCAGTTTCTGCTTCGTGGATGCCCGTCTCGTCATCGTCGTTCGCGCGCCTGCCGCGTGTCGGCAGCTGCGACGTCACGTCGAGTTCGGTCACTGACGCCAGCGGCATCGCCGCGGTGACTTCGCTGGTAATATCGTAGTCTCCGTAGGCGGTATCCGCGGTATCGATCGCGAGTTCTTCCGCCGCACGCAGGATTTCGGCATTCAGAGCCTGCGTTGCGGTCAGCTCGTCCTCGTAGTCCTGCTCGAGAATTTCGAGCTCAACGTCGCTGTCGATTGCATAACTGTCCGACTCCGCTATGTCGTCCACTGCCTCGACTTCGACGGCTTGCAGGTCGCGTTGCGTGATTTCCTCAGACCGCGGCATCTTCGTGGCATCGATGACGACCGACAGGTCGTATTCGTCGACATCGTCGACATCGCCGCGCTCCATAACCGAAGTCTCGTCATCATCGGCTGCGAAAATACCGGTATCGGAATTCGGTATCGACGGCTGGGGCTCGAACGGCAGCTCGATATCGAGCTCGGTCGGCGAAGCGAAGCCGAAATCCTGCGCAACCTCCATGTCTGTGCCGTCGTCGAGGCCTGTGCCCATAACGAGATCCGCGTCCAGCGTAAGGTTCTCCGCCGTTGGCGAGTCATCCTCGATCGTATAGCCTGCGGTGTGCGTAATGACTTCGATGCCGCCGTTGTCCGGCGAAATGGTCGGATCGAGATCCGTCACACGTCGTTGTGGGGCGTCTGAAACCATCTCGGCAGCGTCGGGTCGGCCACGGAAGAGGCGTCCAAAAAGAAGCAGCGTGACGATCAATGCTACACCGGTGCCGGCGAGCCACATCAGCCAGGACCACGAGTAATTATTCGTTTCCGATTCTGTACTGATGACGGCCGTCGTCACGTTTGGAGATGATGAGACGGTAGCCGGTCCTTCGAGTTCTGTGTCAGCGATGATGATGGTCTCGCTGCTCGGTGCCTCATTGTCGATGAACGGACTATCGTCGACGAATCGATTTTCGCTCGTCGCTTCGGCGAGCGCCGGCTCGGCAATAACCGGGCTGAGATCATTTGTCGTATCCGACATTGTCGTTCCAACGTCGGCTGCGGCGCCTTCCGTCGGTGAGCTTGCTGTGCCTGTGTTTTCCGTGACGGTATCCACGGGGTTGGCCGGACTCGCGTCGCTCTGAGCGACGGTCGCGGCCGGGGCCGATGCCCCTGTGGCGATGGAAGCCGGAATTGTCAGCCAGCTACCGGCTTTCAGCCTGTTCGGGTCGTTGTCGATGAACGCATCGGGATTGGCATCGAAAATCGCGTTGACGGCGGGCCAGAGGCTCGTAGAACGGTTGTCAACGCGCTGCACGATCTGCGACAGCGTGTCGCCCTGCTGTACGCGGTAACGGTCAGCAGGTGCAATGGGACTCTGATCGACCGCAGGGCCTGCTACTCGTGCCCGTGACGGATTGTTCGTTACGTCGCGGCGGGGCGGGACGCTGGCCGCAGCCGTGCGGGCGTCGGCCTGTGGCTGGCTGGCAGCGCCGGGCCTCGCAGGGTCGATGAACATCAGGTACTCGCGGCTCAGGTTGGCCGTGTACGGACAGTCGACGTTGAGCATCGCAGTCACCATCGGCTCACGCACGGGTTGCTTGCCGGTCAGCAGGATCGCGCCGTTGGCTATGCTGAGCGCAGCGCGACCAATGCCTGGCAATCCGCTTGCCGCGGCGCCCAAGCCCAGCGTAACGCAGCTTTCAGAAATTTCCTCGTTGGGTGCCAGGGCGTAGGCGATACTTGCGCGCAGCGGTTGTCCGAGTTGCGATTGCACCGTGATATCGCCCAGTTCGAGCGCATTGGCGGGCAGGGTGGCAAGGCCGCCGCTGACCGCGACCAGCGGCAACAGTGTCTGTTGCGTACGCGTCGCCAGGCGGCGCATTCGGGTTTGCTTGGATCGTGTGTGATTCACTGTCGGTTACTCCGCGGGCAGCCTGACGAACAGATTAGGGAGAATTCGGTTTGAAAAACAGGATCTCATTCTATGTTTTTGCATAAGTGGATCGTTAGCGCGTGGTTCCGCAACCAGAGTGTGATGCACGTCACACTTTGACGGCGGCAATTACACGCCTAGCCCGATGCTGTTTGGGCTTTGGCAAGGCCTTCAAGTGACGTCGGCGGGACGCTCTGTGAGTCTTCGAGTACAACTGCCGGCTCGTGAACATAATGTCCCTGCATGTAGTCCAGCCCGAGTTGAAACAACACCGCCATCGCGTTCGCATTCTCAACACGCTCGGCGACTGTCTTGATGTTGCGCTGCTTCGCGGCACCGACTATCTTGCCGACCGCATCCTGCATTGTCTTGTCGGTCATCAGGGTATGCATCAGTTCACCGTCGATCTTGATGTAGTCCGGTTTGAGCAGGTCGAGGATTTGAAAGCGCTCCTGATCGATGCCGTAGTGCTCTAACGCGAACCCGATGCCGAGCTTGCGCGCATGGGCGACCAGTTTCTTCGTCTGCTTGATGTGTTTGGCAGCATCGCTTTCCGGGACCTGGATGACCAGCCTCGAGCAGTCGAAGCTCTCTTCATCGAGTTTCTGCTGCAGCCAGCCGGCCGTCGACGTGTCGGTAATGGACTGCCGGGACAATCGTACGAAGACCCGATCAGCCTCGTTATTGCCGCAAAAGCGCATCGCCGCGGTCAGCATCCAGCGGTCGATGTTCTTCATCATGTTGTTTCGTTCTGCGGCGGGCAGGAATTCGGACGGCAAGACCGAGTTGCCCTGCTCATCAATCATACGAACCAGCAGATCGTACATCTGAACCGAATCACTGCGCAGGCCGGCAATCGGCAGCTGCGCGAGGCGAAAGCGATCTTCCATGAGCGCCGACTTAAGGTGTTTGACCCAGATCGCGTCGAATTCACGCTGTTTGGTGTCTTCGTCCGCGGTTTCGCTGAGGCAGGAGTTGTTGCCACCGGCTTCCTTGCCAAGTTCGTAGGCGTCAATAGTAGCCGCAACGAATTCTTCAAGATTGCTGAAGACTTCACTCACACCGCAGGCGCCAACTGTGCAGGTCATATGCGTGGACTTGTCCGCGACCTCGAAGGTTCTGCTGTTGATATGATCAATCAGCTGCTTGCCCCAGACCTGCGCATCGCGATCACTGCCACGCTCAAGGAGCGCCATGATCGCTGTGCCTTCGAAACGCCCTGCAACGTCGCGCGGGTGCAGGCGCTTGCGCACCTCTTCGGCGAACTGCGCAAGGATTTCTTCCGAGTCCAGTACGCCTATCTTTTTCTTGAGCTCACCGAAATTGTCGGGTCGTATGTAAACCAGGCAGTGAGTACCGGATGCCGGCTTTCGTTTCAGCCGTTTGGTGATGCGCTCGATGAACTGAGCGCGGTGGAAGAACAGCATCGTCGGGTCGCGTTTCAGCGCGTCGTGTACGAGCTTGGTGGGTTCTTCCGCAATCTTGAGCTGTGGCGCGATGCGGATTTGTACGCAGGGCCCGTCGTCGAGGTCTATTCTGCTGAACTGCAAATGCAGCTCCTCGGCTTCGCCCGAGTCTATGTGCGCCTTGACTATCAGCTTCTCGCCTTTCTGCCATTTGCCCGCGACCGTGGCGACCAGCGCGCCCTTCATCGCTGCCTGACTTTCGGGCTCAAAGGTGTCCATGATCGGGAAGCCGAGCAGGTCGCGCTTGTCCTTTACCTTGAAAGTCTTTAACCAGGAGTCGTTGACGTCGGTGAAAATACCTTCCTGTACCAACGCAATGGAGCTTGTCGAAGCGTCCATGTTGTCGCGCAACTGGCGTTTGTACTCGGTGGCTGTCTGCAGCGTCGAGTTCAAGGCGCGCTCAACACGCAGCGCGCGTAACTCACGGGATACGACCGACTGGAGTCGTGACTTGAGGCTAATGGAGACGAGGTCGCCGGCGCCGGCGCGCATCGCACTCTCGATAGCGGACTCGTCGGCCTTTTCCTGCATGGCGATAACCGGCAGCTCGGGGTTATAGCGGTCCTTTTGCTTGACGACCTGGCGAATCCCGTCGGGATAGTGGTCGCAGTTCAGGATGAGGAGTTCGACGTTTTCGGCGGAGAGCGTGTCCGCAAGCGTGTTCGGGCTGGATACCCAGTGGCAATGCGCCGCATGCCCGGCATCACGCAGGGTGCTGTTGATCAACTCGACGTCGTCCTGATCGGTTGTCAAGACGGCTACTGAAATGCTTTGGCACCCGTTCAAATCCAGATCCTTGGCAAGGTCGGGGGATTCCGTGATATCCATATTCTGTCAAGGGAGTCTAGTCACAACGGCTCTCACAGTCGCGACCGGGTTCTCAAAATCGTGACATTCATCAAGTTTCGGCGCTAATTGGCCGGACGGCTGCCCGAAAATGCGGCTGGCAAGGCCGGCAGACTCCGGTATCATGGCGCCTCGTTGGCGGCCGGGTGGACGGCAAAGGGCGATAAAAATGGCGAGTCTCAGCACGAGTGAGTTCAAATCCGGACTGCGGATCATGATCGACGGCGACCCCTGTGTCATCGTCGAGAACGAATTCGTCAAGCCTGGCAAAGGGCAGGCTTTCAGCCGCGTACGCATTCGTAATCTGAAGACCGGCAAGACCGTCGACAAGACCTTCAAGTCCGGCGAATCTGTCGAGGCCGCTGACGTCCGCGAAACCGACATGCAGTATCTCTACGCGGACGGCGAATTCTGGCATTTCATGGTTGCGGACACGTTCGAGCAGTATGCCGCCGATGAGAAGGCCGTCGGTGAAGCCAAAGACTGGATAACGGATGGCGACGTCTGTGGAATAACGCTATGGAACGACTCGCCGTTGCTTGTCAGCGCCCCCAATTTCGTCGAGCTCGAGGTCACTGAAACCGACCCGGGTGTCAAAGGCGATACAGCTGGCGGCGGCGGCAAGCCTGCGACGTTGTCGACCGGCGCTGTCGTGCGTGTACCGCTGTTCGTAGATCAGGGCGAGACTATCAAGGTCGATACACGCTCACGCGAGTACGTTTCGCGCGTCAAATAAATCCGCTACGCGCCTCCTGCAGGCTGCAAAAAGTTTCGCAAACAGTCTCGATACCACGCTGATCGGTTTCGCTGAAGCGCGCGAGTGACGGGCTGTCGATATCGAGCACGCCGACCAACTCGTGGTTGACCAGCAGCGGCACGACAATCTCCGAACGCGAGTCCGCGTCACAGACGATATGCCCTGGGAACGCATGCACGTCGTCTATGCGCTGTGTTGCCAGCGTCGCCGCGGCCGTGCCGCAAACGCCGTCGTCGAGCCTGATGCGCACGCAGGCCGTTTTTCCCTGAAACGGCCCGAGGACTAGCTCGTCTCCCCGCAGAACATAAATGCCCAGCCAGTTGACGTCGTCGAGCGCGTTGTAGAGAAGTGCGACAAAGTTGCTGCTTGCTGCCAGCGCGTCGGTTTCGTTGCCAAGTAGCGCGCGCAGCTGGGATTCCAGCAGCCGGTAGTCAGCATCGTTCATTCGGGTGCCTCGAAAGAGAAGGTGAGTACGTCGCGTATATCGTCGGTGTTGTCGTGGATCATTTGCAGCCGTTCCAGGCCCATGGCGACACCCGCACAATCGGGAAGCCCGGCTTCGAGAGCTGCCAGCAGGCTCGCGTCGTGCGGGCGTACCTCGCGATTGCGTCGGCGTCGAGCCGCGTTGTCGGCCTGCATGCGTCGCGATTGTTCCGTAGCGTCGGTCAGCTCGACGTAGCCGTTGGCCAGTTCGACGGCGCCGAAGAAGACTTCAAACCTGTCGGCAACGCGCGGGTCGTCGGGGCACAGTCGTGCCAGTGCCGCCTGGGAGGCCGGATAGTGTCGCAGCACCGTCAAGCGGTCTGTTGCAAAAGTCGGCGCAATGCGCGTGACAAAAATGAGATCGAGCCAGTCGTCACGGTGCTCACCAATAGACTGCTGCAGGTTCGCGTCAGCGTTGGTGATCTTTGCCAGATCGTCGATGTCTGCAGTCAGCGGATCGACATCAAGCGTCTGCAGGAAGCAGTCGCGGTAATCGATAGTGACGGGATCGGCGGCGCATAACTCCCGGGGCAAGGCGGCTTGAATGACAGCGACCGTGTCGGCGACGATTTCGCGCAGGCCGAAGCCCAGTCGATACCACTCGATCATCGTGAACTCCGGCTGGTGTCGCCGGCCACATTCCCCATCCCGAAAAACGCGGCAAACCGAGAAGATGTCCGGGTAGCCCGCGGCAAGCAGGCGTTTCATACAGAACTCGGGCGACGTATTGAGGAACAGCGGATTCGGGCTCACCGCGCTGCCTGGGATGCAAAAGCTTTCTATCTGCGTGTCGCTGACCGCATAAGGGCTCAGTGCCGGCGTATCGACCTCGAGAACGTCGGCGGTTTCGAAGTAATGACGAATGCGTCGCAGCATCGAAGCCCGTGAGCGTGCTGCCGCGGCGCCGCCGGCCGGCAGCCAGTGCGTCATTTTTTGCTAACCGGGAAATTCCCGATCGATTCGCCCATGCGCAGGGTCGTGCCCGGCTCCAGATCGCTGCGCCATTCGCCCGCGTTGTCAGGCAACAGCAGGATGACCGTCGATCCCATGTTGAACCAGCCCAGGAGGTCGCCCTTCTTTACGGCTGTGCTGTGTTGCGAAATATCGATCGCGTCGACGATGCCGGCCTTGCGTGGTCGAATCTCTCCCGACCACGGCGTTGAAATGCTGCCGACGTTGAGCGCGCCGACGAATATCAGTACGGCCGGCCCGCGGGCCGTTCGAAAATGCATGACGAGCCTTTCGTTGCGCCGAAACAGGCCGCGGACCCTGGCCGCCGTGGCGTCACTGACGCTGAACAGGTCGCCGGGCACATAGCGCGCGGCCACCAGCTTCGCGTCAAATGGAGCGTGCACTCGGTGGTAGTTGTAGGGTGCGAGGTAGATCGTTGCAAATCGGCCGTTCACATAGGATTCGCATTCTTCGAGGTCGGTGGCCAGCAGATCATCCAGCGAGTATTCGATCCCCTTGGCCTGCAGGAGGCTGTCCTTGATGAGCCGGCCTGCCAGGCTCACGGTGCCGTCTGCGGGCGATACAATTGCTTCTTCGCGGTCGTCGATAGTTCGCGCATCGTCATTCAGCTCGCGAATGAAGAAGTCGTTGAAGGTGGCAAAGTCGCCGGGCAGGTCGAGCTTGATCTCCTCGACGTCGACGTCGAACAGCTTGACGAAGCGCGTGATCAGGAAATTCTTCATCGCCGCGTTGCGGATGCGCGCGATGCGATACACGATCGCCGTCAGCCAGTGTTTCGGCAACAGGTATTGGAGAACTACAAAAGCGTTTGCAAGCATGGCCTTATCAATTGGTCCGCGGTTCGAATGTCGCGTCGACCGTAAGAAGCAGGTCGTCGCCGTCCAGAAACTGAAGCGACACAGTATCGGAAGAACCGGTCGGGCGCATCAGCATCAGGTGTTTGCCACCGCGCTCAAGGGTGACGGATTCGCCAGCGGCTATTTCGAGTACCGGTATTGCGCGCATGCGCGCAACACCGTCTTCGATCCTGGTCTCATGCAGCTGTACGGATTCGTACTGCGCGCTGGCAACGCGGGAAATTCGAATCGCCTCGTCTGAATTATTTGCAAGCGACAGGTAGGCCGCGCTCATCTTCATGCCGGGCATCGGTCGAGTGACGACCACATCGCTCGCGACGAGCGGCGGCTGCGGCTCGCTGGTGCACGCGGCCATCAGCGCGAGTAGCAGAAGCAAGAGGCGGTTCATCAGAAAGCATCCATGATTAACGGTACATCGTTTACAAAGTTCTCGACCTGGTGTGTGCCGCTGAACAGGGCGTGAAACTCGGCTTCAGGATTGATGACGAGCACTGCCGCGGAATGGTCAACGGAGTAATTCTCTTCATTGCCAGGTTGCTTCGCAAAGAAGATGCCGAGCCCTTTGGTCAGTTTCTTCACCTCATCGAGACTCCCGGTAATACCGAGATTATCGTCCCCGAAATAACCCATGTACCGCGCCATCAGCTCCGGTGTATCACGCTCGGGATCTACGCTCACGAGCACGATTCTGGGCAGCGGATCCTGCCCGTTGTCGGCCAGCGTCTTGCGAGCGGCGGACAGTATCTGCAGCGTGGTCGGGCAGATGTCCGGGCAATGCGTGAAACCGAAGAAGACCAGGCTCCAGTGGTCGCGGAACGCTTCACTGGTCACGTCCTCGCCCTGCTGGTTCACCAGCGCAAACTCCGGAAGCGGCGTTGGCGTCGGCAGGACGAACGCCGAGCGCGGTTCTGCCGGGGTCTGCATGCGCACGGCAACAAACACGCCCAGCGCGAGTGCGACGGCCAGGAGGATGGCGATGAAAAAGTTTTTTAGGCTCATGAATCTTCAGAGTGCGTGGCGCGAAAACAGTTCGCAATTCTACAGGCAGTTGCCTGTGCAGCGTGATAGATTCGCCGTCGCATTCGCACATTTTGGCGCCTGATGCAGATGACTGAGCAAAATTCCCGTGAACTGAGCGTTGAACAGGCGATTCGCGAGCTGGCCGAACGCTTCGACGCGGCTGGCTTGAGCTACGGTCATGGTACCGACAATGCGCTGGATGAGGCGGCCTGGCTGGTGTTTGCGACCCTGGAGTTGTCGCATGACGATGCCCCCGAGGTCTATGCGCACGCGGTAAGCGGCGAGCAGTTCGACGAATTGTCCCGGCTCGCAAAACGGCGTATCGACGAACGGGTACCGTTGGCGTACCTCCTCAATCAGGGCTGGTTCGCGGGACTGGAATTCTACGTCGACGAGCGGGTGCTGGTGCCCCGGTCGCCACTCGCGGAGCTCATTGCCAACCGGTTCTCGCCGTGGATCGCCCCGTCCGAAGTCCATCACGTCGTCGATATCGGCACAGGTAGCGGTTGCATCGCGATAGCGATTGCGAAGGCTTTTCCCAACGCGATTGTCGATGCGGTGGATATATCGGAGGACGCGCTGGCCGTTGCAGCCATCAACATCGAGCGTCACGAGGTCGCCGATCGCGTTCAGCCAGTACGCTCCGATCTGTTCGACGAACTCGGGTCACGACGTTACGACCTGATCGTCAGCAATCCGCCCTACGTCGATGAGCAGGACATGCAGGAGATGCCCCGCGAGTTCCGTCATGAACCGGAACTGGGCCTCGCCTCTGGCAGCGACGGACTGGATGCCGTCTCGAAAATTCTCAAAGATGCCTCGCGATTTCTGACGGACAATGGAATACTCGTCTGTGAAGTGGGCAACAGTCAGGCGGCGCTCGAGTATGCGTTTCCCAACGTTGGTTTTATCTGGCTCGAGTTCGAGCAGGGCGGGGCAGGTGTGTTCCTGCTGACGAGGCAGGATCTCGCCGCGCTCGGGCCGCAAGCATAAAAAAGGTCTATCTGAAGTGTCCGGCAACAGTTTTGGCAGGTTGTTTACCGTAACGACGTTTGGCGAAAGTCATGGTCTTGCGTTGGGTTGTATTGTTGATGGCTGTCCGCCGGGCATGGAATTGTCCGAGGCGGATATCCAGGTCGACCTCGATCGGCGCAGGCCCGGTCGCAACCGACACACGACGCAGCGCAACGAGCCCGATCAGGTCAAGATCCTGTCCGGTGTGTTCGAAGGAAAGACGACGGGCACTCCGATCGGGCTGATTGTCGAGAACACCGATCAGCGCTCGCGAGACTACGGCGATATCAAGGACAAATTTCGTCCGGGACATGCTGACTACACCTATCAGCAAAAATACGGTGTTCGCGATTACCGCGGTGGCGGCCGCTCCTCGGCCAGGGAAACAACCATGCGTGTTGCGGCGGGCGCAATCGCGCGTAAGTACCTGCAGCAACGACTGGGTATCGGGATTCATGGCTACGTTGCGCAGCTGGGCCCGCTGGTGCTGGCCGCGCGCGATTTATCCATCGTTGATGACAATCCGTTCTTTTGCGCGGACCCTGAGCGACTCGACGAGCTCGAGTCCTTCATGGATGCATTGCGTGAAGAAGGGGACTCCATCGGTGCCAAGATCAGCGTGCTGGCAAGCAACGTGCCGCCGGGTCTGGGTGAGCCGGTGTTCGACAAGCTCGAGGCCGACCTCGCGCACGGGCTGATGAGTATCAATGCGGTAAAAGGCGTTGAACTCGGTGCCGGGTTCAACGCGGTAACGCAGCGCGGCAGCCAGCATCGCGACGAGCTCGGCGCGGATGGCTTCAGCAAGAACGATGCCGGCGGTACGCTGGGCGGCATTTCATCAGGTCAGGATATCCTTGCGAGCATTGCGCTCAAACCGACGTCGAGCATTTCAGTACCCGGCAAGACGATTGACAAGACCGGCAAGGAGACCGAGATCGTTACCAAGGGACGGCACGATCCGTGTGTCGGATTGCGGGCGACGCCGATTGCCGAGGCGATGGTGGCGCTGGTTCTGATGGACCACTATCTGCGACACCGTGCGCAGAACGCGGACGTGGACTCGGCGACGCCGGACATCTCAAAATAACAGTGCGCCAAGCCGGCGCAGGTACTTCCAGGAAAATACCCATGTCAGATCGTATTGATGTTGCAGTTGTCGGCGCGACCGGAGTCGTCGGCGAAGCGATGCTCGAAATTTTAAGCCAGCGAAAATTTCCGGTTGGCCAGGTGTACGCGCTGGCGAGCGAGCGCTCTGTCGGCAAGCGTGTCGCTTTTGGCAATCGGCAGCTCGATGTCGACAACCTCGCTGACTTCGATTTTTCGAAGGTGGCAATCGGTCTGTTTTCGGCCGGCGGATCCGTGTCAGCCGAGTTCGCGCCGAAAGCGGCGGCGGCGGGCTGTATCGTCGTCGATAATACCTCCCATTTTCGACGCGACGATGACATACCGTTGGTCGTGCCTGAGGTAAACCCGGAAGCCATCGCCGCCTACACCGCGCGCGGCATTATCGCGAACCCGAACTGCTCGACCATCCAGATGCTGGTCGCACTGAAACCGATTTATGACGCGGCAGGCATCGAGCGCATCAATGTTTGTACCTACCAGGCAGTGTCCGGTGCCGGACGCAGTGCGGTCGAGGAGCTCGTGCGGCAGACGGCTGCATTGATGAACGGTCGCCCGGTCGAGCTCAGCGGTGACGCGAAGCAGATCGGCTTCAATGCCGTCCCACATATCGACCAGTTCATGGAGAACCGCTACACGCGCGAAGAGATGAAGATGGTTTGGGAGACCCGCAAGATACTGGGTGATGAGGCGATCCAGGTGAACCCGACCGCTGTGCGAATACCGGTGTTTTACGGTCATTCGGAGGCGGTGCATATCGAGACTCGCGATAAAATATCGGCGCAATCGGTGGTCGAGTTACTCAAGAATTCGCCCGGAATCAAGGTCCTCGACGGTGTCGAAACAGGGCAGTATCCGACGGCTGTGACAGAGGCCTCCGGGACCGACCCGGTTTTCGTCGGTCGAATACGCGAAGACATCTCTCATCCACGTGGAATCAACCTCTGGGTGGTGGCCGATAACATTCGTAAGGGCGCGGCTCTAAATAGCGTCCAAATTGCTGAAAT
>CAYTTZ010000048.1:0-16990 GCA_964440945.1 uncultured Woeseiaceae bacterium
GGAAGTGCACCATGTGGTACTTGACCTGGTTGAGGCCGTCCTCGATGCGCTTCGCGATTTCGATTTCGCCCTGCCGGGTAAGCAATTCGACCGTGCCCATTTCGCGCATGTACATCCGCACCGGGTCAGTCGTACGGCCAAACTCGGCATCCACACTCGCCAATGCGGCTTCGGCTTCCTCGGCGGCGTCGTCGTCTGTCGCGGCAGCGTCAGTAAGAACCAGCGACTCGGCATCCGGCGCTTTTTCGTGCACCGCAATACCCATGTCATTAATCATGTTGACGATGTCTTCGATCTGCTCTGGATCGACGATGCCGCTGGGCAGGTGGTCATTGACCTCGGCGTAGGTCAGGTAACCCTGTTCCTTGCCGCGGGCTATCAGTTCTTTCAGCTGCTGAGCTGGAGTGCTCGCGCTTACTACTGCTTTTTTTGCTGTCAAGACAAAACCCCTACGGGTAAAAGATACAAACGATTAATTTTACTCTCTACTGAGAGAGCAAGCCAGAGTTATTTCTATCAAGTTGGACTGGATGTGAGCGCGCGAAGTTCCGCCATTTCGTTGTCCGAAAGATCGCTAATCCTTTGTTTTTCAATAAGAAAGTCAATTCGTTCCTTGCGCCCTGCCGTGGCCAGCTGGTTGAGGCACTCTGTTAGCTCAGCGGCAGGGTCGAAATCTTCATCCAGCGGCAGTTCGGCGGCGGCCAGTTTGCCCAGGTGGCGTCCCTGTGCGTCATGCCGCCAGCGCTCCAACAACCCTGCCGTCGTTATATTGGGTTCGGCCTGCGCAGTTTCAATGAGTACGCGCAACAAATCGGTCCCCGGTCGAGTGACGTTGTCCAGTCTGCTCGTGTCCAGCGCCTGACTGGCCTCCGGGTTGTTGAGGAGAATCGTAATACCATGCCTGACGACGGATGGCCGGCCTGCGCCGCTGTACTGGGGCTGCCTGCTCCCCGAGCCAGACGTTGCAGGCACCGCGTGGCGCTCCTTTACGGACCCGCCTGCAATCATTTTTTCAAGTTTGGCTGCCGTCAGCCCTACCGCCGTGGCCAGGCTCTCGATCAGCAATTCGCGATAGACACCGTCCGGAATCTTGTTAACCAATGGTCGCGCCAGCTCGGCTAGCCTGGCGCGCCCGTCGACGGTTTCCATGTCGACCTGGCTGGCAAGTTCCTGTATCAGAAACTCCGACAGCGCCAGCCCGTCATCGAGCGCCGCAACGAAGGCATCCGCGCCGAGTTCATTGACGAAGGAGTCCGGATCCTGTCCGTCGGGGAGAAATACGAAGCGGATCTGGCGGCCCTCCCGGATCTGTGGCAGCGCGTTTTCCAGGGCTCGCCACGCGGCCGCCTTACCGGCGCGGTCGCCATCGAAGGCGAAATAGACGTTTTCGGTCAGGCGAAACAACAGGTTCAGGTGTTCGCTGGTGGTGGCGGTGCCTAGCGTGGCAACGGCAAAGTTAATACCGTGGCGCGCCAGCGCGATGACGTCCATGTAGCCCTCGACTACCACCATCCGGTCGATATTCCGGAGCGCCTGCCGGGCCTCGTACAATCCGTAGAGCTCGCGCCCCTTGTGGAACAGGACGGTTTCCGGGGAATTCAGGTATTTCGGCTCACCGTCCCCCATCGTGCGTCCGCCAAAGCCGATAGTTCGGCCGCGGTTGTCCCGAATCGGAAACATGATGCGATCACGAAAGCGATCGTAGTGCTTTCCGGTGTCCTTGCGAATGATCAGGCCGGTTGCCAGCAATCGCTCAATGGCTTCATCCGACTTGCCGAATTTATCGAGCACGTTGCTCCAGCCATCCGGCGCATACCCGAGACCAAAGCGTTTTGCCGTTGCGCCATCGATACCGCGACGCTTCAGGTACTCGATAGCATCCGGCGCGTCCTTCATGGTGGTCTGCCAGTGTCGGGAGACGCTGTCCATCAGTGAGAAGAGCTCGTCGTAGCGGCGTGCCGGTTTGTCACTCTCGCTTCTGGGCACGTCGACGCCCATGGAGCTTGCGAGACTCTCGATTGCTTCGACGAAACTCATATGATCGAATTCCATGAGAAAGCCGACGGCCGTACCGTGCGCGCCGCAGCCGAAGCAGTGGTAAAAGCCCTTGCCGGGGCTCACCGTGAACGATGGCGTCTTTTCGTCGTGGAAAGGGCAGCAGGCCTTGAATTCCCGGCCCGCTTTCTTCAGCTGAACGCGGCGTCCTACGACCTCAACGATATCTGCTCTCGCGATCAGATCATCAATGAAATCCTGAGGAATCAGTCCGGACATAAAAGCTCTAACGTTGAGTCGGCGGTGCCGTGTCTCTGGTTGTTGTTGCGAGGTCTGAGCTTTGCGGTCAAAGGGCGCTAAGACGTTCCTTGACGATCGCGCTGAGCGCGCCCATATCTGCGCGACCAGCGGCTTTGGCCTTGATCTGGCCCATGACCCTGCCCATATCCCGAATACCCGCGGCACCCGTTTCCTGTATCACTTCGTTGACCATGGCGGCGAGCTCGTCGGCGCCAAGCTGTTCGGGAAGGTAGTTCTGAATGACGTCGATTTCCGCGCGTTCGATACTCGCCAGATCTTCGCGATTGCCCTTCTCGAATTGCTCGATGGAGTCGCGGCGCTGTTTGACCATTTTGATCAACACCGCGAGCACGCCGGGATCGTCCAGCTCGACGCGCGTGTCGACCTCGATCTGTTTTATGGCTGCAAGCATCAGGCGCACCGCTTTCAGCCGGTCTTTGTCACCAGCCTTCATTGCGGTTTTCATGTCTTCTGTGATTTGGCCTTTCAGCGACATGGCATCGGCACTAAGCAGATTGCTCCACGGACGTGAAGCTGAATGAATTTAATAGAGACGCGTACGCTTGGCGTCGTCGCGAGAGCTGCGCTTCAGGTGGCGCTTGACGGCGGCCGCTTTCTTGCGCTTACGCTCCTGGGTCGGCTTCTCGTAGAACTCACGACGGCGAAGCTCGGTCAGGATGCCCGCCTTTTCACAGGCGCGCTTGAAGCGCCGCAGGGCAGCGTCAAAATACTCGTTTTCTTTTACGCGAACACTTGGCATGGATCAGGTATTCCGTGAAACATAAATAAACCCGGCACAGAGGCCGGGACTCAGCCGCGCATAATAACCTTGCAATTCGCCTTTTGCAAAGGCTTTGGGACGAAATATCAGGCCGGCACACAGCCGCCAGACCGCCTGTCTGTCACGGGCACGGCCCGCTCCTACACGGTATGATCCGGCCCCTATGAATATCCTCGGTATCGAAACCAGCTGTGACGAGACGGGCGTGGCCGTGTACAGCACGGAGCTCGGCCTCGTAGCGCACGCGTTGCACAGCCAGGTCGATCTGCACGCTGTCTACGGCGGGGTCGTCCCGGAAATCGCATCCCGCGACCATATACGGCGGCTCTTGCCGCTGATTCGTGAGGTGCTTGGCGAGGCTGGTATCGATCGCCCCGACGCCATCGCCTATACGGCCGGGCCGGGGCTCGTAGGCGCCCTGATGGTCGGGGGCGGTATGGCTAACGGGCTCGGGCTGGCCTGGGACTGCCCGGTCATACCGGTGCACCACATGGAGGGTCACCTGGTGGCGCCCATGCTGGAAGATGAACCGCCCGAATTCCCCTTTCTGGCACTGCTGGTCTCCGGGGGTCACACAATGCTGATTGCTGTGCGCGAGTTCGGCGACTACCGGCTGCTCGGCACGACGCTGGACGATGCTGTTGGAGAAGCCTTCGACAAAACGGCCAAGCTGCTTGGACTCGGGTATCCGGGTGGACCTGCGTTGGCCGCCCTTGCAGAAAGCGGCGATGAGGCTGCGTTTGCCTTTCCGCGACCCATGCTCAAAAAGCCCGGTTTCGACTTCAGTTTCAGCGGTCTCAAGACCGCCGTCATGCTGCAAGTTCGCAAAGCCGAGGCGGCGGGCACGCTTTGTCGGGCGGACGTTGCCGCATCGTTTCAGCGCGCCGTTGTCGATACACTCGTCGGCCGCGCCATCAAGGCGGCCAAAGCCGAGCAGTTCGATCGAATTGTCATCGCCGGTGGTGTAGGCGCCAACAAGTTGCTGCGACAGGATATGGCAGCTCGCTTTGAGGGGTCCGTGTACTACCCTCGCATGGAATTCTGTACGGACAATGGCGCGATGATCGCCGTCGCTGGTGCACTTCGGCATCGCGAGGCCGGCAAACCAGGTGAAATAAAAGCACAGGCCCGCTGGTCTCTGGCTTCATTGGGCGTGCCCGAAGCGGCACCGCAAAACTAAGGAAACGCAAAGCTGTTATGGACAAGATTTTTCTGAACGAACTGAAGATCGATACGGTTATTGGAATTTGGGACTGGGAACGCAAGATTCGCCAGACCGTCATTATTGATCTTGAAATGAGCGCCGATATTGCTAAGGCGGCCGCCACAGATCGTGTCGAAGACACGTTGAACTACAAATCCGTCGCCAAGCGCGTTCAGTCGTTCGTTGCGGATTCCAGTTTTCAGCTGGTCGAAACGCTGGCGGAGCGAATCGCCCAGATCGTGCGCGAGGAGTTCGGCGTGGCCTGGGTCAGGGTTCGAGTAAACAAGCCCGGCGCCATTCGCGGTTCGAAAGATGTAGGCATCCTTATCGAACGCGGCAGTCTGTCCGACTAGGGTGGGCAAGACCATGTCGCAAATCTACCTGGGACTCGGCAGCAACATCGAAGCCGAGAAAAACCTCCGCGTGGCCGTTCATGAGTTCCGAAAAAAATACGGCGATCTCGACGTGTCTGCCGTTTATCGCAGCGCCGCCGTGGGCTTCGAAGGTGACGACTTTCTGAACCTCGTTGTCGGGTTGCGGTCCGAAGATGACCTCCTCGAAATCATTGCAGAGATCGAACGTTTACATAATCTCGTTGGTCGTGCTCGCGGAAGTGATAAATGGGCAGCACGTCCACTCGATATCGATCTGTTGCTCTACAATGATGAGGTAATCGATGAACGCCCGGTGCGGGTGCCGCGCAGTGACATTCTGGAGTACAGCTTCGTATTACGGCCGCTGGCCGAACTGGCTCCGGGCCTCAGACACCCGGTGACCGGAAGGACGATGTTGTCACACTGGCAGGCATTTGACGCGAACAGTCATCCCCTGGAGTTGGTCGACCTTAATTTTTAGAGGATGAACCATGAGATTACTGACTAGCTTGCTGGTCATTGCTTCGCTTGCGGCCTGCGGAGGCGACGGTGGCGGCCTGACCGGACCCCGGACCGGCAGCACGGCGTGCGAGACTGACGGCCAGAAGCAATTTGTGCTGGACGCCCTGTATGCCTGGTACCTGTGGAACGACCTGTTGCCGCCGGATCTCAGCATTAGTAGCTATACGACGCCGGAACAACTGGTCACCGAGGTGACGCGAACCTACGGGCCGCAGAAAGCCAACGGCGATCCGGTAGACCTGTTTAGCTCCGTCGGTTCCGCGCAGGCTGATGCCGAATTCTTCGGCGAAGGTAAATACGAGGGCTTCGGGTTTAGCTACCGCTTCGTCGATACCGACGATGCACGGCTGTCGCGCGCGTTCTCCGGCAGTCCGGCAGCACTTGGTGGACTTGAGAGAGGCCAGCGAATCCTCGGTCTCAACGGCCGCACTATCGCCGACATCAATGCGAACGAGGGCGTAACCAGTGCGCTGGCCAGCGACACGGTCGAGTTCGAAATGCGCGACAAGGACGGCCTGGAATTCACGGTCTCGATCACCAAGGGCGTTGTCACGATTGATCCGGTGCCCACGACGCGCATCATCGACAGGGGCCCCGGCGTGCCGCCGGTCGGCTACATCGAGCTCGCCAGCTTCATCAGCACCGCTGATCCTGTATTCGACACGGTGTTCGCGGAATTCATCGCCGCCGGCGTTACCGACGTCATTATCGATCTGCGCTACAACGGCGGCGGACTCGTCAGTACCGCAAAGTTGCTCGGTGATTATCTCGGTGCATTTGCCAACGACGGACGAGTATTTTCTGAGACGCAGTTCAACGCTGATCGTGCAGCGACGAACAACAATTCCGAACTTTTTGCGCGGGTCGGCAGCTCGATCAATTTGTCGAAGCTGGTGGTCATCGCGACAGGCGGAACCGCATCCGCGAGTGAGCTTGTGACGAATGGCCTGGATGCCTGGTTCGACGTCGGAATCGTTGGCGCAAACACCTTCGGCAAACCGGTGGGCCAGATCGGCCTGCAGTTCTGCGACAAGATTCTGCGTCCGACCTCATTCAAGGTTGTCAATGCGCTGGGCGAGGGCGAGTACTTTGACGGTTTGCCCGCCGACTGCCCGGCGCCCGATGACCTGAATGAACTGCCCGGCGACGACGCAGATCCGAACGTCGTTGCGGCGCTATCGTATCTGAGCAACGGATCCTGCCCGGTTGCCAGTGCACCAGGAGGGCAGCTCAAGGCCGAGTCCGGGTTTTCTTATCGACCCGAGCTCAGCGGGCCTGCGCACCGGGAATTCGCGAACGCTTTCTGATTCCGCCAATGGCACGCCGCGTGCAATTGGCGGTGACGATCAACGAGTGGGTCAGCCTACCGAACGGCCGCCGTCCACTGCAATGATCTGGCCGGTCACATAGCCCGCGTCGCATAAAAGGTATGAGACACAGCCTGCAATATCGTCAGGTTCCCCAGGGCGTTGCAAGGGTACCTGGCGCAGGATGGAGTGCTGTGCGGCGTCGCTCATACCGTCTTCGGGCCAGAGAATCGCACCCGGTGAAACGCCGTTGACGCGAATCTGCGGTGCGAGGTCTTTGGCCAGCGATCGTGTCAGCATGGCGAGACCTGCTTTCGCAGGACCGTAGACCGCGTGGTTGCGAAGCGGGCGCTGCGAGTGAATATCGACAATGTTGACGATGGCGCCATTGTGCTTCGCAAGCTCCGGCGCGGCGGCCTGTGACAGGAACAGTGGCGCCTTGAGGTTGCTGCCCATCAGGTCCAGCCAATGGTCTTCGGTAATGCTCCCGACGGGTGTGGGGTAGAAGGTTGACGCATTGTTGACGAGAGCGTCCAGCCGCCCGCGCCAGGCACGTACTTCCTCGATCAGTGGTGAGATCTGCTCCATGTCGAGCAGGTCGGCCCGGAAGGTCGCGGCAGAATCAGTGCGTTCGCGGTTGAGGCGGTCGGCGAGGTTGTCCGCGTCCTGCGACGAGCTACGATAATGAATGGCAACGTCTGCGCCCTTTGCGTGAAGCCGTGTCACAATAGCCGCGCCAATGCGTCGCGCCGCGCCAGTGACAAGCACGACTTTGCCGTTCAAATCCTTATCCGTCATTGCTGTTTCCTAAACCTTTGCAAGACCCCATTCATAAAGAATTTAACAACGACATGCAACACGACAACCGCACAACGTTGCCAGAGCCTGACGCGATCAGTGCGGCGCACTCCGAGCATGTCGCAAACTACATTGCCGCATGTATTGATGAGGCTGGCGGCAGCATCAGCTTTGCGGAGTACATGCACCATGCTTTGTATGCGCCTGGGCTCGGATATTACGTTGCGGGCGCGAAAAAATTCGGCGCGGAGGGTGACTTCATCACGGCACCCGAGGTATCGCCGGTATTTGGCCGAATACTGGCTCGACAATGTGCCGAGGTACTCGGCGACCTGGGCGGAGGTTCGATCCTCGAATACGGTGCGGGTAGTGGCAAGTTGGCGGGTGATATCCTCGCAGCGTTGCAAGAACTCGATGCGCTGCCCGAGCGATACGAAATCCTGGAGGTGTCGGCCGACCTTCAGGAGCGTCAGGCAGCGTACCTGCGTGCCGAGTTGCCGCAGCTGATGTCCCGAATCGCCTGGCTGGATGGCCCACCCGAGAATCACCGGGGCGTCATGATTGTCAACGAGGTTCTGGACGCGCTGCCAGTGGAGCGTTTCAGGAAGACCAGGGATGGCGTCGAGCAGCTACGCGTTACCCTGCGAGATGGCGCTTTCGCGCTGATGCAGGCGCCGGCTCCACAGCGCCTTGTCGAGCGTGTCGAGGCGATAGAGACGGCTCTGGGTGAGCCGCTACCTGTTGGCTACGTTTCGGAGATCTCGCTCGGCGTACATGATTGGATTGCCACGCTGGGTGGTTCGCTGGACGAGGGTGTCGCGTTCCTGTTCGATTACGGCGTCACGCGGCGCGAGTACTACGCGCAAGATCGCGCTGACGGCTGGCTGCGCTGTTATTTTCGCCATCATGTGCATAACAATCCGCTGCTACTCCCCGGTATTCAGGACCTGACAGCATGGGTAGATTTCAACGCGGTGGCGGAGGCTGCACTATCCAGCGGCCTCGATGTCGCCGGATACTCGGCGCAGGCGCAGTTCCTGATAGGTGGCGGGCTGGATGCGGAGATGCAGGATTTTGCCTCGTTGCCCGTTTCGCGACAGCTGCAATTGTCCGGACAGATCAAAACCCTTACCCTCCCCGCTGAAATGGGCGAGCACTTCAAGTGCATGGCGCTGCGGCGGGGCGATTCAGGCACGCCGTCGGCGTTCAGTTTGGCTGACAGGACACACACTTTATGAATGAAGCGGTCATTGGCAGGGGTCGGTTGTGACAGGACTGCAAATCATCGTGCTGGCGATCGTGCAGGGCTTGACCGAGTTTCTGCCGATTTCGAGTTCCGGGCATCTGGTACTGGTGCCCTATCTTGTCGAATGGACGGACCAGGGCCTCGCCTTTGACGTTGCAGTGCATTTCGGGTCGCTTGTCGCTGTCTGCATTTTTTTTCGTGAGGACATACTCGGGTTACTCCGCGGTGCTGGACAGTTATTGGACGGCCATGCAGAGCTGCCGCAAGCGAACATGGCGCTGGGGATCGCACTGGGAACGATACCGGCAGCCGTAGCCGGTCTGTTACTCGCGTCATGGATTGAGGCGAACCTGCGCGATCCGTCAGTCATTGTTTACACGCTGTCTGGCTACGGCATTCTGATGGCCGTCGCGGATCGATACGGCAAGAGTGAGCGCATCATTGCCGATATCCGCATCCGGGATGCGTTCATGATCGGTTGCGCACAGGCGCTGGCGCTGGTCCCTGGCACATCGCGATCCGGCGTGACAATTACGGCCGCGCGATTCATGGGCTTCAAACGTCAGGACGCGGCGCGCTTCTCGTTCCTGCTTTCGGCGCCTGTTATCTTGCTGGCAACTTTGTACAAGGGGTTCGAGCTGGTCACCGGCGAAACCGCAGTTCCCTGGGGCGAACTCGCGGTCGGCGCGTTCGTTTCCGCTATAGTCGCCTATCTCAGTATCGAGTTTTTCATGCGTTTTGTGAGCCGCATCGGTCTTGCCCCCTTTGCCGTGTACCGACTCGCGCTTTCTGCGGTGCTTCTCTATGTATTGGCGTAGACCAGTAATACTCACTCTCCTGCTGCTAAGCGGCAACGCCGTCGCGGGGGAGGGCTATGTGCTGGGTGCCGGAGTCGAGGGAGATACGCAAGACGGCCTGGCAGTTTCGGTCATCGGGGAATTCGGGTTGACCGAGCAGACCTGGCTGTCCGCCGCACTCGCCAGGAATACGGCAGAGTCGGCGTTTCGCCAGAATCTCGATACCTGGTTTGCAGATGTCGGGATTGACCATTGGTGGAAGCCTGTCGGCATGCGCGCCGGCGTGGCTTACTGGGGCGACAACGACACGCTCGACTCGACAGACTTGCGTGCATCGCTCTACTGGCGCGACGACAAATTCTCGATTGCCGCAGATTTCGAGTACCGGGATTTCAGCGTACGGTTGCCGCCGACCGAACGGTTTCCGGGCCGCAAGGCCGGGTTTAGCGCCAACGGTGTTGGCCTGTCCACACGATTCGAAGTTACGGATTCGGTAAGTCTCGGTTTTTCGGGTATCGACTATGACTACGACGTGAATCTTAAGCTGGACAGCAATCGTCCCCTGCTGCAACTGCTATCTTTTTCGCGCCTGAGTCTGATAAACAGCCTCGTCGACTACCGGGCGACTGCCAGCCTCAGCGTCGATGCCGGTGAGCGCAGCTGGCAATTCGACGCGTCAACCTGGAAAGGCGAGGTCGATGGCGCCCGTACAAAATCCGCGACCATTCGTTTTCTGAACCCGATGGGCGAGCGGACGGACATTGAGCTCGCCTTGGGCGTCGACGACTCCGAGCTGTACGGCAACGTCACGTTCTTTTCGGTGTTCGTGTTCTTCTACGGCCTCAATTAGCCGGGATCGCAAAACTCCGCGATCGCTTGCTTGCGCGCGCGGCGGATAGCGGCAGGGATTTTCGAGCCCTCATGCTCAGCGGCGATGGCGCCGGCATCAATAGCTGCCGCGGCGGCAAAGGCGCCGCGCAGGTAGTCCGCTTGCGGATAACGCCGATTCTCAAGGCCGGCTCTGCCGCGCGCGTCGGCCTCGCAGGTCACAAGAAACTGTTCGAAACGGGCCGGGCGCCGAAACGCGTCGGTTTTCTCCAGGACCTTGAGGATGGTCTTGGGGCGCAGCTCAAGCGCGCGGTGGCAATGCGTATGGTATTCCGCAACCAGCAGGGCCAGATCCCGACTCGCTTTGGGCACGGGAAGCCGACCGGCAATATCGCGAATCAGCTTGCAACCGCGGGCTTCGTGACCGGGATGGCTGGGCAGCTGGCTTCGAGGCGTGTTGCCTTTGCCAAGATCATGCGTCAGCGCTGAAAAGCGCACCTCGAGGTCCGGGCTCATCGCTTCGGCCTGGTCGAGCACCATTAGAACGTGCTCGCCGGTATCGATCTCGGGATGCCATTTCTCGGGCTGTGGTACGCCGAAAAGCCTGTCGACTTCCGGCAGCAGAACTTTCAGCGCGCCGCAGGCGCGCAACACTTCCACGTAAGTGCGGATGCTGGGGTCGCGCAAGGCTGTCTCTGTTTCTTTCCAGACACGGTCAGGCACAAGCGCGTCGACTTCGCCGTTGATTACCATGTCGCGCATCAGGTCCATTGTCTCTGGTGCGATGGAGAAACCCAGCGATTTGAAGCGCGCTGCGAACTTGGCGACGCGCAGGATTCGCACGGGGTCTTCCGCGAAGGCATCGGAGACATGTCTTAGCGATCGTAGCTCAATGTCGCGCGTGCCGCCGTAAGGATCGACCAACTTGCCGTCTATATCTTTAGCGATGGCGTTGATGGTGAGGTCGCGACGCAACAGGTCATCTTCAATGGAGACCTCGGGCGAGCAGTTGAAATCAAAACCGTGGTAACCCGGCGCCGTCTTGCGCTCGGTCCTGGCCAGCGCGTACTCCTCGCCGGATTCAGGGTGCAGGAAAACCGGGAAGTCCTTGCCGACCCGTCGGTAGCCTAGGGCAACAAGTTCCTCCGGGGTCGCGCCGACGACACACCAATCCCGTTCCTTGTGCGGAACGCCAAGCTGTTCATCCCGAACAGCGCCACCCACCAGGTAAATCTGCATCGCGCAATACTACCCGACAATCGTGGTTGACGTTTCGATGTGCAGGCCAGCAGAGTAGGGCAATGGGACGACGTATTACATACCGCAGATGGGCGATCCTCCTGCTGCTGGCAACGCTCAGTGTGACTCACGCCGGCTGTTACTATATGCAGGCGGCCACCGGGCAGTGGCAGGTGCTGCGCAAGAGCGAGCCAATCGACGAGCTTCTTGACGCGGACGACACAACGGCGGAACTCGCGACTCGGCTGCGGCTCGTGCAGGAGGCGCGGCGATTCTCGGTCGCGGAACTTCATCTGCCTGACAACAAGAGCTACCGAAATTACACGGATATTGAGCGCGACTTCGTCGTCTGGAACGTGTTTGCTGCGCCCGAGTTTTCGCTGCAACCGCGGCAATGGTGTTTTCCGATCGCCGGTTGCGTGAGCTACCGCGGGTATTTCTCACGAGACGACGCCCATCGTGAGGCCGAGCGGCTGAAGGTGGATGGCTACGATGTTGCCGTCGGTGGAGTCTCCGCCTACTCGACACTTGGGAACTTCAACGATCCTGTCCTTAGCTCGATGCTGCGCTGGGACGATATTCAGCTCGTCGGCACACTGTTTCATGAGCTTGCGCACCAGGTGCTCTATATCAAAGACGACTCGGGTTTCAATGAGTCTTTCGCGACGGCCGTGGAAGAGTTCGGACTGGAGCGCTGGCTAAAGGCGAGAGGACGGCCCGATGACCTCGAGGTCTACTGGCAGCGCCGGCAGCTGCGCGAAGAACTCATGGCGCTCGTCGCCGTCGCGCGCGAAGACCTCCGTATCCGCTACGCAGCGCCGGTAGATGACAACGAGAAGCGCAGGCTGAAAGCGGATCGACTTCTCGAGCTCAGGCAGCGCATCAACTCGCGGCTGGAGCAGGCAGGTCGGTCTGCGTCGGATTGGCCAAACGGCGATCTCAACAACGCCCGACTGGCATCCATGACGCTCTACGAAGGCTGGCTGCCCGCATTCCGTTCGCTGCTTCGCGATTGCAGTGAGGACCTGCCTTGCTTCTACGCGCGTGCAGCAGAGATATCGAGTCTTGAGCGGGAGGTTCGCGAAGAACGCCTGACGGCGCTAGCGCAACACTAGTTGCTCGGTATCGAGCGGCGCTGTTACCTGTAGCAGCGTATCTGACAGGCGGCGAAGCTCGCCCGTCATGCGCCAGTGGAATATGGTTTGTGCCGACAACACGCGCTTCACGTACTTGCGCGTTTCGTTGAACGGGATGTTCTCGATCCAGACACGCGCGTCGATGCTACCGGAATCCGGTAGCCAACCGTCGACGCGGTGAGGTCCGGCGTTGTAGGCCGCCGTCGCCAGCACAGCATTGCCACCGTAGCGCTGTGCCATCCGGCCGAGGTAGCTGGTGCCGAGGCGTATGTTGCTCTCGGGTTGAGTCAGCGTGTGAACGCCGGAGTAAGGCAGTCGAATCTGCTTCGCAACTTCACGGCCGGTCGCTGGCATGAGCTGCATGAGGCCTACTGCGCCGGCCCGCGAGCGCACATCGCGCATGAACAGGCTTTCGCTGCGCGCAATGCCGTATGCCCATGTTGGAGCGATGCTTGCGTCCGATGATGAGCGTTCAAAATGGGCCTGGTATGGCAGCGGGTAACGGATGGCCAGATCGTCGTATTCACCAAGACTGGCAGCGGTCGAAATCGCCCGTGAGTGCCAGCCCCAGCGATCCGCGAGGATAGCCGCCTGCCTTTTTTCCTCCGGGCTAAATGATCGGATGACCGTGTCCCATTCGGACCGGCCACGACTATCGAGCCCGACGAGGAACAGTTCGCGTGACCGAATTATCGCCGGGCGAGATAGCAAGGCCGCGATCGTGGCCTCGTCGGCCAGCAACCCGGCGTGAGCGAGAACATAGTCTTCGCCGAGTTCGTCCGCGGCGAGGAATCCGTAGAAGCTGCGTTCTTTCGCCAAAGTTCCGAACGCCGCATGTGCCACCAGGGTCTGGCCGGAACGCTGTAACGCTACCGCGCGCCAATACTGCCATTCTTCCGATTCTCGCTCCGTCGCTGGCATTGATGCGATGTCAGACAGCAGCTTGTCCCACGCGGCATTGCGCAAACTGGTACGCGCACGCCAACGCCAGACTTCGGTATTGGCCGCCGCTTCCGGAAGTTTGCGCAAGAGTTCATAGGCGCCCGGGAGATTGTCGCGAGCGGTCCATAGCGCAATGTGCCGCTTGACGCGATACTGTTGCTCGTCGCTGAATCGAACGCGTTTGCTGACCATTGTCCAGGCCGCCAGCGCGCGTTCGGGATCGCTATAGGTGAGGCGCTCGGCGGCATAAACGAGCTGTTCGCGTGCAGTGTTGCCGCCGGCACGGCTGGCATGGCCAAGCAGAAAGTCCTCGGGATTCGTTTGCGCTCTGATCCAGAGCGATGTCTCATCGACATACTGCTGGTCTATTTTCTTTGCGAGCCAACGCGCGAGTTGGAACTCCCTGGCGGCTATCGCTAACGCATAGCGCTCTCGATATTCGATCGGTCCCAGAAGGTTGTTGCTGACAAGATACTCAAAGACCGGATCGCATTCGCTGACCTGGCTGCTACCGACTAGCCACAGTTCTTTCGCGCGAAAGTCCACGCGTACGGTACGCCCGGCGTCGAGTTCGGCCTGCAGTGACAGGCAATCGAGCTTGGCGATTTCCTGGCCCTGGTAAAACCGTTCATAGATTCGTTGGAAGCCCCGGAGATCGCCGCTGCGCGCGAGATGCAGCGCGCGGCGATAACGCAGCTCGCGTGCCGGCCGCAGCTTGCCGTACTGGTTCAGGAATGCCTCGACTTCGTCGGCATTCGCCTGGTCGGGCGTTGCGCGCCAGAACGCTGCTCTGAGGTCTGGCCAGAGAACGTAGTGTTGCAGCAGTCTTCTCTTGTCGGGGGCTAGCTGCTCAACTGCGCTCCAGTCGCCGCGCTCCACTGCCTCGTAGACAGAGATGAACAGCTCGCGCTGCTTCTCGACGTCCTGAGACGCGCCCGGAGCTGCGCCAGCATAAGTTGCTTTCGCAAAAATGAGGCCTGAGAACACCAAAAGCCAGCCAAGACGGTGGGAATATAGAGCGAATCGACGAATCATCGGTCGGTTGCGAGTCTCGGGCAGAGTTAGCTTCAGGTAATGACTCGACCTTACTGATACTTCGAAGAATACGCAATGCCAGGCGATGCGTACTCATGATTGAGAATCGTCCCATTGAACAGGGCCCGTGATGAGCATTACGAGCCCTGTCCAGGATCAGCCTGTCTGTTATTTCTAGCGTATTTGCAGCATCAGCGAACGGTCGCCTCGCTGCACCAACAGGAACAGGATGCGATAGTTTTCTGCGATGGCGGCAAGCTCCTGCAGGTTGGTTACGCGGTTACGGTTGACCGCCGTAATGAGGTCTCCGGGGCGCAGACCACGTTGCGCCGCCGGACTGCCTGGCTCGACTTCCGCGACTTCGACGCCTTCGTCGCTGGTCGTGGAGGCTGCGGCGAAGACGGCTCCCTGGAGGCCTGGGTGAATGTCGACGCCCGAAAGCTGCGTGCCGACAGCTTGTCCGAGCAGCGCGCGAGCCGACTGCGTCTTCTTGTCGCGAACATACCGGAGGTTCACTTCATCGCCGGATCTGAGCAGGCCGATTTTGTTGCGCAGCTCAGAGGCGTCGTCGATCTTCTCCTTATTGACCTCGACGATGATGTCGCCAACCTCGAGCCCGGCCTCTTCGGCGGCCGACTCAGGGACGATGTTCGTGATCAGCGCGCCACTTTCAACGTTGGTGTCCAGGGCCTTGGCCATTTCGGCATCAATGGTTTGAATGCCCACGCCAAGCAGGCCGCGACGAATCTCACCGAAATCGAGAATCTGGTTCATGATCGAGCTGGCAATCTCCGTCGGCACGGCAAACCCGATGCCTACGTTGCCACCGGATCGACTGATGATTGCCGAGTTAATGCCAATGAGCTCGCCTTTCATATTGACGAGCGCGCCGCCCGAGTTGCCGGGGTTGATTGAGGCGTCGGTTTGTATGAAGTCTTCATAGCCATCACGGCTGATCCCCGTGCGGCCAAGCGCGCTGATGATGCCGGAAGTTACGGTGTGACCAAGACCAAACGGGTTGCCGATGGCGATCACGAAGTCGCCGACGCGCGCGCCCTCGGAGTTGCCGATCGGCATGTCCGTCAGGCCTTCCGCATCGACTTTGATCACGGCTATGTCGGTTGCCGGGTCGGAGCCGACTATTTCGGCGTCGAGCACCTTGCCGTTGATCAACGAGATCTGGATGGTATCGGCATCGCCGACGACATGGTGGTTGGTCAGGATATAACCGTTTTCGGCATCGACGATCACGCCGGAGCCAGCGCTAGCAACCTCCTGCGGACCGCCAGGCCCATCGGGGATTCCAAAAAAGCGACGAAACGCATCATCGCCATGCGGATTGCGGCGACTAACAGTCTGGCTGACCCGAATATTGACGACTGCCGGTGATGCCGTTTCTACCAGCGGGGCGAGGCTAACTACCGGTCGCCCACCGACGCTGTCGGGCAGGGCAGCCGCTGCCGCCGCGCTTGCGAGAACGGCTATCAAAAAGCTGGTACAGATCTTTCTTGTCATTCTCATCTCAAGTTGCCTCAAGCGGTGCTCCATTAAACGTCAGGATAAGGGGTTTTTGCTGAATCGCCAGTGAACGCAGTTTCTGGTGGCGATAGGCCATGTCACCCGATTATAGGCCGTATGCGGTCGACACGTGGGAGCGCCAAAAAGTTCCAAACTCGCAACAAGTGCACGAGCATTGCGACGGCCCGAGTTACGAAGATGCCCGAACACGGCGATACGTCGCGCCCGGGCTGAGTTAATACTACTGCATCAAGCCGCTTCGACAGTTATCCGCCGCGCCTGGATCTCGGGAAGCTTGGGTATGGAAACCTCGAGAATCCCGTTGCTGCATTTGGCGGTTATTGCTTCGGCGTCCGTGCTCTCCGGTAGTGAGAAGTGGCGGAAGAACCGACCGGCGACGCGTTCCAGGCGCTGTGCCGAGGCGTCCTCCGCCCGAGCCTCAGCCCGGCGCTCGCCTGAGACGTTCAGGATACCGTCGTCCATCGATACGTTAATATCGTCCGGGTTAACGCCTGGCACGTCTGCGCGAAGCACGTAACGGTCCTTTTCCTCGAAGATGTCGACGGCCGGAACCCAGTCCGCGATAGTGTCGTGGTCTGATTCTGCGGGCCGACGCGGATCGGCCAACCGGTCGAGGTCGCGGCGCAGCAGGTCTACAAATGTCCACGGTTCAAAACGAGCGATGTTCATAAATTTCTCCCAACAACAGCGAGTTGATAGCGGTTTTAGCGGCCCTCTTCGGGCTCGCGGAAAAGTCATTGAAAGTTAAGTAGGGGCGGGAGCGCGCTTTTCAAGAGCCGGTTTCAGGGGAAAAATGACCAGAAAAGCGGGCGTACTCGGGCGATTTTTGCGTCAATGGATTGACACTACATCTAGTGGAAAAGAAATTTCATCAAACCGTCTTTTTTTTTCGCCTATTTTTAAAGTACTTACTCCCAAAAGTCTTGTAACTCATTGATTGTTAATAT
>CAYTTZ010000049.1:0-16953 GCA_964440945.1 uncultured Woeseiaceae bacterium
GATGACCGCAGTCGAGCTATGCGCGTCCATTAATTCAAACATTGAGTCTTCCTCCGCTTGTTAACTTTCCCTGTGGGGTACTCACTGAACCCCATTCTTTTAAAAATGGCCCTGGAACCACGCTTTCATGCGCTCCCAGACCTCACCCAGATTGCCGCCGATCGGCGTGCTGCGCCGATCGCGTCGCGACAGATTTTCATTGCCGTAAAGGAGCAACCCGACGCCAGTGGCATAAATCGGGTTGCGAATAACATCCATGAGCCCTTCGACGTACTGCGGCGCGCCCAGCCGGACTGGCATGTGGAATACCTCCTCGGCCAGCTCCACGGCGCCTTCCATCTTGCCGCTGCCACCGGTGATCACGACGCCGGCCGCGATCAACTCCTCGAAACCGCTCCTGCGAAGTTCATCGCGTACCAAACCGAAGAGTTCTTCATATCTTGGTTCGACGATCTCGGCGAGCGTCTGCCTGGCCAGCCGCCGCGGCGGGCGATCACCAACGCTCGGTACTTCGATCGTCTCATCCGGATTCGCGAGCTGTGACAGCGCGCAGGCATACTTAATCTTGATCTCTTCTGCGTACTGTGTGGGCGTGCGCATCGACACGGCGATGTCATTGGTCACCTGGTCGCCTGCGATCGGGATTACCGCCGTATGCTGAATGGCGCCACCGAGGAACACGGCGATATCGGTTGTGCCACCGCCGATATCGACGAGACAGGAACCGAGCTCCTTCTCATCGTCGGTTAGCACCGCGTAGCTCGAAGCCAGCTGCTCGAGCACGATATCGTCAACCTCGAGACCGCAGCGCTGCACGCACTTCACGATGTTCTGTGCGGCACTCTCGGCACCGGTCACCATGTGCACTTTCGCCTCAAGCCGCACACCCGACATTCCTATCGGCTCGCGGATCCCTTCCTGGTTATCGATGACGAATTCCTGCGGCAGGATATGCAGAATCTTCTGGTCGGCAGGTATCGCTACCGCGCGCGCCGCGTCGATCACACGATCAACGTCGCTGGCACTAACCTCTTTGTCACGTATGGCAACGATGCCATGTGAATTGAGGCTGCGCACATGGCTGCCCGCGATGCCGGTATAGACGGAGTGAATGTCACAACCCGCCATGAGCTCTGCCTCCTCGACGGCACGCTGAATCGAGTGCACGGTCGATTCAATGTTCACGACCACACCTTTTTTCAGCCCGCGCGATGGGTGCGAACCAATGCCTACAACTTCGATCGCGCCCTCGTTGTTAATCTCACCAACGATGGCAACGACCTTCGATGTGCCTACATCAAGTCCGACGATCAGGTTCTTGTCTGGGCGCTTGGACACTTAGTTTGTCCCTCGTGCAGCCAGCATTTCCTGCTCCGTCTGCTGTTGTTCGGGAACCGGCGTTGTGGACCCACCGTTCCAGCCAATCGTGAAGCCATTGCCGTAGCGCATGTCAACGTACTCGATCTCTTTTGCGCGGCTCGTAATGATGTCGGTGACGACACGAAGAAACAGGTCAGTGCGTTCGGCGACATCGCGCCGGCCAAGCCGGACCTTGATGCCGTTCTGCAACGTCATGTCCCAGGAGCCCCGGGCGTCCACATGCACGCGCTGCAGATCGAGGCCAACAGGAATCAGTCGATCGCGCACCTCCAGGTAGCGTTTGGCCACCTCTGCAGATCGATCGTCCGGCCCGCTGAGGCGCGGCAGCTCAGCCGGGGGATGCCGTGCCTCGGCAACAAACAGCTCGCCTCGCGTATTCAGCAGCCCGCGCTCACCCCAGACTGCGGCGGGCACCTGCTCCGTAACAGTGATCGAAATCCTGCTGGGCCAGCGTCGCGCAACACGGGCCTGATCGATCCACGGCAACGCCACGATACGGCCCTGGATATGCTCAAGATCGGCACCCACAAAGCCAGCTTCTATCTGTTCGCTGATTGCCTCTTCTATCTGCAGTGCGGAAACCCGCTGAAACGGGCCGTTAATCTGGATCGACGAAATTGGGCGGTCCAGCAACGTAAGGCTGAGTTGATAGGTCGCAATCACAATACCGAGCGCCACCAGCGGCGTGATGATGCGGCCTATGCGAATGCTCGGCATCTTGAACTGCCTGGCAGATTTTGGCTTGCGACGCCTGGCTTGTTTACGCGCCATTTGCTGCTACCTCGACAATGTTGTGATCCGCTTCGCTTGAACGAAAACTCGTCTCGAGGATTCGCCAGCAAAGTTCTGCGAAATCGATGCCATCTTTCCCGGCAGCCATCGGCACCAGGCTGTGACTGGTCATTCCCGGCACCGTATTCACCTCCAGTACCAGCGGCTGGCCGTCTGTGCCGGCCATGAAGTCGACGCGTCCCCAGCCGGAACAGCCCAGCTCCTCAAATGCCGCCAGCGCCAATTCGGCATAGCGCTGTTCTTCAACATCGTTGCCGGTACCGGGGCAGATGTACTCGGTGCGATCAGACTCGTACTTGGCGCGATAGTCGTAAAAGACTCGCGGCGTTTCGATTCGAATACTGGGTAGCGCCCGCCCCTGCAAGATGGCCACAGTCATTTCGCTGCCGACCACACAGGTTTCAATCAGGGCCGTGTCGTCATACCGCAATGCCGTGTCGACCGCCGCGTTGAGGTCGGCGCGCTCGAAAATCTTCGACATGCCGACGCTGGAGCCCTGCCTGGAAGGTTTCATGAATAGCGGGAATCCCAGCTGTTCGGCAGCTACCGAGGCATCCGCGTGCGAGCGCACAACGGCGTAGTCCGGCGTCGGAATGCCCGCAGCCCGGAACAGGTGCTTGCTGCGCACTTTGTCCATCGCCAGAGCGGAAGCCATGACCCCGCTACCCGTGTAGGGCACGCCCAGCCACTGCAAGGCACCCTGCAATGCACCGTCCTCACCACCCGGACCATGCAGCGCAATCCATACCCGGTCGAATCCGGCCTCCGCGAACTGCGCCATGCTGCGCTCCGCAGGATCCCAGGCCTGGGCGTCGACGCCGTTGCTCTTTAGCGCATTCAGCACGGCGGTACCGGTGTCGAGGGAGACGTCGCGTTCGCTCGAATGCCCGCCCAGCATGACTGCGACACGGCCGAAGCCGGCGGCATCCATAACCCTGCGACGTTCGTCCACGATCGGCGTTACGGCAGTCATGGCCGAGCCTCACCGACAATACGCACTTCGTGTTGCAGGTCGACGCCATGCACATCCAGTACCGTCTTCTGTACGTGTTCGATCAGTTCCTCGATGTCACTCGCCGAGGCATTGTCGCGATTGATAATAAAGTTGGCATGCTTGGTCGAAACCTCCGCACCGCCGATTCGGTGACCCTTAAGTCCTGCTGCCTCGATCAACCTCGCTGAATAGTCACCTGGCGGATTACGAAATACCGAGCCACAGCTCGGCAGGCCCAGCGGCTGCGTCGTCTTGCGGCGCTCCAACATGGACTTCATCGTCGCCATGCTTGGCGTGTTGTCGGGATCGAAATCAAAGTTCGCTTCAAGAAACCACTCGTTTGCAGGCCCTTTGACACTGCGGTAAGCAATGGTGAATTCGTCCGGGGTTCGTTCGTGCAGGACCCCGCCGCGGTCGATGGTCTGCACCGAGGCAACACGCTCCCAGGTTTCCCCGCCATGAGCGCCGGCATTCATCGCCAGCGCGCCACCAACGGTTCCCGGTATACCCGCAAAAAACTCGGATGGGCCGAGTTGCCAGCGAACGCACTGGCGCGCCAGTTGCGTGCACGGCAAGCCCGCACCGGCCCGTACCCTGTGATCACCGACGCGTTCCAGGTGCCGGAGCATCTTGGTCGCCGAGATGACGACCCCCGGCAGCCCTGCGTCGCGAACCAGCAGGTTGCTACCTGCGCCGTGCCAGAACAACGGTGTATCCCGATCGAGATCGGCCAGGAAAGACGAAAGATCTTCGATACTCGCCGGGATGAAAAACGTCTCTGCCGGGCCGCCGACGCGCCACGATGTATGGCGGCTCATCGGCTCGTTTTGCCGAAGCTCGCCCACCACGCTAAGCTCTCGTGCCATCGCCATCATGAGTGCACCTTCAACGAGGGACCGTCGGCGAGCAGCTCGGGCAAACTCGCGGCGAAGGCACCGATGTCGCCGGCGCCCATTGTCAGTAACAGATCACCTTCTGCGAGAAGGCTCTCCAGCACTGGCTTCAGGTCGTCCAGCGATTCGACGAACACCGGCTCTACCGCGCCGCGCATGCGGATGGCGCGCGCCATCGAGCGCCCGTCGGCGCCGGCGATGGGGTCTTCGCCCGCCGCGTAGGTGTCCATCAGCACCAGCACGTCGGCCTCCGACAGGACGGTCGCGAAATCATCCATCAGGTCGCGCGTACGGGTGTACCGGTGTGGCTGAAAAACCAGCACGATGCGCCGCGTCGGCCAACCGGCCTTCGCGGCCGACAGGGTCGCTGCGATTTCCGTCGGATGGTGGCCATAGTCATCAACAAGGAGGACCTTGCCCGCAGTTGTCCGAACTTCGCCAAAACTCTGGAAACGGCGGTCTATACCCTCGAAATTCTCGAGCGCGCGGACGACAGCGTCATCGCCGATTTGCAACTCGTCTGCAACCGCAATTGCGGCGAGTGCATTGCGAACGTTGTGCACGCCCGGCAGCCGCAGAGACACACGCAGCTCTTCGCTGTTACTGCTGCGTACAACATCAAAAGTCGTCATGCCTTCGGCAAACGCGATGTTGGTTGCCTGGACGTCGGCACCGTCGGCTGTGCCGTAGGTCGTAACAGAACGGCCGATGTCGCCGAGCACGTCATTGACGCCGGCATCATCGATACAGACGACAGCAAGACCGTAGAAAGGCAGGTTGTGTAGAAACTCGATAAACCCGCTCTTGAGTTTCTCTATGTCGCCGTCATAGGTCGACATGTGGTCAGCGTCGATATTCGTGACGACCGCGAGCATCGGCTTCAGATGCACGAACGACGCATCGCTCTCATCCGCTTCGGCGACCAGGTAATCGCCCTGGCCAAGACGCGCGTTTGCATCAGCACTCTTCAATCGGCCGCCAATGACGAAGGTAGGGTCGAGCCCTCCTTCAGCCAGCGCGCTGGCGACCAGGCTGGTCGTCGTCGTCTTGCCATGCGTTCCGGCAACCGCAATCGAGTATCGAAAGCGCATCAGCTCGGCGAGCATCTCGGCGCGGCTGACAACGGGCATGAGCTGCTCTTTTGCCGCAGCCACTTCGGGATTGGTTTCATCGACCGCGCTGGAGACGACGACAGCGTCGGCATCGCGAATGTTCTCAGCAGCGTGGCCGATGAATAGGGTGGCGCCCTGCTTTTCAAGGCGCTTCGTCTGTTTGTTGGGCTTAAGGTCGGACCCCTGCACCGCGTAGCCAAGGCTCAACATCACCTCGGCGATGCCTGACATACCTGAGCCGCCGATGCCGACGAAGTGTACGCAGTGAATGCGGCGCATACGCTTGATCACTTTGTTCCTCCCGCCTGCGCCAGGCAGAGCTCGGTAATTCGGCGGAGCGCGTTCGGCGCAGCCAGCGAGCGTGCCTTTTCCGCGCGGCGCAGCAGTGTTTCACGCGACGTAAGCCAGTCGCGCAGCAAATCGGCAAGCACGCCAGGCGTGAGCTCGGCTTCCGGGACGATTGCCGCAGCACCCGCGTCGCACATCGGGCGGGCATTCGCCGTCTGATGGTCGTCGACGGCGGCCGGATACGGGACGAAAATAGCGGGCAGCCCGGCAGCGCAGAGCTCTGCAACGGTCAGCGCGCCCGCACGACAGACGACCATGTCCGCCCAGCTATACGCCTCGGCCATGTCCTCGATGAAAGGCAGCAGTTCGACATCGACAGAATGCTCCGCATACGCGTTTTCAGCGATATTGAGCGTGCGTTCGCCGCACTGATGCCGCACCACGGGCCGTTGCGCGATGGCGAGTTCTGCCAGCGCCGCAGGAACCGTGCGATTCAACGCCAGCGCGCCCTGGCTGCCGCCAAGCACCAGCAGTCGCAGCGGTCCGTCGCGCTTCGCATACCGCTCGGCGGGTGCTGCGATCGTCATGATTTCCTCGCGGACAGGATTACCCACTGTCTCCGCGTTGACTCGGGAATTAAAACTGCCCGGGAAGGCTTGCAGCACAACCCGGGCAAGACGCGCCAGAAGACGGTTGGTCAGGCCCGCAGCGGCATTCTGCTCGTGAATCACAAGCGGTCGCCGGGTCAGCCAGGCAGCAACGCCGCCGGGACCGCTGACGAATCCACCCATGCCGAGCACCGCTGCGGGGCGGCGACGAAGGATGACGCCGAGCGACTGCAGCAGCGCCCAGGCGAGTTGAATCGGTGCGATGAGCATGGCAAGCACACCCTTGCGGCGCAGGCCTTTGACACTGATCCACTCAATATCGATGCCCGCGGCGGGTATCACGCGAGACTCCAGGCCGCGGCGCGTGCCCAGCCAGACGACATCACACGAATTGGCCTGCAAGGCGCGCGCAACCGCAAGCGCCGGGTAGACGTGTCCGCCCGTGCCACCGGCCATGACCAGGATGGGTCGCGCGCTCATTTGCGTCGACCTCGTTTTCGATTGACAGGCGTTGCATCAACTGCAAGTTCATGATGAATGCGCAGCAACAGGCCGATACAGATCATCGTAATAATCAGGCTGCTGCGGCCATAGCTGATCAGTGGCAGCGTCAGTCCCTTGGTCGGCAACAGGCCCATGTTCACGCCAACATTAATAAAGGCCTGCAGGCCAAGCCATGTACCCAGCCCGACCGCGATGTAGGCCTCAAAAAAGCGCTCGGCTCGCGCGGCTCGCATGCCTAGCCTGAAGACGCGCCAAAGCAATGCAGCGAACAACGCAATAAGGACTACGGAACCGGCGAGGCCGAACTCCTCGGCGTACACCGCGAAAACAAAATCCGTGTGCGCTTCCGGCAGGTAGAAGAGCTTTTGCACGCTGCCACCGAGACCGACACCGAACCACTCGCCGCGGCCTATCGCAATCAGAGACTGCGTGAGCTGGAACCCTGAGTCGTATGGATCGGCCCACGGGTCGAGAAACGCGGTCAATCGCTTCATGCGGTAGGGCGAGGTAATAGCCAGGGCGGCCATCGCAAGAACAGCCGCCGAGAAGAACAGCAAGAAGTCCCGTATTCGGGCGCCCGCGACAAACAGCATAACCAGCGCGGTGGCCAGCAGGACCAGGGCCGCGCCGAAGTCCGGTTCCTTGAGCAACAGTACGCAGGCCAGTGTCAGCACCAACATCGGCCTGAGGAAGCCCGTGAACTCCTCACGCAGCGCCTTGTTGCGTCGCACGAGGTAGCCCGCCAGGTACAGCAGCAGGCACAGGCGTGCCGGCTCCGATACCTGCAGGTTCATGAAGCCGATGCGCACCCATCGGGTGCTGCCGTTGACTTCGTAGCCGACTCCCGGGATCAACACCAGCACGAGCAGCGCGATGCCGGTAAACAACATCAGCGGACCAAGGCTGCGCCAGACCTGCATTGGCACGAACAGGCAGATGCCGCCTGCAACCGTACCGATTGCGGCGGCGAGCATCTGGCGCTGCAGGTAAAAGAACGGATTTCCGGTAACATTGTCGGAGATTGAGATCGACGCAGACGCCAGAATCACGAAGCCGCCGAGCAACAGCGTCAGCGCAATCGTCATGAGCACCGGATCAATTTGCAGTGCCGTTTTCAGGCGTGCCGGGAACGGCATGGTGATGCTAGAGCTCATGTCCCGAGCGCCTCCACGCCTGCACAGAACGCTGCGCCGCGCGCCATGTAGTTCTCGAACTGGTCGAAACTCGCGCACGCAGGGGCAAGCAGGACGGTATCTCCGGACTCGGCGCAAGCAGCGGCCGTTTGCACTGCGTCCGCCATGTCCGTGGCGAACCGCACTGGCATAACGGAGTCCAGCGCCGCGGCTATTTTCTCTGCATCCTCGCCGATCAGCACGGCCGCGCGCAGCTTGCCTTCCAGCGCCGTGGCAAGCTCGCCAAAGTCGCCGCCTTTGCCATCACCGCCGGCAATGATCACCATCATGCCATCGACCGAATTGACCGAGGCAACGGCGGCCGCAACGTTGGTTGCCTTCGAATCGTTGATGTAGTCGACGGCACCGAAGCGCGCGACGAACTGCATGCGATGCGGCAGGCCCGTGAATTCGACCAGCACCTGTAGCATGGCCGGCATGGCAAGTCCGATCAGCTCTCCGGCGGCCAGCGCTGCCAGGGCATTAAGCTGATTGTGAACGCCGTACATGGCGAGATCACGAATCGACAGCAGCAACACCGACCCGCGTGCCAGATAGGTTTCGCCATCTTCGACGCGGAGCCCGAACTGGCCCTCCTCCGGCGCATCGAGACCGAAGCTGATGACCTGTTTGCAATGCCGTGTATGTTTACTCGCCGTCGCGTCGGACCGATTGAGCACGGCAGCCTGGGCCTCGCGATAGACGCGGTACTTCGATTCCCGGTACTCCGCCTCGTCGGCGTGCCAGTCCAGATGGTCCGGCGAAACGTTGAGCAAGACGGCAACCGCGGCAGGAAGCTTCTGCGTTCGCTGTAGCTGAAAACTGGATAGCTCGAGCACGTATATCTGGGGAGTCGGATGATCCAGAAGATCGAGAGCCGGCTCGCCGAGATTCCCGCCAGCAAGTGTTTCGCGACCGTCGGCGATGCACATGTGATACAGCAGTGTCGTGACCGTGCTTTTGCCGTTGGAGCCAGTAACTGCGATAAACGGCGCCTTGACTTCGCGCGCGAACAACTCGATGTCTGAAACGATCTCGATATGCTTCTTGCGCGCGCTCTTCAGCAATGGGTGGCTGTCGGCAACTCCGGGAGAGGTAATAATCCTCGCGACGCCGGCAGGCAGCTTGGCATTGCCAAGTAGCAGCTCGGCATCCGGCCAGACCTTCTCAAGTTCGTCTATGCCGGGCGGCTGTTCGCGGCTATCAAAAAACATGGCATCAATGTCTGCTCGGCGAAGGTGCCGCGCGATCGACAGCCCGGTCGCGCCCAAGCCGACGACAAGGTCTCTATTGGCTGTTTCTTGGGCTGCGCTCATCGTATTTTCAGACTCGCCAGGCCGATCAGCACGAGGATCACAGTGATGATCCAGAAACGAACGATAACCTTGGGCTCGGCCCATCCCTTGAGCTCGAAATGATGGTGAAGCGGTGCCATCCTGAAAACGCGCTTGCCGGTCAGCTTGAACGAGGCGACCTGGATGATGACGGACAGCGTTTCGACGACGAACACGCCGCCCATAATGGCCAGCACGATTTCCTGACGGACTACGACCGCGACGACACCGAGCGCGGCACCGAGCGAGAGCGCACCTATGTCGCCCATGAACACCTGCGCCGGATAGGTATTGAACCAGAGAAACCCGAGCCCCGCGCCGGCCAGCGACGTGCAGAACACCAGGATTTCGCCGGTGCCAGGAACATAGGGAATGTCGAGGTAACTGGAAAAATTAGCGTTGCCGGTTACGTAGGCGAAGATGCCAAGTGCGCCCCCTACCAGCACGGTCGGCATGATCGCCAGCCCGTCAAGGCCATCAGTAAGATTAACCGCGTTACTGAAGCCAACAATAAAAAAGTACGTCACGACAACCTGAAAAATACCCAGGGGAATTGCCAAGTCCTTGAAATACGGAATCAACAGCGAGGTTTGCACCTCGTCGGTTGCCGTGACGTACAGAGCAATGGCGGCAACGAGTGCCGCACTAGACTGCCAGAAGAGCTTTTGCGCCGCCGAGATACCCGCGGGGTCCTGCAATACGAGTTTTTTGTAATCATCGACAAAGCCGATGACGCCGAATGACAAAGTGACAAACAGTACGATCCAGACATAGAGATTTTCGAGATCCGCCCACAGCATCGTGCTGAAGGTGATCGCCGTCAGAATCAGCGCGCCACCCATGGTGGGCGTACCTGCCTTGAGAAGATGCGTTTCCGGTCCATCTTCGCGAACCGGCTGACCCAGTTGATTCACACTCAGTCGGCGGATCATGCGCGGGCCAATGATGAACGACAGCACCAGCGCCGTCAGTGCGCCGAGAATCGCGCGCATCGTCAGGTAGTTGAATACGTTGAAGCCGGATTCGAACTGGGCAAGATAGTTGGTGAGATAGAGCAACATGATCAGGCCTCTCTTCTCACGTCTTCGACTTGGCGCAGTGCGTCGACAACGCGCTCCATGTGCATCGATCTCGAACCCTTCACCAGCACGTTGACTGAGCTGTTAAGTTTCCGCGTTAGTTCATCCAGTAGTGCGTCTATGCCGCCGTACCAGCTCGCATGCTTGCCGAAACCCTCAACGGTGTGACGCGTCAGGTCGCCCATCGCGTACAAGCGATCGATGCCGATGGCAGAAAGCCTCTCACCGAGCTCGCGATGCAAATTCGCCGCATCATCGCCGAGCTCCTTCATGTCGCCGAGGACGAGCCAACTCTCGCCTGACAGCTGTGCCAGGAATTCCGCAGCGGCCGTTACCGAAAGCGGGTTTGCGTTATAGCTGTCGTCGAACAAAATCGCAGCATTGGTGCCACGAAGCGGCTGCAGCCTGCCGCCTATCGGGCTAACGCCCTCAAGGGCTTCCCTGATGCTGTCTGCATTGATGCCGAGGGAACAGGCAACCGCCGCCGCAGCGCAGGCGTTGCCCACGTTATGGATACCGGGCAATGGCAGGCTGACCTCGACCTGCTCATCCGGCAACCGCAACTGAAATCGCGATTGATGCACGCCGGACACAATGTCAGTCGCGCGCACATCGGCAGACTCACCCAGCCCAAAGCTGATCTTGCGCGCGTCCGTCACGAGCGATGACCAGTAGTCAAAATACTGATCATCGGCATTCAGGATTGCCGCTTGGGGTCGCTCGCTTCCCTGCAGGATTTCTCCTTTCGCGCGGCTGACGCCGTGAACCGAACCAAAGCCTTCCAGGTGTGCTTCAGCCGCGTTGGTTATGACGACGATATCCGGACGCGAGAGCCCGGTCAGGTAGGCAATCTCACCGGGATGATTGGCGCCCATCTCTATGACGGCAAACCGATGCTTATTAGTGATGCGCGCCAGCATTAGCGGCACGCCGATTTCGTTATTAAGATTGCCATGCGTAGCGAGGGTGGGGGCCTGCTTCAGCAGGCAAGCGCGCACCAGTTCCTTGGTGCCGGTCTTGCCGTTGCTTCCTGTAATGCCGACGACGGTCACTTCCTGTTGCTGACGCCAGGCTGTCGCAAATTTCCCAAGCGCCAGACGCGTGTCTTCCACCACGATTTGCGGTATGTCGACTTTGACCCGGGTCCGCACGACGGCGGCAGCGGCCCTGCTGTCGCGCGCGCTCTGCACATAATTGCAACCGTCGAAATTTGGCCCTTGCAGCGCGAAGAACAACTCGCCCTCGCGCAGCGTACGAGAGTCAGTACTGATCGCTGAAAACGGGCCGTCTTCGCCGTGCAACTCTCCTTGCATTGCCTTGGCTGCAGCACCCAGGGAAGCGATCATTTGTTGCCCCCTTTTGTCGCAGCGGTCAGGACGGCCTCGGCTACGGCGTAGTCCGAGAACGGGCGGCTTACGTCGCCTACCTGCTGAACCGCTTCGTGGCCCTTGCCCGCTACCAACACGACATCTCTTTCATCGGCTTGCCCAATAGCCCACGCGATCGCGGCGGCGCGGTCTTCGATGACGGTCGCGGATTCGGGACGGGAAAGACCCGAGACAACATCGTCGATAATATCGAGCGGATCTTCGCCGCGTGGGTTGTCGCTCGTGATGACGACGCGATCAGCCAGCTGCTCTGCCAACTTCGCCATCAGCGGTCGCTTGCCGGCATCACGCATGCCACCGCAACCGAATACGCACCAGAGTTTGCTGCGGCAGTGGGGGCGCAGCGCGCGCAGCGCCGCCTCGACCGCGTTCGGTGTATGGGCGTAGTCCACGTACACGGCCGGTCCCGGCACGGTAACACGCTGCATGCGTCCGGGTGGTGCCTGCACCTTTGACAAAGCATCGCAAGCTGCCTCTGTTGAAACACCCTGCTGCAGCATCAGTGCCAGTACAAGGGCCGCGTTGGCGACGTTGAAATCACCGGGGAATGACAACGTAAAACGCCCATCTCCCCAGGAGCTGACGAAGCTCACGTCCGATCCCTGCTCATTGAGCACGACCGAACGCACGAAGACGTAGGGTCGCTCGTTAGCGACCCGATCAAACTTCGTCGAGACAGTCACAACCTCCTGACCGCAGCGCGCTGCCAGCTCAGCGCCGAATTCGGAATCGAGGTTGATGATTCGACTGCGCGTGTCGGACTCCAGGAACAGTCGAGCCTTGCTCTCGAAGTAGTCCTGCATGCTCGCGTGATAATCGAGGTGATCGCGTGTCAGGTTGGTAAACAGGGCAGCTTCGAATCGCACACCATCGACGCGACCCTGCGCCAGCGCGTGCGAGGAAACCTCCATCGCCGCAAAGTCAGCGCCCTGCTCGAAAAACCCGGCAAGCCGCCCATGCAACTCGATAGCAGGCGGCGTCGTCATCCCGCTTGAACTCTCAAGCTCCTGAATGCCGTAGCCGATCGTGCCGAGATAGGCACAGCGTGCGCCCAACAGCTCCGCACACTGTGTGGCCAGCCACGCCACAGTCGTCTTGCCATTAGTACCCGTCACCGCAATCACTCGCAGTGCTTCCGATGGCCGGCCATAGAAACGGTTCGCGATCTCGCCGAGCTTGTCGCTCAATCGATCGACGCCGATGACCGGCACGCCCGGATAGTCTGGCCGGGTCGCACTGGAAGTATCGTAGACGACGGCGCTGACGCCCGCCGCTCGTGCATCGGCGAGGTAGTCAAGCCCATGACTGCTGAGCCCCTGGCAAGCCAGGAAGACATAGCCGTTTCGCAGCTGTCGACTGTCGCTGGCAATCCCCTGCACCCCTATTGGCGGCGCTTCGGCATAGCCCTGCAGCAAGTCAGTCAGGGTTAGTAATGAGGGCAGGTGTTCAGCAGGCATGCTCATTGACTCGTTGTCCGCTCGGCCATGGCCCTGAGTGATTCACCGTTTGCGCGTACCGGCATCCCGTCCGGCGCGACGGCCAGCAGTCGCAGCGATTCCGCCATGACGTCTGCAAACACGGGGGCGGCAACATCGCTGCCGTAGTACAGCTCACCGCGCGGCTCATCAATGACGACAACCGTCGCCAGGCGCGGGTCGCTGGCCGGCGCAAGCCCCGCGAATATCGAGATGTACTTGTCCTCCGAGTAGCCACCATCGGCAGCTTTCCAGGCCGTACCGGTTTTGCCCGCGATGCGATAGCCGTCGACGGAAGCCTTTGTGCCGGTACCGCCAGGTCGCACCACCTCCTCAAGCATGCGCCGTACGGCAACCGCCGTTTCTTCGGAGATGACTTGCTGGCTGTCGGCCGGCTGATCGAGCCCGACCAGCGACACGGGCCGCAGACCACCATCATCGCCTATGACGGCGTATGCCTGCGCGAGCTGCAGGGGTGTTACCGAAACGCCGTATCCGTAGGCGAGCGTGGCCTGATTAATAGGTTTCCAGTGACTGAAATAGGTCAGCCGGCCCGCAGACTCGCCGGGGAACCCGCTGCTCGTGAGCGCACCAAAGCCGAATTTCGTCATGGTCTCCCAGAGCTGGTCCGGCTCCAGCTGCATCGCGAGTTTCGTGATGCCCACGTTGCTGGAACGCGCAAGGATTGTCGTCAGGCTGACACGACCGAGGTTGCGACTGTCCTCGATTCTCTTCGCGCCGACATCTACATAGCCCGGCGCTGTATCCACAATGCTGCTCGGCCGGTAGTGGCCACTTTCGAGCGCGGCCGCAACGATCAACGGTTTGATACTGGAACCCGGCTCGAACAGATCCGTAATAGCGCGATTGCGGTAGCGCGCGGGCAGGAACTGTGAGCGGTCGTTCGGGTTGTAGGTCGGCTGGTTGACCATCGCCAGCACTTCGCCGGTCTTTACATCAAGCACAACGATGGAACCGGAGCGCGCCTCGTAGGTCTTGATGGCAGCTTTCAGCGAACGGTAGGCAAGGTACTGCAGCCGCAGGTCAATGCTCGTCTTGAGATCCTTGCCGTGGCGAGCCGGTCGAATGCTCTCGACGTTTTCTATGGAACGGCCGAGCCGATCTTTTAGCACCCGCTTGGCGCCGGACTCTCCGGCCAACCAGTGGTTGAATGCCAGCTCAATACCCTCCTGGCCTTCATCGTCAATGTTCGTGAAACCGATCAGGTGCCCGGTGACCTCCGAGGCAGGATAGTAACGACGGTACTCGCGCTGCACGTTGATACCGGGCAATTTCAATGCGAGTACCCGGTCTGCCTGCTCCGGATTCAAATGTCGTTTCAGGTAGACAAATTCCTTGTTCATGCTGCGCGTAATCCGACGCATGAGCGTTTGCGCGTCGACGCCGAGGGCTTTTGCAAGCTGCGGAACATTGTCGACAGCAGCGGCAAATTCCTTCGGGTTGGCCCAGATACTGTCGACCGGCGTACTGATAGCGAGCGGCTCGCCGTTGCGGTCTGTGATCGTGCCGCGATGCGCAGAAATTTTTTCCTTTCGCAGGTGGCGCGTATCGGCCTGCCGGTTCAGAAACTCCTTGTCGAGAACCTGCAGATGAACTGCGCGAGCAACGAGGGATGCCGCCAGCAGACCGAAAAACACCAGCACCAGCGAGACCCTGCCGACGAATCGTCGCTCTGTTTTCTGCTTGGTTTCGGCGCCGCGTTTCATTGCTGTTCGATCACGAAAATTTCGCTGGTATTGGGTCGCACCAGGGAAAGCTCTTCGGTTGCAACCTGCTCGATCCGGGCATGCTGTGCCCAGGTACTCTGTTCAATCTGTAGCTGACCCCATTCGATGTTCAGGCCGTCACGCTCGTGCGTGAGCGCTTCGAGCTCCACGAACAACTTGCGCGAATCATGCTTGGTGTAGATGAGTGCGATCGCGCTCAGGACGCAGACCACAGCGAACACGACGATCAACAGGAGGGGCTGCGATTGTTGATTTGGCTCAATCATGTGCGCTCCGCCACTCGCAAGCGGGCGCTACGCGCCCTTCGGTTGACAGCGATTTCTTCGTCTGTTGCGGCGACCGCCTTGCCAATGAGCGTGAGCTTCGGCCGATACGCTTCCGGCACCGAGGGCATGCCTCGATACGGTTCGGGCTCTCTGGATGAGTCACGCATGAATCGCTTCACCATGCGATCTTCGAGAGAATGGAAACTGATAGCGCAAAGTCGGCCGCCCTGTCTCAGCACAGCGACCGCCTGCACAAGCGCCGATTCAAGCTGCTCGAGCTCGCCGTTGATCGACATGCGTATCGCCTGAAACGTCTTGGTAGCGGGATGCTTTCTGGATCGATGCTTGCCATGCGCTGCCGGCACCGCGGCCTCGACGATAGCAGCGAGCTCCAACGTCCTTCGTATCGGCGCGTTTTCGCGAGCGGCAACCACGGCGCGCGCAATGCGCGGAGCATGACGTTCTTCGCCGAGTTTCCAGAGGATGCGCCGCAAGTCTATTTCATCCACCGAGGCGAGCCAGTCGCTGGCCGATATGCCGGTGTCCGGGTCCATTCGCATATCGAGCGGTCCGTCGCGCATGAAACTGAATCCTCGATCTGCCTCATCCAGTTGTGGGGATGAAACGCCAAGGTCGAGGAGCAAACCGTCGACTCTGCCAATGAGCGAACAACCGTCAGCGTCCTTTCTGTCCCCAATAAGTGTTTCGAGTTGCGCAAAATCGCCCTTTATTATTTCGACACGCGGATCGTCTGTAAGGGTGTTATCTGCCGAAGCAACTGCCTGCGGATCACGGTCGATTCCAATCAATCTTCCGTTCGCATTCAGCTGCTTCAGAATCTCCCTGCTGTGACCACCGCGTCCGAACGTTCCGTCGACATAACAGCCGTCTGGTTTTATTCTCAGTCCCTTAAGAACTGGCCCCAGCAGCACCGGCACATGCGCGTTGCTGCTCATTGGATGGACAAGCGCCTAGAACGAAATCGACTCGAGGTCCGCCGGCAGATCGCCGTCGTCTTCCTCGTTGAGCCATGCATCGCGTTTTTCGTTCCAGGTTTGTTCATCCCAAAGTTCAAATTTGTTGCCCTGCCCGATCAACATCCCGTTCCTGTCGAGACCCGCAAAGTCCCGCAGCTCACGCGACACGAGAATTCGCCCGCTGCCGTCCATATCGACCTCCGTCGCATAACCGACCATAATGCGCACGATGCGGCGAGCCGCTTTGTTCATGCTCGGCAAACGGACAAGCTTGCGTTCCAGTTCTTCCCAGTCGGGTAACGGGTAAACGAGGAGACAGTGGTCTTTATCAACGGTCACAATGATTTCGCCATCACAACGCGTGGACAGCCGCTCCCGATACCGGGTCGGTATTGCCATACGCCCTTTGGCGTCCAACGTGACTTTGGTAGCCCCTCGAAACACTTCGTCAGGGACGGCCCCCGGTTCCGCTCTTTAAGGCGCGAATCCTGGGCAGGCAGCCCCTTTCCTCCCACTTTTATCCACTTCTCAACACTATAGGTGGCGGTCCACGCGACCGTCAACAAACAAAACCAATTAGTCTTTGTTGTACAGTGACTTAGGGGCTATCCCGTGGCCCAAAAAGGGCGAAATGTGGCAGGTTCCGCGCTAAGAAAATCAGCCGCTTACGGCTACTTCTTCGACAAGGCCTTAAAAACGGGTCGGCGAATGCCGACAGCCGGACTTTTAAGCCGCTTTGCAGAACGTTTTGCGCACCCGGCGCAAAACCGCATTGCTGCTTCGCCAAAATAAGCGTAACAGTATGAAATTAAAGGGAAATAAAAGTGAGAGAGCCGGAGCCGGCAATAAGCCGGGTTCTGTCATCGACAACCATTCATCTGGGACAACTGTCACCAGTTGCCTCTAGCAACCTACCCGGGAGTCCGTTCGGAACCGACGGTGG
>CAYTTZ010000050.1:0-16846 GCA_964440945.1 uncultured Woeseiaceae bacterium
GGTGAGATTCTTCATCTCGGCGGAATCTACCCAGACTTTCACGAAGTCGTCAAAGCCGGCAAAGCGTTGAAACCAGTGGGGCTCACGCTGTTCATTAACTGGGCAATCAAGCCATTTACGATGTATGCCATTGCGAGTTTCTTCCTGGGTACGCTGTTCCTGAAATTCATAGGCCCGGATGCTGTCGATCTCGTAAAGATGCCGTTGGGCAAGGACATGCTAGTCGGCGACATCTACGGCGCAGGGCAGGTCGTGCTGGTTGACGGCGTCAAGATGCTCGAAGTGCCGCTCTGGCGCAGCTACCTGGCTGGCTGCATCCTGCTTGGCATCGCCCCGTGTACCGCGATGGTCCTGGTCTGGGGCTACCTGTCCAAAGGCAACGATGGCCACACGCTCGTAATGGTAGCCATCAACTCGCTGACGATGTTGTTGTTGTTCGGCTTCCTTGGGGGCTTCCTTTTAGGCGTGGGAAAACTTCCCGTGCCGTGGCAGGCGCTGCTGCTTTCCATCGGTGTCTACGTCGCCCTGCCGTTGGTTACGGGTTACATATCGAGAAAGTGGATCATTGCTGCGAAAGGCGAGACGTGGTTTCGTGAGCGGTTCCTGCATTTTCTGACGCCTGTGACGATCGTCGCGCTGCTCGTCACGCTGATCCTCCTCTTTTCCTTCAAGGGCGAGACGATCGTGCAGAATCCGTTGACGATACTGTGGATCGCAATTCCGCTGTTCGTGCAGACGGTGCTGGTATTCGGGCTTGCCTACGGGCTCGCCAAACTATCGGGGCTGAGCTACGAAAACGCTGCGCCGACGGCGCTCATTGGCGCATCCAATCACTTCGAGGTTGCGATCGCGACCGCCGCCATGTTGTATGGGCTGTCCTCGGGCGCCGCGCTGGCGACCGTGGTAGGCGTTTTGATCGAAGTGCCACTAATGCTGATGCTGGTGCGTTTCTGCCTGGCAACGGAGAACTGGTTCCAACGTGGCTGACAAAGGTGTGTTGTTCGCGCTCGGCTTCCGGCCGTTCTATTTACTGGCCGCGACCTTTGCGGTGGTCGCGGTGTTCCTGTGGTTGTTATCGTTTACCGGTGTCTTTTACGCTGATGGTTACCTGCGCGGCATTTTCTGGCATAGCCACGAGATGGTGTTCGGTTTTGCCATTGCCGTGATGGCCGGTTTCCTGTTGACCGCAGTGCGCAACTGGACCGGCCTGCCCACGCCAACCGGGCCGTGGCTCGGCGGGCTGGCGGTATTGTGGATTGCCGGGCGCGCGATGGTCATCAGCGGGCCGCCACTACTGGCCGCGGCCGTCGACATCCTGTTCGTACCGCTGTTGGCGGTGGCTATCGCGATGCCCATCATCAAGAGTCGCAACCGGCGCAACTACAAGATCGTCGTGCTTTTGCTGCTGATCGCCCTGGCGAATGTTGCCTACCACCTTGCCTCGCTGGGCCCGTTGCCGGCGTGGCTGGCCTACACCAGCGTTGTTACGGCGATGGACCTGATGACGCTGGTCTATGCAATCGTTGCAGGACGCGTAATCCCCGCGTTTACCAGGGGTGCGGTTGCCGGCGCTGAGCCCGGCAGCTATGGCTGGCTGGAAATCCTGGCATTTGCATCATTGCTCCTGATCATTGCACTGCGCCTTGTCGGCGACTGGGTGCCTGTACCAGCTATCGCGTCGGCCACACTGATGATAATCGCGGCGGTTTCCCATTCATTCAGACTCGCGCTTTGGCAGCCGCAAACTACCGCTGGCAACACGCTTCTGTGGATGATGCCTGTGGCCTATTCGTGGCTTCCGGCTGCGCTGTTCCTGAGGGCTTTGGCGCAATACTCGATAGTCGGTCAGGCCGTCTGGATACATGCACTGACAGTGGGCGCAATCAGCTCGTTAATGCTTGCGATGATGATGCGCAGTTCGCTCGGTCACACGGGCCGGCCGCTGGTTGCCAGCGGTGTCGACATGAGCGCCTACCTGCTGCTGCAGTTTGCGGCTGTTCTTCGTGTTGGCGCCGGGCTGTTTCCTGACACGCTTTACGTGACCGTCGTCGCCATCTCGGGCGTTCTGTGGGTACTCGCTTTCGGCACCTTCCTCATCCGCTACGCACCGATGCTGCTACGGCCGCGCGCGGACGGACGACCAGGCTAGTCGATTTTTCGAAGCGTACGGAGATGCAACGAGTGCAATAGCGATGCCGGGCGCCTGGGCCCGGATCGGCGTGGTGTACGCAATCGGTTTTTAGGATAATGTTGTCTTCAACACACCGCACATTCACAGGGGTTGAGAGATGGCGCATTCCAATTCTGCATTGAGTGATATCGTCGGCGACGGCCGACTGCTGGAGCCGGACTCGATCGCCGCCCGTGCAACGAGCTACTGGAACAGCGCGCCCATGCAGGCCAAAGCGCTTGTTTTACCGGGCACGACGGAGGATGTCGCCGGTATCCTGAAATACTGCAATGAGTCGGCGCAGTCGGTGATCACGCAAGGTGGCCTGACAAACTGCGTTCAGGCGGTCGAACCCAACGGTGACGATATCGTTCTCTCCACCGAGAAGATGACGGGCATTCTCGATATAGACAGAGTCGGCGGTACCGCTATCGTCGAGGCAGGAGCCGTGTTGCAGTCTGTGCACGAGGCCGTCGCGAAAGAGGGCTTCTGTTTTCCACTGGACCTCGGCGCACGCGGCAGTTGCACGATCGGAGGCAATATTGCCACCAACGCCGGCGGCATGAACGTTTTGCGGTACGGCATGATGCGCAACCTCGTGCTTGGACTCGAGGCGGTCATGGCGGATGGCACGGTCATGTCATCTATGAATCAGATGCTGAAGAACAATGCCGGCTACGATATGAAGCAGGTTTTCATCGGCAGCGAAGGTACGCTGGGCGTTGTGACGCGCGCCGTGCTGCGCCTGTTTCCAAAGCCGGCGAGTCGCCAGGATGCACTGGTGGCAATAGACAGCATCGACAATGTCATCAGTCTTCTGGGCACGTTACAGCGTGAGCTGGCCGGCAACCTCAGCGCATTCGAGATCATGTGGGGCGCCTATTATCGAGCGGTGACCGGTGACAATGGTCACCGTCCGCCCTTATCCCGAGACTACCCCTTCTACGTTGTATTCCAGGCCGAAGGGAGTGATCCGGATGTTGATGATGCGCGCTTCGAGCGTGTGTTGGGCGATGCGCTGGAGGAGGGCTTGATTAGTGATGCGGTGATTCCCAAATCGGTTGCCGAAACCCGTGCAATCTGGGAGATTCGCGAAAATTTCGAACCCGCGCTGGTCAAGCCGCCGTTTTACCTCTATGACGTCAGTCTGCCGATCCGTGACATGGCCGCGTACGTCACAACGGTTGAAGAAAACGTGGCTAAGCGCTGGCGCGATGGTATGTGCGTCGCACTCGGCCACATGGCCGACGGCAACCTGCACTTCTTCGTTGCGCCCGGCGAAGACGGTGAACACCACGCAGCGAGCGATGCGTGCGTTTATGAGCCGCTTCGCCAGTACGGCGGTTCCGTGTCTGCCGAGCATGGTATCGGCCGGGAGAAGATCAGCTGGCTGCCGCACAGCAAGGGTGCCGCGGAGATTCAGCTAATGGGTGTGCTGAAGCGAAGCCTCGACCCGAACAACATCCTCAACCCGGGACGGGTTCTGGACCTCGACAACGTCTAAACGGGTATTTCGCGGCTGCTATCCTTGCCTAGCCCGGCAGGAATATCGTGGCCGGGTGCTCCAGCATTTCCTTGATACGCTGGATCATCGCTGCGGCGTCATAACCGTCGACAAAGCGATGATCGAACGATGACGACAGGTTCATCATGAGCCGTACCGTTACCTGGCCGTTCAACACGACGGGCCTTTCTATCGCGCGATTGACACCGATGATCGCTACTTCCGGACTGTTGATAACCGGCGTCGACGCGATACCGCCAAGTTTGCCAAGACTGGTGATCGTAATCGTCGAGCCGGACAGTTCGCTTTTCTTCGCGCTGTTGTTACGCGCGGCCAGCGACATGCGCCGGACTTCCGCGGCCAGGTCGTCGAGCGATCGAACCTCGGCGTGTTTGACAACCGGGACCTTCAGGCCGTCGGGCGTTTGAGTGGCGATGCCGAGATGCACCGCGTCGTGCTGCAGCAGCAAGTTACGGTTCTTGTCATGCGTCACGTTGCACTGCGGGAACTCCCTCAATGCCTTGATCAGCGCAAGACCGAGAAACGGCAGCAGTGTGAGTCGATCGTCCGTCGCCCTGCTGTTGTTGAGGTGTTTGCGCAGCGCTTCGACTTCGGTGATGTCGATTTCTTCGACATAGGCAAAATGCGGAATCTCGCGTTTCGCCGCGGACATGCGTTCGGCGATCATGCGCCGCACGCCGATGATCTTGATTTCCTTGACGTTCGTTGACGGCGCGGCGCTTGCTGCATAGCTCATGCCTGTCGCACGCGCCTTCAGGAAATTGTCGAAATCCTTGCGTGAGATGCGCCCGCCAGGCCCGGATCCGGGTACCAGCGTCAGGTCGATGTCCGCCTCCTTTGCGCGACGCCGTATAGCTGGCGAGGTCATGACTCGCGATCGTTCCATCGGACCTTCAACGTTAGCCGCGGGAGCCTCAGCCGGCGGCGGCGCTGCTACCGGTTCGACAGCCTGCTCGGCGGGGGCGGGTACGGCGGCCTCGTCGGCCGATGCGACTTCGACGGGATCGGAATCGGCGACGACAGCGCCGCCGGTATCAATGACGACCAGCGGCGCGCCGACAGCAACAATGTCGCCCGGCTCGCCGGCCAGCTTCAGGACCGTGCCGCTCACCGGCGACGACAGCTCGACCGCAGCTTTGTCGGTCATCATTGTGCCAACGAGCGCCTCTTCTTCGATACGTTCACCGACCTTGATGAACCACTCGCCGATTTCGGATTCCACCGTGCCCTCGCCGAGGTCCGGTAGCTTGAATATGTATTCGCTCATCCTGCCTCCATGACTCTGCGGATGCCGGCCGAGAGGCGTTTGAGCCCCGGAAAATATTGCCATTCGAATGCGTGCGGATAGGGGGTATCCCAGCCTGCCACTCGTCCGATAGGTGCCTCGAGATGATAGAAACACTCTTTTTGCAGCGTGGCTGCGAGCTCGGCACCGTAACCGCCGAAACGCGTTGCTTCATGCGCAACCAGGCATCGTCCGGTCTTCTTGACGGAGTCGGCCAGTGTCTTGACGTCGAGCGGTGCCATCGTGCGGACGTCGATGATTTCGCAATCGACACCCGTTTCTTTCGCGGCCGCGATCGCGACGTGCACAAGCGTGCCGTAGGTAACGATAGTGAGCTCCTCGCCGGACAATGCCACTTCGGCGCTGCCAAGCGGCACCGTGTAATAACCTTCGGGTACTTCGCCCTTGGGGTGCGAGGACCAGGATACGCCGGGCTTCTCCGGGTCACCGTCGAACGGGCCGTTGTAGATACGTTTGGGTTCGAAAAAGATAACCGGGTCGTCTGACTCGATGGCGCTGATGAGCAGGCCCTTCGCATCGTAGGGGTTCGACGGCATAACCGTTTTGATGCCGGTGACGTGCGTGAAAATACCCTCTGGCGACTGCGAGTGCGTCTGGCCGCCGCGGATACCGCCACCGCAGGGTGTGCGAATCGTCACGGGCGAGAAAAACTCGCCACAGGATCGGTAACGCAGACGTGCGAGCTCGCTGACGATCTGGTCGAAGCCCGGATAGATGTAATCGGCGAACTGAATTTCCGCGACCGGGCGAAGCCCGTTTACGCCCATGCCAATGGCCGCCGCAACAATGCCACCTTCCGCAATCGGCGTGTCGATGACGCGGTGTTCCCCGTACTTGCGTTGCAAACCATCGGTACAGCGGAATACGCCGCCGAAGTAACCGACGTCCTCGCCAAGTACGATGACTGTCGGGTCTTTGTCCATCATCACGTCGTGTGCCGAGCGGATGGCTTCAATCATGTTCATTTGCGCCATGACTTAATCCTCACCCAGAACTTCGAACATGCGGCGGCGCTGCGACTCGAGGTGCGCCGGCATTTCTGCGTAGACATCCTCGAACATGCTTGCCGGGTCCAGGAACGGACCCTCGGTCATGGTGCCGTGCTTCTGCGCTTCCTTCCACGCGGCATGCACGTCAGTCTTCAACTGATCTTCCAGCTGTGCGTGTTTTTTCTCCGACCAGTGACCCTCGACAATCAGGTGCTGTTTCAAGCGCTCAAGGGGGTCGCCGAGCGGGAACGCCTCCCACTCATCTTTCGGACGGTACTTGGACGGGTCGTCACTGGTCGAGTGCGGGCCGCCCCGATAGGTAACGTGTTCGATCAATGTGGGGCCGCCGCCGCGACGTGCGCGATCCGCCGCCCACAGCGTGACAGCATAGACGGCGAGCAGGTCATTGCCGTCAACGCGGACTCCCGGAATACCGAGACCCAGACCGCGCGCGGCAAACGCACGCCGGCCGCCGCCAGCCGTGCCCTGGAACGTCGATATGGCCCACTGGTTGTTGACAACGTTGAGGATGACCGGCGCCTGGTAAACGGCGGCGAAGGTCAGGGCATGGTGAAAGTCCGCTTCGGCGGTGCTGCCGTCGCCGATCCATGATGCCGCGATGTGGTCTTCGCCCTTGATGGCCGATGCCATCGCCCAGCCAACAGCCTGGGGGAACTGCGTTGCCAGGTTGCCGGAAATGGAAAACACGTTGCCGGCTTTGCTGTGGTACATGACCGGAAGCTGCCGGCCTTTGCACATATCCCGGGTGTTCGACAGGCACTGGCACATCATGTCGACGAGCTTCATGCCGCGATACAGGTACAGCCCCTGGTTGCGATAGGAGGGGAAGCACATGTCGCCCGGACGCAGCGCCATACCCTGTGCAATCGAGACGGCTTCCTCGCCGCGCGACTGCATGTAGAAGGAGATGCGTCCCTGCCGCTGGATCTGCCACATACGATCGTCGAGCGCCCGAGTCAGCATCATCCAGCGCAGCGCTACCTGCAGCTGCGTTGCGTCAAGGCCCGGGTCCCAGGGTCCTTTTGCCGTATGGTCATCATCGAGCACGCGAACCAGTCCAGAGCTCAAGAACTCGATGTCACGAGTACGCGAGCCAATGCCAGGTTTATCCACGCTACCGGCCGGGGACAGGTCCAGGTAGCTGAAGTCAGGTTCGTCGCCCGGTCTTGCTGTGGGGCGCGGGATTTGCAGTCTCGACTTTCCGATCATATTAGGGCCTGTTAATAGCTGTCTGCTTATTTTGCGGCGGCAACGAGATTGCGCGCCAGTTCATCGGCCAGCTCGTTGGTTGGCCGGCTGCTCGATTTTGCCTCATCGAAAAGCGCCTGCAAACGTTCGCGTATGCGGTAGACGTCTGCACGCACCTCGTCCTCGGAGCTGCTGCCGTAATATTCGCGCGCCACGCTGATGATACCGCCCGCATTGATGACATAGTCGGGAGCGTACAGTATGTCGCGGTCCGCAAGACGGGCGCCATCGGCCGCCGTCGCAAGCTGGTTGTTTGCTGCGCCGGCAATGACCTTTGCCTTGATCTTCGGGATCGTCGTCGAAGTCAGAATATTGCCAAGTGCACAGGGTGCGAGCACGTCGACATCCGCATAGATAAGCTTCGTCGGTGCAACAATGGTCACCGGCAGTTCGGTGCTGGCCGCGTTCAGATTATCCCGATTGACATCCGATACGAACAGCTCTGCGCCTTCCTCGTGCAGAAAGCGGCAGAGATGCAGGCCGACATGACCGACACCCTGTACCGCGACGCGCAGTCCCTTGAGCGAATCCGCGCCGAGTCGCGATTTCACTGCTGCCTGAATTCCCTGCAGGCAACCGATGGCTGTCCAGGGCGACGGGTCGCCGCCCGCGCTGCTGCCGCTTTGCGGTAGCCCGGATACGAACTCGGTCTGTTCGCGAACATGACGCATGTCGTCGACGGAGCAGCCGACATCCTCTGCTGTGATGTAACGTCCGCCCAGCGAGTTAACGGCGCGACCGAAGGCGGCGAACAGCGCTGCTGATTTCGGTGCCTTGTCGTTACCCAGGATCACGGCTTTGCCGCCGCCAAATTTGAGTCCGGCTACCGCGTTCTTGTAGGTCATGCCGCGCGACAGTCGCAGCGCGTCTGTGAGCGCACCCGGGTTGCTGGTGTAGACCCAGCGCCGACAGCCGCCAGCTGCGGGCCCAAGCGCGGTCGAATGCACAGCGATGATCGCCTGCAAGCCTGTCGCTTCGTCATGAAAGAAATGCAGAGATTCGTGGTTATCGAATTCGGCGTGTTCGAATACGCCCATATCTCTCCCCTTCAAGAGGTCTGCACGATTAGACTAATATAGCCCGAAAAAACCCGATAAGTCGTGCAAATCGGGTTGCCGAAGACCAAAAGAGAGCATAATCTATGTGATCTAGTGCCCGAATACGTATAAACCATGCAGAGTGTCTCGCTGGATCCCACGGATCGCAAAATCCTCGATCTCTTGCAAAGAGAGCCGGGCATCAATGCCTCTGCCATCGGCGAGCGTATCGGCCTGTCGCAGTCGGCGTGCTGGCGGCGCATCCAGAGGCTCCGGGAAGAGGGCGTCTTCAAGGATCACCCCGTCATACTGAACCGGGAAAAAGTCGGCCTGACGACGATGGTTTTCGCGCACGTCAAACTGACGTCGCACGGGCGCAGCAACATCTCGGCGTTTGCGGACGCTGTCAGGAAATACCCGGAGGTCATGGAATGCTACGTGCTGCTTGGCAACGTCGACTTTCTGCTGCGCATCGTTGCCGAGGACATCAAGGCCTACGAGCAATTCTTCTTCGAGAAGCTCTCCCAGCTTCCCGGCATTCAGGAAGTGACATCGAGCATCGTCTTATCGGATATAAAGCACTCGACCGCGTTGCCCGTATGAATCAATTGGGGTCGAACCGAGGTTTCTGTAATTTAATTGGGGTCGAACCGAAGTTTCTGCACTCTCGGACTATAGTCGGAATAAACTTCGGTTCGACCCCAGTTAATTCCCGGCGAATCAGCCAAACGTTGTGTTCGTGAAGGTTGACTCAAGCGAATCGTTTGATACGGAAGCGCGCTTCATGCCTTCGGAATTATAGGGCATCGCGATTTCTCCGGCGCGGGTCAACGCAATGACACCCGCGTCGCCGCCGAGACGCCTTACTTCATCGAGCATCTCCGCGATGGCGTCGTCGAGCGACACGCCCGAACGATAACGAAACGCAATTGCGGCCGCGCCGCCGGCGCGAATGATGTGCTCGCCAGTACCGGTGCAGGAAATCGCGATGTTGTCATCTGCCCACGTGCCTGGCCCGATCATTGGCGTATCGCCAATACGGCCGTGCAGTTTGCCGAATGTGCCGCCGGTTGATGTAGCAGCGGCAACGCCGCCGGTCTTGTCGAGAGCAACCGCCCCCACCGTGCCGTGTGCGATATCGTCAATGTCCTCAGTATTGACGCCCACCGGTAACACGTAATACACCGCCGGATCGGTAACTTCCTCGAAGCCGTGTTTGCGGCCGAACTCGAGCGCACCTGCTCCCGCCAGCATGACATGCGGTGTCTTCTCCATTACGCCTCGAGCAACTTGTACCGGACTGACAAAGTCTCGCAATGCAGCGACGGCGCCGGCCTCTCGTGACCTGCCGTCCATAATCGATGCGTCGAGTTCGACGTGGCCGGCCGTATTCGGCGCGGAACCCCGACCGGCAACGTACAGGCCCGAGGTCTCCATTTCAAAGACCGCATGCTCGACAACATCAAGCGCACTCTGGCCTTTAGCAAGCCGGCCGTCGCAGTCTCCCGAAAGCTCTTTCAGGTGCTGCTCGGTGACCGCGTAATCGCGCCCCGCAACGGCGCCGGCGCCGCCGTGCAAGGCCAGCGCGTAGATTTGATTCTTCGAATTCATTGGCGCGGAGTGTATCAGCTATCGCGCCGGGCCACGGTCGGCCGGGCCCTACTCACTCACCGAAAAGGTAGGACATCGATACGCGCACGGCATAACGCGTCGTGAATTGCAGAGAATCGTTCAGGTCACGCCTGACGGGAATCTTGACTGAGGCTTTCAATGCCAGGGTTTCCGTCGCGTGATATTGCACAGCAGGAACGATGTCCAGCCAATCGCCCCCGGTATTCGGAATTTCGACTGAGATGCGTTCGTCGCGCTTCGCGTGTCGGTACAACATTTCCAGACCGAAACCCCAGGGCGTCTGCGTCTGGTAACTGCTGCCCAGTGCGATACTCGTCGAGTCTCCGAAGTGGTAGTCGCGGTCATTGTCACCGTTGATTGTATGGCTGGCACTGACGTAAACCTGAGCCCCGGCCGACTCGTTTAGTGCTCTCGCGTAATAGGCCCACAAAAGACCTGCATAGGCGCCGGTGGATGGCTGCAGATCCTCAGCAAGCGTTGTGAACTGGTTGCTGGCATCGTCCTCGCCAAGCGGCAGCCGGCTACCCAGGCCCAACGTCAACGTGTTCTTCGAGTACACCGAGATGGAAGCAGGCGAATACTTAAGCATGACGACCGCGTCGCCGACTCCGGACGTAGTGTCTTTCTGGCCGCCGATCTCGCGTTCATGTTCGACCGCCGATAGTAGCGCCGATACCGACCATTTTTGCGTCAGCCCTCGGCTTATTTCGAAAACCAGCGCCTGAGATTGTCTCTCACGGCCGGTTTGATCGGGAATCGTGGATGAACCGGCGACCAGTTCACTGACATCATGGAATTCGTAGGTTGTTGCCAGGAACCACTGGTTGTCATTCGGAGATGCCGACTGCATCGTTCCCAGGAGAGGAACGCTGGCGCAGCTGCAGGTGGACGCGAAGACCGGGGGCGACACTACTACCGCCGTGACTACGAGTGCGAATGAGACCTTATGTATGCTCATCGCTTGGCTCAGTTGAAGTGGATTTCGGGTGCGGAGAAGTGTGCCACCCAAGCAAACCAGAATGCCGTGAATGAGTTTGTCATGGCAAGCTGCGTTCCGGCACGAGGCCCGGAGACGGCCGTGCCGAAGGCATCCCAGGCATTGCCTTCGCCGTCCTGCATGATGGCGGGCAAACCGTTTTCAATGGGCATGAACGTCAGTATGGTGCCATCCGCAAGTTGGCGGTCGTAAATGACTGCGAAATCCAGGTCGGTGTTGCCAACGACAACGATAGATTGATTTTCGAACTGGTCGTTGATCGTCTGCGTAGTCGAACCGAATTGATCGAGCTGGTAGACCTTTGAGCGCACCTCAACATTCACGCCTGTACTCGAGCGAACGCCGATCACACGTGTTTTTGGGTGCAGTCGATTGTCATTGAGTGATACCGGAAAAAGCAGTCCGCTGCTCTCACGATAATTGCCGTAAGGATACGTGCGATAGTCGCGGATATAGCCGGTGTTTCGGCTCATGACTATGGCGTCCGGGTACATATCGCGGAGAGTCCCGAATTTCGCCTCTATCAGCTGTATTCGCTCAGCCAACTCCCGGATTCTTGGGCCAGTGACAGACGCCTCGTACATCTGCGACCACAGGCTACGGGTCTCGCGGTCATACAGCAGGAGGTTTGAATTGTAGAGCAAGCCAGAGACGCCGAACGTTGTGTTCGCATCGCTGGCGGTGCCCAGCCATGCGACAGCTGACCCGGTTAACGGGCAGTAGCTCAGCGTGAACGGGTCATCTTCGGGACCGTCGTTGACGATCTCATGCCAGTCCATGATGTCGTGGGGATAGATCCTGATCTCGCCGTTGTGCTTCACGGCAATGGCCAGATCGTCAGGATTGACCGTAAGAACTGTCGATACAGACTCGAAATTTGGGCTTTGCAAGGCCGGGATACCGTCAACACCAGGCCCGCCATCAAATACGAAGTCTTTTGAGATGAGCCACTCGCTAGTGTCTTCGACCGCCACTGGTGCGTTGCCACCACCGCCACTGCCGCCGCTACAGCCTGCGACAACAAGCATTGAGAAAAGGACGAGCGCGGTTTTTGACTGAATCTGCAACATCTGTGGACCCCTTGAGAACACTCCCGACTGTATCTAGTTGACCTCCTCAGGCCCCTGTTTATTACAGGGGAGGTGCAAGAAAGCCAGGTTCTGTCGGGAAAGGGGCGCCGCTGGCAGGGATTACTCGTAGCGCAGTGCGTCGATCGGATTCAGTCGTGAGGCCTTGATGGCAGGGAGGATGCCGTAGATGACGCCAATAGTCGTGCAAAACAGCAGGCCGATGACCGCCCACTCCACCGGCACATCGGCTTCGAAGGACGAAGACATGCCCTGTGTGACGATAAGGTTGCCAATACCGACGCCGAGAAACACGCCGATGAGGCCACCAATGTTACATAGCAAAATGGCCTCGAAAAGAAACTGCATCAGGATATTGCGCGGCTTCGCACCGAGCGCTTTGCGAATGCCGATTTCCTTGGTGCGCTCCGTAACGGATACCAGCATGATATTCATGATGCCAATGCCGGCGACCAGCAGCGCAATGGCGCCGATAACGACAGCGCCAATCTTCACGCCTAACGTCATCTCGTTGAACTGGCGTATCGAGCTTTCGGAATTGAAATGCTCAAAGTTGTCATTTTCGCCGCGCTTGACGCCACGATTGCGTCGCAGTACCGCACGCGTCTCGGCGATGGCTTCGTCGATAACTTCAGGCGTCCTGGCATGCACTGTAATGTTGACGGATCGAGGAAAGCCTTCTTCGTCCACGCTGCCATAGATATTGAGAAACGTCGAAACCGGAATCAGAACGTAGCTGTCGTAGGAAGCGTTGAAGGCGGAGTTCTTCTCGTCGAACACACCGATAACCTTGTACTTGCGCCCGTCGACGCGTATGTCGCGTCCGATCGGATCAACGAACGGATAGAGGTGTCGGGAGATCGCGTATCCTATCACGGCCACTTTGCTTGCGCGGTGCACGTCCAGCTGCGAAACATTGCGACCGTGTCCTACGAAGTGCGTGTTGTTCTGCGCGTACTCCGGCGTGGCACCAACGACCGATATGTTGCTATTGGTTTCCTCGCCACGATACTCCGCTTTGAAGCTACCCTGGTTCCAAAGCTCCGGGCCAACTATGTCAACCGCATCGACATGATCCCGAATGGCCTGGGCATCACTGAGCGTGACCGGCGGCCACGCCATAGCCGCAAGCCGTTCTTCCCGCGTTGACGGACCTGACGGCCACTTCTGGACCTGGAAAGTTTGCGCGCCGAGGATGCTCATCTCTTTTTCCATCGTTCCCTGCACGACGGTAATACCCGTCATGACGGCGATGATAGATGCCACGCCGAGCACGATGCCGACGAGCGTGAGTGCGGAGCGCAGCCGGTTCGTGCGTATCGCCTGAAGCGCCATCCTTAGGGTATCAATTCTCTGCATAACGGTTCCGTCGATTACTCGTAACGCAGGGCGTCTATTGGGTCGAGGCGGGCGCCTTTCAATGCCGGCACCAGCCCGGCAACGACGCCTACGACGATGGACACAACGACTGCCGCAATCATGATGCCGGGCGACAGGCTCGCCGGCATTACACCGGATGCGTTGATGCCAACGGCAACCACCGCAGCGATGCCGATGCCGATAAGTCCGCCGAACAGACAGATCGCCGCGGACTCGAACAGGAACTGCATCAGTATGCTGCGGTTCTTCGCGCCGATAGCCTTTCTTATTCCGATTTCACGCGTACGCTCCGTTACCGAGACAAACATGATATTCATGACACCGATTCCGCCGACAAACAGCGCGATGCCCGTTACCACGAGCCCGATACCGAGCACGGCCCCAACGATACTATTGAACGCGCCAAGCAAGGAATCCAGTTTGTTGATTGTAAAATTGGCATCCTCCGCGGGTCTTAGTTTGCGAATCTTGCGCATTTCGCCGATGACTTCATATTCGAGGTCGTCCAGGTCATCAATTCTTGGCGCCTTTACGGCAACGTCGAAATTCATCGAGCGGCGGCCGCCGAAGGATTTGATGAATGACGTGATAGGGATGTATATCTGCCGGTCCATATTGGGCCCGCCCATGGTCGAGCCGCCCAGTTCTTCCAGGACACCAATTACGCGATACTTGTAAGGTCCGACGTCTATTTGCTTGTTGATCGGACTTACATCGCCGAAGAGACCCTCGGCCACCTCTGATGCGAGGACAGCGACATTTTTCTTGGAGCGGACGTCGTGGTTCATCAGGAAACGACCAATCTCCGGAATTCGATTTGATATCGCGAGCATCTTCTCGGTGGTGCCGAGTATGGTCACGCCGCCCATCGAATCCGAACGAAACTTCACGTCACGTTGCGTATTGACGTTGGGATTTACAATGGCGCGCCCCCGGAATGCGCGTTCCAGCGCCTCCGCCTCCTGCATGTCGATATTCGGGCGATTACGGTACAGGAACCAGTCACCCATCATGATCCACGGGTTGCGCGACACGTAAACGACGTCTGCTCCGACAGAGCCAGCGCTTTGCATGAATTGTGACTGCATGCCATTGAAGACGGTCATCGTTGTCGTGACAGCGACAATGCCGATAACAATGCCAAGCGTGGTCAATGCGCCGCGCGCTTTGTTCGCGACGATCGAGTGCCAGGCGATCTTCATCGATTCGAGCATGTCCGGCATGAGTCTCATGCGGCAGCTACACCCGTTGAAGATTTGTCGCTCTCGACCTTGCCGTCACGCAGCCGGATGACGCGATGCGCATGATCGGCAATATGGTCCTCATGCGTAACGATGATGATAGTCTGGCCCGCCGCATGCAGTTCGTCGAACATCGCCATGATCTCTTCGCCTGTCCTGCTGTCCAGGTTGCCGGTCGGTTCATCGGCCAGGATGATCGAGGGGTTAAAGACCAGTGCGCGGGCAATAGCAACGCGCTGGCGCTGCCCACCGGAGAGTTCGTTCGGCTTATGCGTCATTCGGTCAGTCAGGCCCACCTGCTCAATCGCCTGCTCGGCCAGTTCGCGCCGCTTTGCCTTGCCAATGCCGCCGTAAACGAGCGGCAGCTCAACATTGTGAAAGATATCGGCGCGGGGAATCAGATTGAACGTCTGGAAGACAAAACCAATTAACCGGTTACGGATTTCCGCAAGCTGTCCTTCGGACTTGTTCGCCACCATTTCGCCATCCAGCGAATAGCTGCCGCTGGTTGGCACGTCCAGGCAACCGATGATATTCATCAACGTAGATTTTCCCGACCCTGACGGACCCATGATCGCAACGTACTCATTCCGATTCAGATCGAGCGACACGCCGCTCAGCGCATGCACCTGCTGCGTGCCCATCTCATAGGTCTTGACCACGTCCTGGAGCGAGAGGATCTTGCCATTGCGGTCAGTCAGTTTCATCGTACAGCCTTGCTCAACGTGTCCGGGAGCCGGCATCGGCATCGGCGTCGGCGTCGTTGTTGACCCTGACCACTGCGCCGTTCCTGAGATCTGACGAAATGGCACGATAAGACCCGGTCACAACCTGCTCGCCGGCCTCGGCGCCGGAGATGATCTCAATCATGTCATCGCTCTGGATGCCGGTATCGACCTGTCTTGCCGAAGCTGAGCCGTCATCTTCAATGCAAAACACAATTTCGACGAAGCCGTCTTCATCGGCGGTGAAGCGTTTCTCGGCGTCGGCAATTTCCTCGCCTTCAAGGGTCAGCTGGTCGATCGTCCGCACGGCAACGCTCTGGATAGGAATACCAATGACGTCTGTCCTGGTTTTTGTGCTGATGTCCGCGCTGGCAGTCATACCCGGACGCAGCCGTGAAGTTTCTCCGGATATCGAGATCTTTACCTCGAACTCGGTCTTCTGGTTCTGCGATCCCTGGTCGTTGGAGTTGGCGGCATTTGCGATCTCATACACGGTGCCCTCAAGGGTCTCGCCGAACAAGGCGTCAACCTCGATCTCGGCCGTCTGCCCGAGCTCTACGTTGACGATATCGTTCTCGTCGACGTTGACCTGCGCCTCCATGTCGGTCAGATCGGCGACAATCATAATGACGTCCTCCTGAAACTGCGAACCTATGGCGATCTCACCTTGCTCTTTGTTCAGGTCACTGATGGTGCCGGTCATGGGTGAATAGATGATGGTTTTTGCCAGGCTGTCCATGGATTGCTTGGCAGACGCCCTGGCTTGTTCAGTCTGATCGAGGGCTGATTCGTAACGGGCGACCTCAACCTGGTACGCCGCACTGGCAGCGTCCAGCATGGACTGTGAATCGAGCTTGCGAGCGACGATATCGCGCGCTCGATCGAAGTCCTTCTGGGTCTTCAACATGTTTTGCCGCACGAGCTTGGCATTTGCCTGGGCCGAGCGCACATTGGCCTCGGCGCGTTCGACCTCGGCTTCATAACGCTCACGGTCGAGCTCGACCAGCAGCTGGCCTTGTTCTACCCAGTCGCCTTCCTCGACGTGCAATTGAACGATCTTGGCGCTGACATCGGCGCTGATGCGCACCTGCGTCTTGGGCTGAATACGACCGGTCGCATTCACCTTTTGCACGATCGTCTCGCGGCCGATCGTTGCGGTCTGCACCTCGAGCATGTCGTCACCGCCCCTGGAGAAGGCAAAGACTGCGATGACGGCGACGATCAGGAGTACTGCGATGCCGATCCATAGGCTTTTTTTGTTCATTGTTGGTCCCGACAAATGCAAAAAAATACGCTCCGCAGTACCAGGGGTATTGCGAAATAGCTTCTTGTTTCTTGTTGTTTATCTTAACTCACAGCGGCGACCCTGGAGCTTCCGCCTATAGATAAGATGCGTGAAACGCGAATTTGGTTTAGAAAATGCGAAATCAAATCAGGGTCATGCGGATGATCGCCTGCAAGTACCTAATTGCCAACAAAAAAACCCC
>CAYTTZ010000051.1:0-16736 GCA_964440945.1 uncultured Woeseiaceae bacterium
GACTCTAAATCCACTGCGGTGGACCTGAAACCGCGGATTTTCCCCGCCCGACTAGCCGTACTGCGCTCGTCGGGTGGCGCTAAAATTGGTCCTGATTCCACGTCGAACTATACGTAAGTCCTTGATATTTCAAGGTGATCGCCCGTCGTGGGTGGCCATTGTATGTGAATCATCCATGGCAATCTACACGCCGGGACCGATAATTTGCTGCAAATTTCAGTCCGGAGGCAGCGTCAAATCTGACGCCTAGTCCATCACCATGCCGCCATTAACGTGCAAGGTCTCGCCGGTGATATACGCGCCGCCTCCAGAGGCGAGGAATAGCACGGCGTTCGCAATATCTTCCGCTGCGCCGAGTCGCCCGAGTGGAACCTGACCAAGCATTACGGCGCGTTGCTCATCGCTTAGTACCTTGGTCATGTCCGTGTCTATAAAGCCGGGCGCAACGACGTTTACGGTGATGCCGCGCGATCCGATTTCCCGGGCCAGTGATTTGGAAAACCCGATCATGCCGGACTTGGTCGCGGCGTAGTTAGCCTGACCCGCGTTGCCCATGACCGCGATCACGGACGCAATATTGATGATGCGCCCCTTCTTCGCTTTCATCATGCCGCGCAGACAGGCTTTGCTCATTCGAAACAAACCCGTGAGGTTGGTCGCGATGACATCATCCCATTCTTCCTGCTTCATCCGCATGAGCAGGTTATCGCGGGTAATGCCGGCATTGTTCACCAGGATAGACGGATTGCCCTCCCTGCCCTGAATGTCCTTGAGCGCCGCCTGCGCGGAGGTTTCATCCGCAACGTCAAGGACGATGCCACGCCCTCCGTCGCCCAGCGACGTGGTGATCTTGTCCGCGCCGCCCTGGCTCGTCGCCGTGCCGATTACGGTTGCTCCTGCCGCTGCGAGAGTCGCAGCAATAGCGGCACCGATGCCGCGCGATGCGCCAGTGACCAGCGCAACTTCGCCGTCGAGGGCGTCTGCCGTAAACAACTTGCTCATGAATCGTCCTTTAGCCTGTCGAAGAAACTAGCCTTGCAGTGCTTTCTGCAAGCCGCCGATGCTGTCGATACACCCCACTGTCGTACCCTTGGCAATACGGCGCACAAGGCCCGCGAGAACCTTGCCAGGACCGCATTCGATAATCGTGCTCGCGCCCGCGTCGAGCATCGCCTCGACGGTGCGAACCCAAAGCACCGGGCTGTAGACCTGGGCTGATAGTTTGATCCTGATATCCGCGGCATCGACGTAAGGCACGGCAGTCGCAGCGTTGATGACGGTGATGGAAGGTGTCGAAAAATCGGTCGCGTCCAGCGTCTCGGCAAGTGAGACCCCGGCATCGCGCATTAGTGACGAATGCGATGGCACGCTGACAGGCAGCAAGATGGCCCGCCGTGCGCCGTGTTCCTTGGCGTATTCCACGGCCTGGGCTACGGCGGTCGCGTGACCGGCAATCACGACCTGTCCCGGCGAGTTGAAATTGACAGGCTCGGCTATGCCGATCGTGGATGCTTCGTCGCACAGCTCGACGATCTTGTCGTCATCGAGTCCGAGTACAGCGGCCATCGCGCCGATACCGACAGGCACCGCTTCCTGCATCAGCTCCGAGCGCCGCTTGACGATGCGCATTGCATCGACGAAGTCGACTGCACCCGAGCAAACCAGTGCTGTGTACTCGCCGAGGCTGTGTCCGGCCATTTGCGTCGGCGTCGTACCGCCCGCTTGCTGCCAGACCTGAAAGGCCGCCACGCCAGCGGCAAGCATGGCCGGTTGTGTCACGACCGTCTCGCCAAGGCGCTCCGCGGGTCCGCCCTGAACCAGCTCCCAAAGGTCATAGCCCAACACGTCACTGGCGGTGGCGTAAGTCTCCTGTACGACAGAATACTCGGCGGCGAGATCGGCCTGCATGCCTTGCGATTGCGAGCCTTGCCCGGGGAATACCATAGCGATCGTCAATTTAGTCTCCTTGCACAGACGGCCTGACGGCCGCGAATTATATAGCTGCGGCGGCCCGGACTCTAATCCGCAATGCAATCGCCGCCAGAACGCCTCCCAGAGCACCAAATAAATGGGCATCCACGACCACGGGACCGCCCGCCGTGCCTTCCGACCCCGGCAAGGGCCCACTGAGCTGCTCCCAGACGAGTTTTCCAAGTACTAACGCAGCCAGAACCAGTGTCTCGCCGTCAGGACGGCGCAATCGCTCCACCAGCCCTGCGGCCAGAATTCCGTGCAGCAGGCCGGACAGGCCCACGTACCAGTCCAGCCCGGGGTTCAGGAGCCACAGCCCCAGATCCATCGTAAACAGGCTCACGCCAAGAATCAGGAGCCACTGGCGCCAGTCAAAAACCTGGCCCACGAGAAACCAGACCAGCGCCAGTCCGGCGGCATTCAGCGCAAAATGTGGGCCGCCAAGATGAACGAAATGTCCGGTTACCAGCCGCCAGAGCTCTCCGGATTGTATAGCGGCCCTGTCAAACCGAAGACCGACGCTTGCCGCCTCCCCGCCAATAACAAGGATCAGGGCCAGCAGAAAGACGGTAATCGGCAGCCACCAAAGGCTGATCGCGAATGTCTTTGTGCCCTTTCTATCCGGTTTGTCTAACCCCATGTTTGGTATACTGACGTTTACGTTAATTAAGAGTCAATTCAGCGGCGCCACACGCAGACGTTTCGCCGCCACGGAGCAACATCAGTGAGTCAAAAAATGCGGCCAACACCGCTCTTCAGGAAACAGCAGGGTTTCACCCTGATCGAGATCATGGTCGTCGTCATCATTATCGGTATTCTCGCCGCTATCGTTGCGCCCAACGTAATCGGCCGCGTTGACGACGCACAGCTGACAAAAGCGAAGGCGGAGATCGCGAATATCGAGAATGCGCTCAAGTTCTACCGGCTTGATAACTTCGCCTACCCGACGACGGAGCAAGGCATCGATGCGCTGGTGACCAAACCGACCGACCCGAATATCCGCAACTGGAAGTCCGGCGGCTACCTCGATCGCCTGCCAAAGGACCCTTGGGGAAACCCCTACCAGTATCTGAATCCCGGCAACAACGCTGAAATCGACGTCTATACGCTCGGCCGCGACGGCAGGCCCGGAGGTGAGGGGCTCGACGGGGATATGGGAAACTGGGACCCGGAGTAAACCAGCTGGTGACCAAAGGTCGACGGACCTGATGTTCAACGCCAGGAGACAGCTCGGGTTCACCCTCATCGAGATCCTCGTCGTGGTCATTATCATTGCGACGATTTCCGGGATTGCGTTGATGTCCATCGGTCTGCTCGGCGACGACCGGGATCTCGGTACCGAGCGCCAACGTCTCGCCTCACTTATCGAGGTGGCGCAGGACGAGGCGACGTTACAGGGGCGGGAGTTCGGCCTGGAGCTGATGACGTCCACCTACCGATTTGTCGAGTTTGACCCGTTCGCCTCGCAGTGGAGCGAGATACCTGGCGACGATTTGTTTCGATTGCGACAGCTACCCGAAGGGATGGAATTCGAACTCTACGTCGAAGACAAACGGATCGTGCTGGCGGATGACCCAAAGGAGTTCGAGGATCCTGACGCGCAGAACATGTCGCGGACTGCCGAAAAATATGCGCCGCACGTTTTTGTATTCTCGAGTGGTGAATTGACCGCGTACGAGATTCGGCTGCGGCGCCCGCAGCAAGATCAGCAGCTGGTCCTGCGGGGCGACATACTCGGCGAAATTGAATTTGTTGACGAGGACGACTAGGCAGCCATGCACGACAGCAAGGAAAACGGCTTCACGCTGATTGAGGTAATGGTTGCTCTGACGATCGTTGCACTATCGTTAACTGCGATTGCCGCCAGTATGAATCAGATGATAGACGCCGCGAACGCGATGCGTGAACGCACGTACGCAAGCTGGATCGCGCAGAACAAGATCGCGGAGCTGCGTCTTGCCAACGTCTTGCCGGAGGTCAGCTCGACCAGCGGCGAGGTCGACTTCGCCAATGCCCAGTGGACGTGGCGCACGGTTGTTTCGGAGACTGGAATCGAGTCGTTTTTTCGTGTCGATGTTTCTGTGTCGCTGGCGGGCAGTGAGTACAACATTCGTACGGTGACCGGCTTTATCGGCGAGCCGACGCCGGTCGGACAGGCTAACCAGATCTGGGGTCGCGGCCTGCCGACACCACCGAGTGGACCGACAACATGAAGCGCTCCCGCGACAACGGCTTCACGCTGATCGAAGTTATGGTCGCCCTCACCGTGTTTGGCGTTATGTCCCTGCTTGCTTACATGTCTTTGGGCCAGACACTCGCCAATGCAGATATGCTGACGGACCGCATGGACCGCCTGCAGTCGGTGCAACGGACTATCAGCTACCTGAGCACTGAATTGCTGCAGGCGGCACCTCGCCCTGTACGCGTGGAGCTGGGAAACGCTCCTATCGCTGCACTGCAATCCTCGCTGGGTTCCGAGTTTTCGCTGCAGTTGACCCACGGCGGCTGGCCCAATCCAGTCGGTGTGCCACGCAGCACCCTGCAGCGCACGGCCTACCGCATCGAGGACGGCGAGCTCATCCGTTATCACTGGAATGTCCTCGACCGAACAGTCAATAACATACCGATTACGACCGTTATGCTCGATGAGGTCGATAGCCTCGCTTTTCGTTTCCTGACGGTGAGCGACGAGTGGGTCGGGCAATGGCCGCCACTGACGGCGCAGGCGGGTTCCGGGATGAACCTGCCGCGCGCGGTCGAGATCGTGCTCGTGCTTCCCGATGAGGGTGAAATCACGCGCATGGTAGAGGTCTCACCATGAGGTCTGCCATCAAGAAACGCGGCGTTGCGCTGATAACCGCTATGCTGATCACCGCACTGGCTGCCTCCGTTGCCGCCAGTTTGTCCTGGGATAATGCGCTGGACGTCAGACGCACCATGGTCATGCTGTATCGGGACCAGGCGATCCAGGTGGCTGTCGGGTCGGAAGGCTGGGTGCGCAATATCCTGCGTGATGACCAGGCCAACAGCACTTCCGATCATCTCGACGAGATATGGGCGACGGAGATTCCGGCGCTGCCCATAGACGCGCAAGCCGTTCAGGGTGAGATTTACGGTCAGATACAGGACCTGCAGGGTCGCTTCAATATCAACAACCTGATCGACGCGAATGGCAAGACTGACAAGCCGTCTTTAGAACAGTTCAAGCGCTTGCTCAATGCCCTCGGATTGGAAGAGCGTCTTGCCGAGATAGTCGCCGACTGGATTGACGCCGACCAGACCGAGAGCATTCCGTTCGGCGCGGAAGATCCGCTGTATACGGGCCTGACGCCACCGTACAGAACGGCCAACAGGCCAATATTGAGCGTTTCCGAGTTAGCCGCCGTTGATGGCATGGATCGCAGCAGCTTCGAGATCTTGCGGCCGCATGTTGCGGCGTTGCCAGGTCGAACGCCGGTCAACGTCAACACCGCGAGCGCGCCTGTCCTGCAGTCGCTGGGCAGCAATATCACGCTAAGCGACGCAGAGGGATTGATCGCGCTGCGCGAAAACGGCGGTTTTGCTGACTATGGTGGCGTGTTTGCGCCGCTTGTCGAGACCGATCTGCAGCCGGATGGGTTTTCCGAGACCAGCAGCTATTTTCAATTGAAGGCCGTCGTCCAGATTGATACGGTTCGGATAAGTTTATTCACCGTACTGTATCGGAGCCCCAATAGTTCCGATGTAATACCCATTCTCCGTAGCCTCGGAACCATCTAGAGGGACCATTTTGCATGGCTGAGTTTCTTGTAATACGTCTGGGTCGCACCACTGCCGATATCGCGGAGTGGATTGCCGTCGACAATAACGGCACTCGTCGCGGAGCGCCCGGGACGGGCACCCTGGAACAGGCGGCGGCCGAAGTTGGCGGGCGGTCCGTGATCGTGCTGGTGCCGGCACTTGAAACGATCACCACGACAGTCAACGTCCCGATTCGCGGTGGCGCCCGGCTGCGCGCGGCCCTGCCCTTCGCGCTCGAGGAGAGCATGGCGGAGGACGTCGAAAATCTGCATTTCGCGTCAGGCATGCGGCGCGACAACGGCCAGCTACCGGTGGCCGTTGTATCGATTGAGAAGATGGATGAGTGGAAAGCCGCGCTGAATGAGGCGGGTATCGAGCCGGCCCGGATGGTTCCCGAAAATTGCGGGCTCGCCCGCATTCCGGGCACATTAAGCGTGCTGGTTGATCGCGACTGCGTTTTCTTCAACGACGGGGCCGATACCGAGTTCGCCATGCAAGGCGTCAGTCCCAGCGACACGCTGGTTACTGCAGGCGCGCTGTCCGACCGAAGCTCCGAAGACGAAGATAGCGACGATGCGATTGAACCGGAAGGCCACCTTGTCGCTTATTGCGAGGCGGCCGACGAAGAACGCTTTGCGCACGACTGGATAGCGCTTCGGCACGAACTCCACAGCGTCGATATCAACTTGCTGGCGGACGGCGTGTTGCCGAAACTCGCAGTCACGGTGGCCAGCGGCAGCGGCGTCAACCTGTTGCAGGGCGTCTATGGCGCGAAGACAGACTATCGATCCCAGCTGCGGCCGTGGCGCAGCGCCGCTGTCCTGTTGCTGGGGCTAATGGTGCTGGGGCTGGTCGGAAAAGCGGTCGACTACAATCGCCTGGCCGAAGAAGAGGCAGCGTTGAAGACGCGCTTCACACAGGAATACCGGCAAATTCGTCCCGGCGACACGCGTGAGGTCATGGACCCGATCAACGCCGTGCGCTCAATAAGACAGGGGCTGGGGGCGTCAACCGGACCGCAGGTATTCCTGCCGTCGCTCAGGCAACTCGGCGACGCGATGGCGCAGAATGCGAGTGCTCGAATCGAGAACATCAGCTACCGGGCAGGCGTGATCGACGTGCGTATCTCCTCACCGGACGTTGCGACGCTCGACAATATTCAGAAATCAATCAGCGCCTCGGGACGTTTCACGGCATCCATCCAGTCGACGGACCAGGTCGCCGATGAAATCAGTAGTCGCCTGCAGATTCGTGAGTCGGGATCATGAAGAGCTGGTTCGAAGGTCTGGAATCCCGCGAGCAGCTGTTCGTGTCGCTGGGTGTGCTCGTCGTCGTTACCGCCTTGTTTTACGGTTTTATCTGGACACCGCTCGATCGGAACCACGACGCGATGGCGGACAGCGTCGCCGACTGGCATCGCTCACTGGCCGAACTCGGACCGCTAAAGGGCATGGCGCAAACCGGCAATAGCGCAACCAAGACGGCCGGTTCCACCAGTCAACAGGCGCCGATTATCATCGTCGACCAGACGCTGAGAAGCCGCCAGTTGGAGCAGTTCCGTCGCCGCAGCCAGCCTACCTCGAGCAATGGCATCCGCGTCGAGTTCGAGAACGTCGCGTTCGACGATCTCGTGCTCTGGCTGGGTGATCTCAGCGACCAGCATTCGATGCACGTGCAGGCCGGCAGCTTGTCCAAGGGATCGCAATCGGGCGCGGGACGAATCAATGCGACCCTGACGCTGGAGCGCGTTCTTTGATTAAAACAAAACGCGGCCTGCTACTTGTCGCCCTCCTCACCCTTACCGTCGCCATAATCGTCATGTTCCCCGCGCGCGTCGCGTATCGGTGGGCGGCGCCCGTCGGTGTGGCTGTAAGCGGCATTCAGGGAACCGCCTGGCGCGGCCACGCCGATGCAATCACTGTAAACGACCTATACATCGGCGACGTCAGCTGGCAAATCAAACCGCTGCGCCTGTTCACCGGGCAGGCCAAGTACCACGTGCAGGGAACACCTGTGTCCGGCTTCGTCGAAGCGGACGTTGGCATCGGGATCGGCGGCAAGCTGATCGTTTCCGAACTCGCAGCATCGTTGCCGCTCAGCCTGTTTGCGAAGTCACTCAACGTCAGCGGACTAAATGGTGACGCAAGTCTGCAGTTCGAGCGCATAGAAGTCATAGCGGGACTGCCCGTTGCAGCGAACGGTACCGTCAGGGTAAATGGACTTGTCGCACCGCGCCTGAGCCGTGAATCGATTGGCGGTTTCGAGGCCGAGTTCTTCACACAGAACAACGGTATTGCCGCAACGATTGAAGACACGGATGGCGTTGTTGATATCGCAGGCAGCTTGCAGGTTCTGGGAGATCGAAGCTATCAGTTTCTCGGTAAGATCGCCGCGAAGCCGGGGGCACCTGTGGGGCTGAAGCGGCAGCTGGAATACCTGGGCTCCGCGGATGAGCGTGGCCAACGCGAGTTAAGACTTGAGGGCATGCTGTAGGTTCGCGCCGTCGGACTATACGTCAACCTCGAGAAAAGTCTGCAGTAGCGGAAAGTAAAGCGCGCAACGCGCATCCTTGCCTGAATAGGCACCATAGATTGCTTTGTATTTCTGCAGCTGCGGCGTGTAGCGGTCGATTTCCGCCCGCAGGAAGCCCTCAAGATTGCCGCCCTCGTGCGAGCTCGTCTTGTAATCGACGATCCAGTGCGTGCCGTCAGCGTCTATCCTCACCCGGTCAAGAATCACCGACTCGATTTCCCCCTCGAAGACACCCGTGAGGGCAAGCTCAGCACGGCCCTCTCCCGAGATGACCCAGCGACCCTTCTCATCCTCAAGAATGCGCTGCAGCGCCGCTTCGACGCGCTCGCAAATATCACCGATCAGTTTCTCGCCAACGCCCATCTCCTTGAGCCAGCGCTCGGTAACTGCACGGTAAGCCGGCAGCGAGGTTGTCTGCGCAAGGGCACGTTCCTCGGCGAATGCGTGCAGCCAGCGATGTACGACGGTTCCGGCCAGGCGTGCCTCGGTGCCGACCCAATAGAACTCGACTTTCTCGTCGGCAGCCACACCCTCTTCCTGGTCCACGGTACCCGGCAGCGCTACCGCAGCCGGCAGCTTCCAACCAGCTTCAAAACGTCGTAGAACCGGCTCCAACCAGGGACTCTTGACGGCCTCTTCCCCCACTGCGCCGTTACCGCAAAAGGCCTGTGCGTATTGCGGCTCGAGCGCCCCCCACAGCCGATACAGCAAGCTCCGCTTGGGTGGAGGTTTGAACTCATCGGCCTCGGGATTTGTGGTTGTATGCCCGATCAGATGAAGACTGTTACGCGCGCGTGTGCATGCCACGTACAGCAAGCGCGCCTGTTCGTATCTGTCCTTCTTCGCCTCACTAAGATCAATAAAACGATGCACCGGGTCTCTCGTCAATTCGGCTCGCGGGCCTACCGGACTGATCACCTTTGCCTGTGCACCATGCTCGTCCGGCAAATCAAACCAGGAGAGTACGCGCTGATCGCCGCTACGCGGCAAGCGCCCGAGTCCATAAAGAACGACGTGTTCGAATTCGAGCCCCTTCGCCCGGTGCATGGTCATGATCTGAAGGCGTGCTTTAACGTCACTTGAAACCCGCTCCTGATCGAGTATCGATTCGAGTTCCGCAACATCATCGAGTGTGCCGTGCCGTTCGTATTTTTCGATTACGTCGAAGTAACGGTAGACATTGGCCACCGTGTACTCGTCGTTGAGGATCGCGGGCCCACCGAGCCTGAGCCAGACCTCCTCGACCAATTCGCGAAGGCCGCGCACCCGCCTTGGTGTAACCAGCTCCGCCAGCACGCTTTTAGCCGATGCTATCGCCGCGCGGCCACTTTCAGAAACAGCCTGCAGCCGGTCCTCTGTTTGCAGCAGTTCCCAGACGGTGCTTTTCGTATCGTTGACGACCAACGCATGCAAGTCATTCCAGTCCAGGGCAATCCAGGGCGCGCGCAGTAGCGCCAGCCACGCCAGGCGGTCGCCCTGGTGTACGGCGGCACGCGTAAGCGCAAGCACCTCGATAACCTCAGGTAGATCGGTCAGGCGATCGATTTCGATGGCACGGTAATCAATCCCTGCCCGGCGCAGCGCTGCAAGCAGGTTCGGTAGTTGCGTGCGACTGCGGACCAGTACCGCGACCTCATCCTCGGGATTGTCGACCAGTAGATTCTGTATGACTTCGCATCCGACCTCGGCCTCCTGCTCGGGTCTGCTGTCAAACAGCGGGTACACGCAACAATCGCCAATCGCTGCGAGCTGCGGAACACTGACCGCATCCGAATACGCTACGGCGCCGCTCATAGGCTCGTCGACCGGGGCCAGGATTTCAGGGAACACCGTGTTGAACCAGTCCACGAGGAACTGCCCGGACCGGAAATTCCTGCGCAGCAGCAGCGGCTCCAGCCTGACGCTGCCGATACCATGTTGTCGTGCCAGCAGGAACTGCCCTACTTCGGCATTTCTAAACCGGTAAATCGACTGCATCGGATCGCCGACGCAGTACAACGTGCGGCCATCACCTTGCTGCCAGCCCCCGGTGAGTGCCTCGAGCATGCGGTATTGAGCGCTGGATGTATCCTGCATCTCGTCGACCAGGAGATGTCGGACCTGGTAGTCCAACAAGAGCGCAACATCACCCGGGTTCTCGGCGGTGCCGAGCGCAGCAGCGGCTGATAGCGCAATTTCGGTGTGATCGGAGACGCCCTGCTCCGCGAACAGGCGTTTCAATTCGGTGACTGCCAGCGGCAGCAGTCTGAACAGGGCGAGCATTACACGCCATTGCTCGTCGCTGTAGCGCACCGGTGGCAGTGAGCGTACGCCGTGCAGGAGATCACCGACGTGGCCTTTCGCGGATAGCTTTTCGAGCAGGCCGTGCATATCAGCTTTCTGACCTTTGTCACCCGGCGGAAAACCCTGCCGCTTATCGACTCTCTTGCGAAACTCCCCTGTCTTCGTCAGGAGCAATTCGGCGAGGCCCAGCCACTGGCTTGTCGCACCCGGCTCCACAGATGGCAATGCCGTGAGTCCCTGCAAGGACGCGATCGGGCTGCTGGTTTCCCCGGCGCCCAGCAGGTGCTCCGACGCATAGCCCTGTAAGGAAAGCAGTTCAGCTACGGCATCAGCAGGAAAAACCGCCGCCGTCCGACGCAGGTGATCGGCAACAACGCGCTCAAGATTCTCTTCAAAGCGCATACGCAGCGTCGTGGACTCTTGCTCCGAAAGCAGGCCGCTGCCGACGAACGGTAACCACTGGTCGCGGGTTGCAAGCATCTGCGTAAGGTAGGCAACGTAGATCCAGGTGTTGTTATCGACATGCAGGAGCACCTCGCGCGTCGCGTCCCGCATGGGGCCGCGTTCCGCCAACCAGTCGAGGGTCGCCAGCGCCGACAATCGATAGAGACTTTTCAGTTCGGCATCGACGACGATACGCACACCGCTGGCACTTTCCGGCGCACTGATCGGCCGAAGGCGTGCAATCATTGCATTGAGCGAATCCAGAGTCTGGATGCGTAAGCGGCGCGGGTTGGAAATCAGCTGCCAGCCGAACTCCGCGTCTCTCTGCAGAGCGGCTTCTGCCAGGACATGCGTCGGCTGTTGATGAACCTGAGTCGGTTGCTGTCCGCGATACGCGAGTTGCAGCGCGCTCAAAACACGAAACTGCATCTCCGCAGCCGCCTTGCGTGTGAAGGTGATCGCAATCACCTCTTCCGGGTTCTCCACCACGGACAGCAGTTTGAGATAACGCTGTATCAGGAGTTCAGTCTTGCCGGAACCGGCCGGCGCCTGCACGATGAATGAACGCGACACGTCCAGCGAGTCGTGGCGCGCTTGCTCATCGTCCAGGATCAGTCTGTCGTCAGTCTCCACGAAGCAGCTCCGTGTAGCGAGTCAGCAGATTGAAGGCGCGCGCATCCTGCACGCCCTGTGCTGCATTAATGCGAACGTCCCCTGCACTCATCGCGCGGCACGCCGCGCGCACCAGGTCTTTCCAAGCCGCAAGCGATGTCTCCCAGTCATCGCTTTTCGCGTAACCGGCGCCGGCGCCCTCGAAACTGATCGCACGAGAATCGACGTTGACGAGTGCGACTGCAGAAACGGCAGCGTCCAGAGCCAGCGCGTAAGCAATCAGCTGTATTTCCTTCGGCTGGCCAGTGCTGTCAATGAGCGTCCGCTTTGCCCCGGTCTTGTAGTCCAGGATCGCGAGTGTGCCGTCGTTGAGTCGATCAATCCGGTCGATGCGAAGCTGCAGTTGAACGTCGGCCTCCGCAAATGACACCTGGTGTTCAACAGCTTCGATGGCGAATTCTTCGCGCGCGCCGTCTGCACCCACAAACTCACGCAGCAAGTTGGCTATTCGAGTTCGCTCGAGCCTGAGCAGTTGAGCGAGACTCTCGTCGGTGTTGCGTTCATGACGGCCAAATGCGGAGTCTACGGCCTGGCTGATTAATGACTGCAGCTGCTCTTCGCTCCAGGCGGCGATATCACTCTGCGAGGGAGTATCGATGTAAAGCCGGTGTAGCGCATCGTGAATGATGTTGCCGCGCAGGGGTGCCGGCAAACCGATCGCCTGCGCTTGCAGGTAAGCGACACCAAGGCGCCCGGCGATGAAAGCACTCACAGGATCGTTTAGCTGTCGCTGGATCGCACCCGCGCCTCCCGAAATACGCTCGCCTTCCTGCATGGCCGGAACAGCCTCCTCTGCAACCACGGTGGCGCCTGTCGTCGCCAGCAGTGACGCGTGCCAGCCGGGATCCGGCTGTGCGGTGACGGGTTGCGGGCTAAGTGGCGCAAGCAGGCCGCTTTGCGATTGCTCCGCATCGTCTTCGTGCTTCGCATAGCTGCAAACAACCTGCGGCGCTGCGTGGCCCAGGTGGAGCAGCAGGTTCTGCGCATAATCGACTGTGTCGGAAGGGTCGGCATCCGGCATGCCAAAACCCCGCTGCAGCTGACGCGCAAGCAGGGGCGACGGAATGCCTGCCGGTGGCCAGTTGGCTGCAGTGACGCCGCTGATCCAGATCGCGCCAAATTCGGCCCCTGAGGCCTCCAGGGGGCCCATCAGCTGTACCCGGCTACTGTCGGACTCCGGCTGAAATACCGCATCAGCAGCCATGATTCCCAGGCGCCGAATCGCGGTCTTCAGGTCCATCGACGGACTGATGACGTCGAGCCGAGCCAGGTCGTTCAGCGTATCCCGCCAGCGATTGACCAGCTGAAAATCGAAACTCGAGAGTGCATCGCTACCCGGCCAACCACATGCGACAAGCATCTCGTCACTGTAAATCGCCCAGTCAGCCGGGGACGCCCGTTTCTGCTTTTGTAGCTCTCGTCGGGCCGTGGTGAGGTGGGCGACCATTTCGAGCCATTCAATCGCGGCGCCCCCCCCGCCCGCACCGCGAAACGTTGACGAAACCATAGCCGGCGTCCAGCGGCGGGCCGGCAGCTGACGAAGTCTGAGCTCGAAGCGGCTACGTCCGCCGAACGACGCAGATCCGAGCATTGGCGTACGCAGCAGGTGGCCAAGCTCAGTGGATGACAGGTCCCGAACAAGCCAGTTCAGTAACAGCAACGCGACCGATACCGCCGGATAGTCGCCGAGTTTGCGCCCATAGGAGGTGTTTACTGCCTGCGCAAAAGACGCTGGCGCGTATTGCCATCCCGGGACCAGCCCCTCGCGTACAAGGTGGCCCGCTTGCTGCGCCTGCGTCTCGAGGCTGGTAGCAATGATGGCTATCGACGCGTCCGGCGCATCCTCGAGCCGTGCCCGCGCCCAGGCGCCGGCAGCCCGCATCTCGGCCTCTGCCGATTCGAAACACTGCAGCTCGAGCCGTGCGGCCTTCGGCCTCTCGGGCGCGTGCCTGACTTCGGTACCGGTTACCGTGAGCGCCTCCTGGATAGAGCTAACCAGGGGTCTCGCGCGGTCGAAGCCGACAAACGTCACCTGACCAGCGCGCGGCGTGCGGCCTTCTCTCAATAATCGATTGACCAGCTGGCCGAGGCCCGCATCGTCGACCCAGGATTCACGCTCGAGAATACCGAGATATCGACCCGCCGCAGCTGCGAACAAACGGTGATCATGGCTCTGTGCCGAGCGCGCGACCTCTTGTATCGATACTTGCCAGTCCGCCATACGCTGCCAGGCATCGCGCGACAGACGTACGAGGCTTGAGATTCCAGCCGCGGACTCACCGACCTCCTTCTGCAGGCAGCGCTCCCAGAGCAGCTGGCTTTGATGGGAATTCAATCGAGCGGGCAGCACTGCCTGATCCGTCGCACCCTGTACCGTCTGCGCAAGCCAGTCTTGCCAGGAAAAAATTGCCGGACTCTCCCAGGCACTCCGATCAAGCTGAACTTGCTGACGTGCAAATTCCTGCCGCAAAACACGCGCGAGTCGTCGATTCGCCGTGATTACAGTTGATGGGCCTTGCAATGCGTCCGATAGCCACTGGTACATTGGTCAGGCGTATTGTCCCAGGCACGACTCTATGCGATCAAATACGATGTTGATCGTCTCGGTATCCGGCAATGTCGTGATTCTGAAATGATCGGAATACGGCGTGTTGAAACTGCTGCCCGGCGCCACCAGCACATGATGGTTTTCCAGCAGATCCAGGGCAAAGGCCTGATCGTCGACACGCCCCGCCATTCCAGCATCCAAACGAATAAACGCGTACATCGCACCCATCGGCACCTGCATGCTCAAGTAATCACTCGCCGTCACCCGATCAATGACCGCCTGCCGTGACTGATACAAGCGCCCGCCGGGCTGCACCAGTTCCTTGATACTCTGGAACCCGCCAAGCGCTGTCTGCACGGCCCACTGTCCCGGCACGTTGCTGCACAGGCGCAGTGCGGATAGCAATTCCATTCCGTGAACGTATTCTTCGGCTTTGTCGAGATCGCCACTAAACACGCACCAGCCCACTCGATAACCGCAGGCGCGGTACACTTTTGACAAGCCCGAAAACGTGAGGCAGACGGTATTCTTTACGAGTGTCGCCATTGGCACGAACTCGGCGTCGTCGTAGACCATCTTGTCGTATATTTCATCAGCCATGAGCACCAGCCCGTGACGCTCCGCGAGTTCCACGAGCGCCGCTAGCGTTTCGCGGTCATAGACGGCACCGCTCGGGTTATTCGGGTTGATCACCACGATCGCCCTGGTTTTCTTGCTGACCAGTTTCTCGATATCCTCTACGTCCGGCACGAAGCCGTGATCCGGCTTGCACGCGTAGTGCCTTGCAACGCCACCATTCAGAGCGACGGCGGCACTCCAAAGCGGATAATCAGGGCTGGGAACCAGTACTTCATCGCCTGGATTGAGCAGTGCCCGCAGGGACAGGTCGATCAGTTCGCTGACGCCGTTACCAATAAAGACCTCATCGGCACTGACATTGAGCACGCCGCGGCTCTGCTGCTGCATGACAACGGCTTCGCGCGCCGGGAAGATTCCTTTTTGATGACAATAGGGCTCAGCCTGCCCGAGGTTTTCGATCATCGCCAGGCGCATCGTCTCCGGGGTCCGAAAACCAAACAGACCCGGGTTGCCAATGTTCAGGGAGATGATTTCGTAGCCGCGCTTTTCCAGCTCCAGGGCGTGGTTCGCGAGCTGCCCGCGAATTTCATAGCGAACGTCTTTGAGGGTGTCACTCGTGCGGATTGCTTGTTCCATAATCCCTGTCGGTCAGGCCAATATCATTCACACTGCCTTACTTTCGCGAAGCTCGGCGATCAATTCGTCAGAGTACCCCAACCACTCTCGCAAAACCTCATCGGTGTGCTCGCCAAGTAGTGGCGGTGCGTTCGCGTATTGTACGGGCGTTGTCGCAAACTGAACCGGATTGGAAACGATGGGAACAGGTTGCCCACGGGAATTGGGTAGCTGCCGAACCAGCTCGCGTTCCTCGGCGTAGGATCCTGTCAGGACCTGCTGCAGGTCGTTGATGGGCCCGGCCGGCACACGGCAATCGGCAAGCTGTTTGAGCCAGTAGTCCGTCGTATTCGTTGCGAACGCCCGATCCAGCAGGTCGACCAGCTCTGATCGATTGGCGATACGATCGCCGTTATGCCGGAATCGAGTCTCTGTGGCTAACCCGGGCAGCCCGGCGCATTCGGCGCATGCCGCAAACTGCCTGTCGTTACCCACCGCAAGCATGAAAGCGCCGTCGCGAGTCGCGAACGCCTGGTAAGGCACGAGGTTTGGATGCGCGGTGCCCATGCGCGTTGGTACTGTGCCGCCGACCAGGAAATTCATGGACTGATTTGCCAGCCAGGCGACCTGGCTATCGTAAAGCGGAACGTCGATATGCTGCCCTGCGCCTGTCTGTTCGCGAGCATTCAGTGCGGCCAACACGGCTGTGGTGGCATACATGCCGGCCATAATATCCGCGATCGCCACGCCGACTTTCTGTGGCCCGCCCGGTTCACCGACGCGCGGCCCGGTAATACTCATCAATCCGGCAGATGCCTGGATCATCGCATCGTAACCGGGCTCATCGGCTCTGGAACCACGCTGGCCGAATGCGGAAATCGAGCAATAGATCAGCCGCGGATTAGTCGACAGCATCGCTTCGGGACCGAGCCCGAAGCGCCGCAGCGTGCCCACTTTGAAATTCTCGAGCAGAACGTCGGCCTGCAGAACCAGATCACGAATAATCTGCTGGCCTCTGGGGCTGGCCAGGTCGACCGTAACGGAGCGCTTGTTCCGATTCGCCGACAGGAAATAAGCCGATTCGCCACCAGCTTCACCATCCAGCCACGGCGGACCCCACTGCCGCGTGTCGTCGCCCGTACCGGGTCGTTCGACCTTCACGACGTCGGCACCATAATCGCCAAGCAATTGTCCCGCCCACGGTCCGGCGAGTATGCGGCTCATGTCGAGCACCCGTATATTCGATAGTGGCGATGCCATTAACTGCCAGGACTCCCGAAAACCAGCACTTCAATAAAAACCCGGCCAACCT
>CAYTTZ010000052.1:0-16370 GCA_964440945.1 uncultured Woeseiaceae bacterium
ACCCAGCCGCCGACGGTACTCGTGTTCGGGGATTCCCTGAGCGCCGGTTACGGTATTGACATTGACCAATCGTGGACGACTTTGTTGCAAGATCGGCTCAGAAACCTAGGGTACGAACATCGGGTCGTGAACGCCAGCATCAGCGGCGAGACGACCGAAGGCGGGGCCGCCCGCATCGACGCAGCATTGAGCAATTTTGCGCCGGACCTGATCATCCTGGAGCTCGGCGGTAACGACGGCCTGCGGGGCTTCCCGCCAGCGACAATGAAAGGGAACCTGGAGACGATCATCCGGCAGTCACAGGCCTCCGGCGCTGCTGTCGTGCTGCTGGGCATCCGCATCCCGACAAACTACGGTCCGAGGTATACCGCTGCCTTCGAGTCCGTTTATCGTGAGGTCGCTGACACGCTCGATGTGAAATGGATCGAGTTCTTCATGGAGGGTGTTGCACTGAACGACGAGCTGCTGCAGGAGGATCGTATCCATCCGAATACCGAGGCACAGTCGATTCTGCTCGAGAACGCATGGCCAATTATCAGCGCTACGCTCGATCGTGCGTTATGATTTAGGCGGGGCTTATAACAACAGACTATTGTTCAGATAGTCAGGTTCAATTAGTCAGGTTCAAATAGTCAGGGGGTTTATTTTGGAAAAGACGTGGCTTAAATCCTATCCGGAGGGCGTGCCGGCCGAGGTTCCGACACCGCCGTTTCGTTCTATTCGCGAGCTCTTCGAGCATGGCTTCTCGAAATTTCCGGATAACGCGGCCTATACGAACATGGGCCGGACTCTCACCTATGGAGACCTCAATCGCCTGTCGATGCAGTTTGCCTGTTATCTGCAACAGACAATCGGGCTGACACGGGGCGAACGCGTCGCCATCATGCTGCCGAATATCCTGCAGTACCCGGTTGCCATGTGCGGCATTTTTCGCGCCGGCCTGGTCGTCGTCAACGTTAATCCGATGTACACAGCGCGCGAACTCAGGCACCAACTCAAGGACTCCGGCGCCCGCTGCTGCATCATTCTCGAGAACTTCGCACACGTGCTCGAAGACGTAATCGCGGACACCGACGTCGACCATGTCGTCACAACCGGTGTGGGCGATCTGTTGAGCTGGCCGAAGAGCTTCGTGACCAATTTTGCTCTGCGCCGTATCAAGAAAGCAGTTCCTCCTTACAAGATTGCAAACAGCATCACATTCAAAGCCGCGCTGAGAGCCGGCGCCGGCAAGACTTTGGAGACAGTCGACATAGGCTTTGCCGATATCGCCTACTTGCAGTACACGGGTGGCACCACGGGCGTGTCGAAGGGCGCGATGCTCAGTCATCGCAATATGATCTACAACGTGCAGCAGACCATCACCTGGCAGGGCGACGCGTATGAGGGCGTTCACCCGGTTATCGCCATTACCGCGCTGCCGCTTTATCACATCTTCTCGCTGCAGGGTAACTGCCTGACGGTAATGGCCCAGGGCGGTCTGAACGTGCTCATAACAAACCCCCGTGACTTCGAAGGATTTGCCAAGGAGATCGCGGAGTATCCTTTCAATATGTTCACGGGCGTCAACACGATGTTCTCTGCTTTGATGAACACACCGAGCTTCAAGGACATCGACTTCAGCAGTCTGCGGGTTTGCATCGGCGGCGGCACGGCCGTCCAGCCGGCTGTTGCGAAAGAGTGGAAGAAGGCCACCGGCATCACGATCCTGCAGGGCTACGGCCTCACAGAAACCTCGCCTGCGGCCATCGTTTGTCGAATCGACTCGGAGTTTACCGGCACTATCGGCCTGCCTATACCCTCGACCGAGGTCATGATCGCCGGAGACGATGGCAATCCGCTGCCATCTGGGCAGGTTGGCGAGATCTGCATCAAGGGCCCACAGGTCATGGAGGGCTACTGGCAACGTCCGGCAGATACCGCTGAGGTGATGTTCCCGGGTGGCTGGCTGCGCACCGGTGACATTGGGCGCATGGACGATGATGGGTATTTCTATATCGAAGATCGGAAGAAGGACATGATTCTCGTCTCCGGCTTCAACGTCTATCCCAATGAGATCGAGAACGTTGTGGTCGAGCTCGAGGGCGTACTCGAGGCAGCAGCAATCGGTATTCCTGATGAGCGCTCCGGCGAGATCGTCAAGATTTTCGTCGTGCGCAAGGATCCGGCGCTGAGCGAGAAAGATATCCTCGATTATTGCCGTAAGCATCTCACGGGCTACAAACGTCCGAAGCGAGTGGAGTTTCGGGATGACCTGCCGAAAACCAATGTCGGCAAGATTCTTCGCAGGGAACTTCGCGACTGATCGCTCCTGCGGCTATCGTTCGAGGCCACTGTGTGATTCGCAATACAGGGGACTCTCCTGATGCCTGTTAACAAGATCATTTCCATCGTGCCGCTGTTGTTGCTCGCGGTTGTCGTAGGCGCCGCTGTGCCTAAGCCTCTCGACCCGGTGCGGGTAGCCCCGCATATTTATGAGCTGGTCTTCGAAAATGAAAAGGTTCGGGTTCTTCGGCAGACAGTCCGCAACGGTGAAACGGCGCCGCTGCATGGTCATCTCGATCGCGTCATGGTGTATCTGCAATCCTGCGCATGGCTGGAAGACGATGGCCAGGGCGGAAAGAAGATGCAGCTGTTCAAGATCGGCGAAGCGGTCTGGGCGCCGGCAGAGACGCATGGCGGAACGACCGCTGACGTCGCGCAGGAGTGCAAGATCCTCGAAATAGAGGTGCTGTAATCCTGGATGTTTAGCAGCCAGATCAGCAGAGCCCTGCTTGTTCGATGTGCCGCAACACCCTAAAGGATAACGACAGGGAAATAGCGGCTGGGATCGGTAAAGCCTGCGCAGTACACTCTGTACGTCTATATCGTTGCAGCCGCAGAAAAGATGGGAAAAGAGTTTCAGCAGATCGACGATCACATTCAGCGCTGGATCGAAAAGCAGCACCTGTTTTTTGTAGCTACCGCCCCGTTTGCTGACGACGGCCTTGTTAACCTTTCGCCAAAGGGGCTCGGCGGTCTGCGAGTATTGGGCCCGCGTCAGATTGCGTATGCGGATACTGGCGGCAGCGGTATTGAGACGGTCGCGCATCTGAAAGAGAACGGGCGCATCGTGGTCATGCTGTGTGCTTTCGATGGGCCACCAAAGATATTTCGTTTCTACGGTACGGGCCGTGCCGTGGAACCGCACGATGATCAGTTCGGATCCCTGGTGCCGTTGTTCCCGAGCATGCCGGCCATTCGAAACTTCATCGTTGTTGATGTCGAGCGTATTCGTGATGCCTGCGGCTACGGGGTGCCGCTGTACGAATTCAAGGGCGAACGGGAATCACTGGGGAGTTTCGTTGCAAGCAAATCCAGGGATGAGATGCTTGAGTATCGAAAGGAGAAGAATGCCGTTAGCCTCGATGGCATGCCCGGCCTGGATCTCGACGCGATAGTTGGACCTGAATCCTGAGCGCTTTTTTGCTGTTACAACATTCGTCGGTTACTGGCTTCCTTCCCGGGTGGACAACTTCGCTTTGTAGTCTCTCAGCCAGTCCAGCCATTTGCTTGTTGGTGTGCGCCCCGTGGCAAAGAACTCGTCCTGGTCGAATGAGCTCCAGAGGATGTCATAGGTTGCGTGGGCAACAGGATCCGTCTTCGGCTCGGGTCGGCTGGCTTTTTTCCCAGTGATCGCTCTAATGACGCCATCGCGACCGGAGTCCAGAGCCTTACGTGCCGTATCCGCGGTGAGGCCAAATTCGGAAACAAGCGCATCGCAGGTTCGTTCGTCCGACCATCGGCCTTCGAGCGTACTGAGTAGCCATGTCGCAAGCTCTCTGTGAGAGAGCTCATCCCAGCTGAACGCATCCTCGATACCGACGCTGAACAGGCGTGCAATCCTGAAGGCGCTTTCCAGCGACGGTGAATAACGATTCTGCTCGATAGCTATCACCGTCTGGCGGGTAACGCCGATGGCATCGCCCAGCTGTTGCTGGGTCATGTCGCCATGGCGCTCGCGCAGCTCTTTGACAGAATTGCTGATTGGAGGTTTTCGAGCCATATCTAGACCGAGGTCCGGTAGAGGATGATCTGAAACACGTGCTCCATGATCTGGCCGACCATCAGGCTGGCAAATACTCCGTAAAAGAGCAGGTCGCCACTACGCAAGATCAGGTAGGCGCCCAGCGACATCACGACCCCGACGCCCGTAAAGTACGAAGAGTAGTGGCCGGCACGATCGAAAATGCTTCGCTCTCGTTCATCGGCCGCCGCGTTGGCCTCTTTCGGCGCCAGGATACCGATGACGGTGTGACTGACGGCTGACAAGATGATCATGCACACCGTGTAGAGGACAATCAGTCGCAGCAATGGGGTGGCGAGCTGCCCGGATTCGAACGAAATTGTGGCAACAATGTAGAAATAGGCAGAGCCCAGCGATAACAGCAGGAAAGCCATGATCCAGGCTGACTTCTCTTTGAATGGCATGTTGCGTCTCCTATGTAAAAGATATTTAACATAGAGAATAGGGGCGGTCGGGTGAAATGTCAAAGATTTTTGACAAAAGAATGCGCGCAGGGAAAAATTCACGGTTTTCCGTAATTCAGTTTGATCCTCGCGCCGTCTGACAGGACCCAGGTATTACGGTTTTTCGTATTTCCGGTCAATCCTCGCGCCGTCTGACGGGACCCAGGTATTACGGTTTTTCGTAAATACCGGGGGTCAGGCTGATTATTCCGCTGGAATACTGTGGTAGTTCGCCCTCATCAGCAGGCTGAAGCCTTCGAAACGGAACTCGACGTTGCCGTCCGACACCGGCACGGGAGGGACCTGCCCGGCAAGCACCCGGTCAAGGCTGGTCCGCAGCTCGAGCAATAGCGCCGGATCCGCTTTTGGGGTGTTGTGCGCTGGGAAAACGGCTTTCAGGTCGGGCGCCAAATCGGCAAGCCGGGCCACAGAGGCTCGATAGGCCACGAGATCCGTCTCCGGGAAAAACAGCCAGACAGGGCCTTCGTAAAAGCTGTCACCCGACCAGAGCAAACCGGCGCTCCTGTCCAGCAACACAATGGAGTCATCGGTGTGCCCGGGTACCTGCAGAATCTCGAGCTGGCGCCCGCCAATATCGATGACATCGCCGTCGGAGATCTTCCGGCTGATGGCGAACGGCTGTATGCGGTGATCGTCTTCGGTAACGCCTGCGGGCAGGCCCTTGCAACGCGCCTCGGGTGATACTTCCAGCGAGAGTTCATCGCTCTGCATGCCGGCTGTCCTTGTCAGCGTAAATGGCGTCGATACTGACAGGACCTCATCGAACTGGTGATTCCCGCCGATGTGGTCGAAATGGCTGTGGGAGTTGATGACCCGAACCGATCTATCGGTGAGTTGATCGACGACCGCCCTGATATCGCCGATGCCGTTGCCGGTATCGAAGAGCACGGCGGTCTCCGTGCCGACGATCAGGTAGGAAATAATCTCCTGCCACTGGAAAGGCTCAGAGATGGCGAAGATATCCGTCTCGACCTCGTGGACCTCGAACCATTCATTGCTCGCAGCGTGCTTCTCGAACTTCGCATAGGCAGGCCGTGGCAGGCGATCGCAGAAGCTACCGAGCTCTGCAGCACTGGCGTACGTCGCCGGCTTCTCGGCGGTCTTGTCTCCGTTGGGCAGACAACCGGTCAGGAAGACAAGCCACACACATCCGATTAGTACTCTGTTCATTGCTCTCTCACTCGACTGATGCTCTAACACGCGACGCCCTCTTCCTGTACGAGCCCCCAGAAATCGCGTCTCTGCGCCAGCTCATCGATATCAGCTTCAAGGTCACTGTGGATACGCTGCATGTAACTGCCCGACAATTGTCTTTCGACGCGCCCATCATTCCAGCTGGAAACCTGAATACCGATAAACATACCGACGACGACGATTACGAGGTCGATACCGATAGCAAACCAGTTTTGTGAATTCACGTCTTCGATGACGCGACGCAGCAGCATTCGAATTGCCTGTTTCCGAAAGACGGAAAACAAGTCTACAGCTTTTGTGTCACTGGTCTCTTAATAGCGGAAATTTAGGCGGGTGTTTGAAACGGCAGTACGTCCTCGTCCGGATAACACGTGGTTTTTCGTGCTCAGTTTCGAGTCGATTACTGGCTCATCGAGCTTGCGGGCGACAGCTCCCCGCTATCCTTCAAATCCCGCACCCGCGCGGCCTGTGCGGCCAATTCTGCTTGAACTTCTGCATACATTTGTTGGAACGCGGGCTCGCCACGTATCAATTCAAGATTGGGATCCTGCTCCAGGTAAAACCACGAGAGAAACAGCCAGCCGTCGTCTATCGCCTCACGTAATGCTTCGAGGGCACGCTGTGGTCGTTGCTGCAAAGCGTAAATTCTTACATCGCTTATCCAGTAGCCATCGATACCGAGTCGGGGCAGAGTCTCGATCACTTGCAGGCTGCGCTCGAGGAGATCGTCGGCCCGTTCCTGCTCGCCGAGGTGTATTAAGACAAGCGCCAGGTCTATTGCCGAAGAGTAGTTATAAGTATTGACGTCTGGCTCCTCAGGCTCGATCAACTCCCGAAACGCTATCTTGAAGCGCGACCGTGCGACCTCGTACCGACCTGCGGCCAGATCCGCGTTGCGGAGCACGTGTAGTGAACCCCAGCTTTGCGGGTCAAGCTCAAGCAGCTTGCGCGCTTCTGCCTGGGCCGCCGTATGGTCGCCTGTGTAGAGACTGTGCAGCACGCTGGTCCAAAGCGGCCAAAAGGCCCTTGCCTCCAATTCCAGACCCCGGTCTACCCACTCTTTTGCGCTGTCGGGGTCGCCTAATTCCAGGTAAGCGATTGCCTGTGCTGACTGCAGACTCGGACTGAGGGCATCGTTTCTTGCTGCCTTTTGATACCAGACCAGGGAGTCATCCGCACGTCCGTATACGAGGAGATGGATCGCGGCGATATACACATACGAAAAAGCATGATCCGGTTCGATCTCAAGAACCCTGAGGTACCAGGCAAGCGCCTCATCGAATTGTCCCGACACATCGTAGAGTCGTCCAACGTCAAAGTTTACGCCCGCTGAAAACGGGTCGAGGCTCAGCGATTTTTGCAGCAGCTCCATCGCTTCCTCGTTCCTGCCTTGCCGTGAACGGAGGCGGCCATACAAGCGGAACGCACGTGCGGAGTTCGGTTGCAATTGTATTGCCCGCGCATACGCCTGTTCCGCTGCTTGCACATTGCCTTGCTGTTGCCTCAGCAGACCGAGGATCGCATATGCTTCGCCCGAGGTTGGGCCCAACACGAGCGCCTGATTGAGGGGCGGCTCGGCGAGAGCGTTGCTCTCATCGTTTGACAATCCGCCGAGAAAGTTCGCGCCCAGCGTCAGGTACGCGTCTGCAAGCCCGATGTAAGCCAGGGCAAAGTCCGGATCGGTCTCGATGGCCGTATTGAAATATTCGATCGCTTCATGCAGAGATTCCATTGATTCGATACCAGCTTCGCTTTTGCCTTTCAGATAGGCCGTATAAGCAGCGATGTTTCGCGTTGGCATTGCTGCGAGCTGTTGAGTTTCCTCTGACGTGAGATTCATGTTTAGCTGCTGGACAATCGTTTCTACGATCTCTGACTGTATGGCGAAAATGTTGCTCGCCGTCAGGGTTCGATCATAGGTTTCCGCCCACAGATGCTCATCGGTAGCGGCGTCGATCAACTGCACGTTGAAGCGCACCCGATCCCCGGCCCGCTGAATACCGCCTTCGAGTATCGTCGCAACACCCAGTTCCCGGCCGATCTGCGGTATGGCTTTACTCGTGCCCCGGTACTGCTCCATCGAAGTCCGCGAAATGACTTTTCCAAGGGAGGAAAGCTTGGCGAGCTGAGTCAGAATGTCATCATGAATACCGTCGACAAAGTACGCGTCCTCAGCCATGGCACTGCGATTCCGGAAGGGCAGCACAGCGATGGAATTGCCAGAATCTTCCGAGACGGCGACAGCTTCCTGACTAGCCTCTTGAGCAATCTCGGACGGCGCCAGCGGAAGCACATAATTGTCAAAAACCAGATACAGGATAGCTGCGGCCATCAACCCGATAATGGCGAAATCCAGCTTGCGTCCTGTGACAGGAGAAATCGATTGGGCGCGATCGACGTCTTTCTCTTTCTTCAGGCCGTCCGGCGTGATTTCAAAAGCCCAGGCGAATACCAGGGCAACGGGAAAGCCGAGAATCAGGAAGAATGCCAGGACGGTATTGACCCACTCGTCCAGATGGAGCGCGGGCGCCAGGGTGTCCCCAACCTGCAGTATCAACCAAGCGACAACCAGGTAGGCGATCGCTACCCGGAACACGTTGCGGCGCCTGAGTTCTGCCACCAGTCCCATATGACTACCTATAGCCCACTTCTGCATCAACAACCATAGGGGGGCGTCCGCAGAGCTACTGGATGGCCCGCTTTTGGTCATTTGCGGCCTGTAACGACAATATCACACGACGGTAGACGCCGAGCTAAACCGTCTGTTCATTGTCGCTGTGCTGATTGACAGCTCCGGACCGATATCTGCCGGATAGCTGATAAGATCGCCAACAACCGAATGGAGACTACGTGATGACCAGTTACAAACTGACTTACTTCGATTTCGACGGCGGTCGCGCAGAGCCTGTCCGCATCGCGTTTCATGCGGCAGGTATTGAGTTCGAGGACGAGCGCATATCGTTTGCCGAGTTCGGCAAGATGCGCCGCAGCACACGTTTCAGTTCGATGCCGGTACTCGAGATCGATGGCCACGCCATCACGCAATCGAACGCCATGTGTCGATACGTCGGCAAGATGGGCGGGCTGTATCCTGAAGGCGATCTGCAGGCACTGTATTGCGACGAAGCCATGGATGCCACCGAGGATCTACTCCACTACATCGTACATACCTTCGGACTCGAGGGTGAAGCGCTTAAAGTAGCGCGCGAGACGCTGGTCGACGGCTGGCTGTCGATTTACCTCAAGGGGCTGAACGAGCTATTGACCCGCGGCGGCGAGTACTTCGCGGACAATCGCATGACTGTCGCCGATCTAAAGGTCTATATGCAGACGAAGTCGCTGCTGGCCGGCACACTGGATCATGTCCCAGCCGATATCGTGCAGCGACTGGCACCGGGGCTGGTTGCACACGCCGAGCGCATCGAAAGCGACCCGATTGTGGCCGCGTATTACGCGTCTCGTAAGTAGGCCGGGCTAGCCCCGATACTTCGTCAGTTGGCGCGGAAGATCGGTCCGGGATTTGATTGGCTGTCAGCTTTTTCGAGTGAGGAAAATCTCACAGGCGATCAAAGACCCCGCGCGAGCGCGGCAATCCGGCGAATTATTCAGGCTCTACGTGATACTGCGGACTGAACTCGTGGACTGCGTCGACCAGCACACCGAGGTGTTCCGGGTCGATATCAGGCGTGATGCCGTGCCCGAGATTGAAAACATGCCCGGGCCCATTGCCGTAACTCGCCAGCGTGTCTGCAACACCCTTGCGAATGACCTCCGGACTTTCACGCAACGTTCCGGGGTCCAGGTTGCCCTGTAGCGCGACCTTGTCCTCGACGTAGCCGCGCGCGGTCGCGAGATCGGTGGTCCAGTCGACGCCCAGCGCGTTGCAGCCGGTGTCGGCCATGTCGGCGAGCAGCTCGCCCGCACCTTTCGTGAACAGGATAACCGGGATGGGTTCTGCGCCTTTGTCGCGCGCGAGGTTATTTACAATCGTCTGCATATTGGCAAGCGAGAAGCGCCGGTAGTCGTCGGCCTCGAGCGCAGCGCCCCAGGTATCGAAGACCATGATGGCCTGTGCGCCGGCATCGATCTGGGCATTCAGGTATTGAATGGTCGTTTCCGTGACAACGTCGAGCAAGTGCAGCAGGGCGGCGGGGTCTTCCTTTGCGAGCCCCTTGATCGTCGAAAAATCGCGGCTGGAGCGGCCTTCTACCATGTACGTTGCTACCGTCCACGGGCTGCCTGCAAAGCCAATCAGGGGCACCTGGCCATCGAGTGCTGTGCGAATCGTGCTGACGGCCTCGAATACATAGCCGAGCTCCGAGCCAACATCGGGCACGGACAGTTCGCGAATTGCTTTGGCGGTTTGCACCGGCCGCTTGAAACGCGGGCCCTCACCGGTCGCAAAATAAAGACCGAGACCGAGCGCGTCAGGCACCGTCAGGATGTCCGAGAACAGGATGGCCGCGTCCAGCTTGAAGCGTCGAAGCGGCTGCAGCGTCACTTCGCATGCAAGCTTCGCATTGCGGCACAGGCTCATGAAGTCACCCGCTTCGGCCCGAACCTCTCGGTATTCCGGAAGATAGCGGCCAGCCTGCCGCATTATCCATACCGGCGTTCGTGGCACCGGCTGGCGCTGCAGCGCTCGTAGAAACAGGTCGTTCTTAAGCTCGGTCATCAGGCACCCACCTGTGCTGCGATGGATGCCTGCATTGCCTCAGCGGCGGCACGCGGACTCTCAGCGTCACGAATCGGGCGCCCGACAACGATGTAGTCGGCGCCATTGGAGAAGGCAGTTTCAACCGTCACCACGCGCTTCTGGTCACCCATCGGCTTGTTATCGACGGGGCGTATGCCCGGCGATATGACGAGCAGCTTGTTATCAACGTGCTCGCGGAGCTTCGGTACCTCGAGGCCCGAAGAAATGACACCATCGCAACCGCTTTCCAGTGCGCGTTTGGCGCGCGACAAAACCAGCGCTTCCAGGTCGCAATCGAAGCCGAGGTCGTCGAGGTCGCCGCGATCGAGGCTGGTCAAAACGGTCACGCCAAGCACCTTCAGGCTGTCGCCCTTGTTTTCGGCGGCCGCTTCCATGATTGACTGGTTGCCATGCACCGTTACGAACGAGGCACCGCGGTCCTTAAGTGACCGTACGGCGGAGCCGACGGTAGCGGGAATGTCGAAGAACTTCAGGTCGCAGAAGACCTTCTTGTCTCGCGCCAGCATCCAGTCGAGCAGCTCGAAATACTCGCCGCTCATCATTAGTTCGAGACCGATCTTGTAAAACGTAACCGTGTCGCCGAGTTCCTCTGCCAGACCGCGCGCCCGAGCGCAGTCAGGGACGTCCATGGCAAAAATGAGGCGGTCTTTTGTTGGAATGTCTTTGTGCTTCATTTAGGGCCCTGGACTCCTATGTGACGCGGCGCATTCTAGCAGCCTGCGATGCTCTCGTGTGCGGCGATCGCATATCGATCCGTCATGCCGGCGATGTAGTCCGCGACGATGCGCGCCCTGCCGGGCTTATCGAGGCTCGCCGCCGCGTCGCCGAATTCGGGTGGCATCAACTGCACCTCGTTCATGTACGCCGCGAACAGCTCTTCGACAATGATCTGCACTTTTTGTGTCATCGCAATCTTCTTCTCGTGGCGGTAGAGATGGCGATTGAGAAAGCGCTTCAGCGCGACATGCTGCTCGTATATCGGCTCCGACATCGAGACCAGGGGCTTGCCCGCTTCTCGCACATCGTCAATAGAGGCCGGGGCAAGCTGTTCGATCTGTCGCCGCGTCTCCTCGATCAGGTCCGTCACAACGGTGCCGATCATGCGGCGAATGATCTCGTATATGAGGCGACGATCCTCGAGGTCCGGGTACAGCCCGTGGACTTCCGTGTACTGCGTTTCAAACAGCGACTGCTCGCGGAGCTGCCGCAGGCTGATCAGGCCCGCCCGAAAGCCGTCATCAACATCGTGGTTGTTATAAGCGATGGCGTCCGCGATATTCGCGAGCTGCGCCTCCAGGCCGGGCTGCTTTCTCTGCAAGAAACGCTCGCCGACATCCCCGAGCTCTCGTGCGTTACCGGCAGAGCAGTGTTTGAGGATGCCTTCCCGCGTTTCGAACATCAGGTTCAGGCCGGGGAAGTCCGCGTACTTGGCCTCGAGAACGTCGACAACCCTCAGTGACTGCAGGTTGTGTTCGAAGCCGCCGTAGTCCTGCATACAGGCGTTCAGCGTATCCTGGCCCGCGTGGCCAAACGGCGTGTGGCCGATGTCGTGGGCCAGGCAGATTGCCTCTGTCAGCGGCTCATTGAGATTGAGCGCGACAGCCACCGTACGCCCGATCTGTGACACTTCCAGAGAATGCGTCAGGCGCGTGCGATACAGGTCGCCCTCGTGGTTGACGAATACCTGGGTCTTGTAGACCAGCCGCCGAAACCCTGTCGAATGGATGATGCGGTCACGATCCCGTTGGTACTCGCCACGATAGGCGGACGGCCGCTCGACGTATCTCCTGCCACGACTCTGTGTCTCGTTGGCGGCATAGGGCGCGCAGGCCGCTGCGGTCATCAGTCGCCGACTCCGAGCAGCGCTTCCAGTCGGTCGTGGTCGTAGTCACTGCTAACGTAGGCATCACCGAGCGAGCGCAACAGCACGAATCTCAGCTGCTTGTTCTGCACCTTCTTGTCCATGCCCATCGACTCGAACCAGCGCTCACTGGCGATTGGCGGCGGCGCCGTGGGCAGCCCGGCCGAAGCGATGAGTTTCACAAGGCGCGTTAGCTCGCCGGCATCGATACCGCTGAGTTCGGAGGCCATCACCATGCCGGCAGCCACAGCCTCGCCGTGCAGCCAGTTGCCGTAGCCCAGGCTGTTCTCGATCGCATGCCCGAAGGTGTGCCCGAAGTTCAGGATGGCGCGGCGCCCGGATTCTCGCTCGTCCTCGGCAACCACCTCCGCCTTGAGCTCGCAGCAACGATGAATGGCGTAAGCCAGTGTCTCGGGGTCCTGCTCCAGCAGGGCCGGCATGTTCGATTCCAGCCAGCTGAAAAACTCCACATCGCAGATCGCACCGTACTTGATCACCTCCGCGAGCCCGGCGCTGAGTTCCCGCCGCGGCAGTGTTTGCAGCGTATCGGTGTCGATGAGCACGAGCACCGGCTGGTGAAACGCGCCAATAAGGTTCTTGCCTTTTTCGTGGTTAACCCCGGTCTTGCCACCGACCGACGAGTCCACTTGCGCGAGTAACGTCGTGGGCACCTGTAGAAACGCGACACCGCGCAGGTAACACGCCGCCGCAAAGCCTGCCATGTCGCCAACAACGCCGCCGCCGAGCGCGATGACGGTCGTGTCCCGATTAGCGCCTGAATCGACCAGCTCATCGAGAATCGTCTGCAACGTGGCTACGGTCTTATAGGATTCACCATCCGGTATGCAGATACTGCTGACGTTTGAGCCTTCGAGGTTAGGCAACAGCCGCTCAAGGTAAAGCGGCGCGACGGTATCGTTACTCACCACAAGGCAATCGGCCGAACGCAGGTATGGAGAGAGGTCGAAATTGCCATCAAGGAGCGAACGCCCGATCAGGATCGGGTAGCTGCGGTCGCCGAGATTGACAGTCAACTCATTCATACGAGGCTAGGGTACAACAATGTAGGAGCGCGCCCCAGCGTGCCGCGTGCCCTTGGGGTGCTACGTGCCCTTGGGGTGCCGCGTGCCCTCGGGGTGCCACGTGCTCTCGGGGTGTCCTCGCGCTGCCAAGCAGCGCTGCAGCCCAACAGGCTGCCGGAGGTCTTGTCTCACAACGCGGCTGCGCAGTTTAAGAGATCTGCTGGATGATCTCGTTTGCGACGGAATGAACCTTGCGACCATCCGTTTCGACCACGAGGTCGGCAATTTCCCGATACAGCGGATCGCGCACTTCCAGCAGGGACTCGAGAATCTCGCGGCGATCCCCGTTTTCGAGCAGCGGCCTCTCTCTGCCACGATTGGTGCGCGCGAACTGTTGCTCCACCGTCGTGTAGAGATAGACGACGAAGCCGCGGCCCCCAAGATGGCTACGACTCTGCTCATCCACGATCGCACCGCCGCCGGTAGCCAACACCACGCCGTCAATCTTTGTCAGATCGCCGATAGCCGCCGCTTCGCGCTTACGAAAGCCGGCCTCCCCTTCCTTCTCAAAAATAAAAGGGATATCGACACCGGTGCGCGACTCGATCTCATCATCGCTGTCCATGAACGTCAGGTGCAATGCGCGAGCAAGCTGACGGCCAACGGCCGACTTGCCTGCGCCCATCGGGCCGATCAGGAAAATGTTCTTTGGGTGCTTCATTGGGTTGTTGAAAAGCCCTCAAAAGAGAAAGCCAACCCGAGGGTTGGCTTTCCATGACTTCAGTCAATCAGTTGATCAGTAAACCGTCGCGCCTTCCTCAAGAATCCGCGGCGTTACGAAGATCAGCAGCTCGGCCTTGTTGTCCAGGCGCTGCTTACTCCTGAAAAAAGTGCCCACAAACGGGACGTCGCCAAGCACCGGAACCTTAGTAATAGTCTCGCGACGTTCAGTCTCGTAGATTCCGCCGAGCACGACCGTCTGACCATTCGCGACAAGCACCTGCGTTTCTACCGACCGTGTATCGATGCTCGGTACCGTGCCGCCAAGGCCGCCGGTCGAAATAATCTCACCGACGTTATCCTTGCTAACGCGCAGATCCATGATGATATTGTTGTCAGGCGTGATCTGTGGCGTTACGACCAACTCCAGGACCGCTTCCTTGAACTGAATTGTCGTTGCGCCCGAAGAGGCTGACTGCTGGTAAGGAATTTCCACACCCTGCTTGATCGTCGCTTCTTTCTGGTTTGCCGTAATAACGCGAGGCGTCGATACGATCTCACCACGGCCCTCAGCTTCCAGCGCAGTCAACTCCAGATCAACCAGGTAATCACTCTCAAGTACCGCCAGCGAGAAGCGGCCTGCCGCGCTGCCAATCGGCAGCGCTACATTGTAGCGATCACTCAAACTCGGCAGCTCGAGCAGCGTGGTGCTGGACGGATCCGCCAGGTTTTCGAGGTAGGTATTTATCATGGTATCCGTACCTTGTCCGGTACCGCTGATAGTCGTCAGGCCCGAGCTACTTTCATCGAAGGCAGTGACACCGAGGCGGACACCAAGATCACGACTGAAGTCGTCGTTGACGACAACGATGCGCGACTCGATCAAAACCTGCTTGATCGGTATGTCGAGGGCACGAACCAGCCGGCGAATGCTCTGCAGACTCTCTGCCGTATCCTGTACCAGCAGCGTGTTGGTGCGATCATCCACGCCAACGCTACCGCGAGTGGACGTCAATGCGCTACCGCCGCTCTTCGCCATGATCAGTCCGGCGAGATCAGACGCCTTGGCATAATTAACTTGCAGGAACTCGGAATACAGAGGTTCGAGTTCGCTAATCGCGGCCTTCGCCTCGAGATCGGCCGTTTCACGAGCCGCAATTTCTTCCGCAGGCGCCACCATGATGACGTTGCCATTCTGGCGCATGTCCAGACCCTTGGTCGTCATTACGATATCCAGCGCCTGATCCCAGGGGACATTGCGCAAACGCAGCGTTACGTTGCCCTGAACCGTATCGGAAACAACGATGTTCTTACCCGATGTCTCAGCCAATAGCTGCAGAACCGCGCGCGTCTCAATGTCCTGAAAGTTCAACGTCAGGCGCTGACCTTCATATTCCTTGGTCTCCGAAAACAGGCTGGATTCCTCGGCGCTATCTTCAGCCGCAGGGTTAATCTCGATCGTAAATTCGTTGTCGGACTGGTACGCAAGCTGCTCATACTTGCCGTCCGCCGAAATGACGATCCGTGTATCCATGTTTGTGCGCAACGTATCTACCGTCGTAACCGGTGTCGCGAAGTCCATAACGTCGAGACGACGCATCAGCTCTGCAGGCAGGCTGGTGTCCTTGAAGACGGCAACGACTCGGCCACCTTCCTGGCGAATATCAACCGGAGTCGAAGGGTCCGTCAGGTTAACGACAACGCGACCGCCGCCGTCGCGAGTGCGGCGGAAGTCAACGCCGGAAATGGCACGGCTGCCGGGAGCTGCATAGGAGCGAGACTCGGTTGCGGGTGCGCTGGCGAACTGGGTGGTGTCAGCGCTGTAATCACCGCTCTCTCCGAGTATTACAGTAACCGTGTTGCCACTGCGACTCGTCTCGTATTCAACCATCGAGCCCAGGTTTAGTACGACGCGCGTGCGGCCATTGGCCTCAGCCGTCAGCACCGTATCCAGGGGGCCCAGATTGACATCCCGTCGGCGGGAACTCAGGCCCAGTGTGGTGTCGGGCAGGTCGAGCGCAATCCTCGCGGGATTTTCGATCGTGAATGCCAGTGGCTCAGGCGCCGTATCACTCATGATCAGCTTCAGCTCGACGCGTTGGCCGGGCAGACTCTGCACCTGAATGTCCTGCAGCCGGTTACCTTCCTGAGCGCTTGCGCTAGCGCCCCAGAAAAGCAGCAAAGCTGCCTGTGCCAATGCAGCCAGTTTTTGCACCGATGTGCGACGACCGGCCGTCGGTTTGCTTTTTAGCATCATTCCAATTACTCCCAGTTCCATTCAGGTGTCAGTCTGCAAGACCGACTGCGGCATCTCTTTCGATGTAGC
>CAYTTZ010000053.1:0-16027 GCA_964440945.1 uncultured Woeseiaceae bacterium
CACCGCAACGAAAAGACGGGAGTATTATAATGCGTTTTTACACAGCCTCGGCCGATTGCAGACGATCAGAATCCCATTCATCTAGCCATCTGAACGACCGCTCTGGGTGAAAGCGGCCGCAGGAGCGAACTCACGAAGCGAGTGGATCAATCCCGCCTTCTCCTCCATATCATTCAACAAGTATTTCTACCTATTTGATTCGGGGATCGTAATTTAGATAATCCTAATATAATGATTTGACGTCCAACCAACGTTCACCCGGAGACACAGATGAAGTTCGCCATGCGCTGGCCGCCGGTACCGGCGGGAATCCTCATAGGCATCAGCATGCTGCTGACGTTCATCGTTGCCGGGCGGGGTATTGGTGCGAGCGGTGCCATGACCCGCCTCGTCGCCTGGGTTCAACATGGCCTGTTTCCCGCGGCTACTGAGAGCAGCAGCTATTTCGGCAAATACTTCGCCGACGGCGCGCACCCCTTGAACGACTACGTCGTGTTTCTCGTTGCCGGTCTCATCGTTGGCAGCTTTGTCGCGGCCTGGCTTAGCGGTGAACTGAGAGTCGAGGTTCTTCGTGGCCCACGAAGCTCTATTGCGTATCGCCTCATCCTTGGTTTGCTCGGCGGCGTGCTTGCGGGTTTCGCCGCGCGTCTTGCTCGCGGTTGCACCAGTGGTCAGGCGCTGGTCGGCGGTGCTGAGCTTTCCGTGGGTTCCTGGGTATTCATGATGTGTATTTTTGCAGGCGGCTGGATGGCTGCCTGGTTTGTGAGAAAGCAATGGATCTGATCGCCCCATTCGCAAAGACCGGCGTCATCTCGGCGACCATGAATTTATGGCTGGCTGTGCCAATCGGTTTCGTTTTCGGTTTCGCGTTGTTTCACGCAGGGTTTACGGACAGCCGTCGAATCGCGTGGGCATTCTATTTCAAGGATGTTGGCGTCCCGGTTGTAATGTTCTCAGCCATCGTGACCGGCATGCTTGGCCTGTGGGGACTGAGCCTTATTGGCTTTATCGATATATCGAAAGTCTACCTGCTCCCGACCTTCCTGCTGCCGATGGCGGTTGGCGGGTTGCTGTTTGGACTGGGCATGGTGATCGGCGGTTACTGTCCCGGAACTGCCATTGCGTCGATCGCCACTGGCAAGCTTGATGCGCTGGTCTTTATTGTCGGATTTCTGCTGGGCAGCCTGGTTTTCGGCGACCTGTTTCCGGTGTGGGGCGACTTCTACAACAGCGACTACATGGGCGTATTTCGCCTGGACCAGGCACTCGGTATCGAGCTAGGTACGGCGGTATTGGCGGTCGTGATAATTGCCGTTGCCGGAACCCTGATGTTGCGCGCGGTGCAGCATCGATTCTGGCCACCCGAGGAGCAGGATTCGCAGCGCGGGCAGACAATGAAACTGCAGGGTACGCTGGTCGCAATCGCGCTTGTTATCGGATTCGTACTGATGTTCTACCCGACAGAGTCTTTTATCGATGACACGATCGAGCCGCCTTACTACGTTATTCCGAAAGCGGCGGGGCTCCAGTGAAACGGCGCGAATTCATAAAGGTCTCGACGCTGCTTAGTGCAAGTGCCGCCGCGTCTCCCTCGTTCCTGCTCGGTGGTTGTGCCGCCAAACCCCTGCCAGGAACCGGCGTTATTAGCAGCACGCCGACTATCTGTGACATGTGCTTCTGGAAGTGTGCCGGTGAGGTATTCAAGGAAGACGGTGAGCTGTGGAAGATCACCGGCAACGCAGATGACCTGCACAGCGGCGGGCGCCTGTGTACGCGAGGTACCGGTGGTCCCGGTGCGTATCTTGATCCCGACCGGCTGAAAAAACCGCTGATGCGTGTGACGGTGGACGGTCGCCAGACTTTTGCGGAAGTGTCCTGGGAAGTTGCCCTCGACTTCATAAGCGAGAAAATGAAGGGCATTGCGCAGACCGTAGGACCAGAGCGTCTTGCATTGTTGCATCACGGCGCAGGCGGGCATCACTTCCTTCACCTGTTGCGCGCCTATGGATCCGACAGTCACGCGGAGCCTGCTTTCGCACAATGCCGCGGGCCGCGCGATGTGGGCTTCCGCCTAACCCTCGGTGAATCCGCGAGTTCTCCGGAGCGCACTGACATGGCAAACGCCAGGTGTATCGTGCTGCTGGGATCACACATCGGCGAGAACCTGCACAACGGTCAGGTGCAGACGCTCACGGAGGCGCTCAACAGGGACGTTACGCTGATCACCGTCGACCCGCGTTTTTCAGTACCAGCCGGCAAGTCGAAGTACTGGTTGCCGATCAAACCCGGCACCGACATGGCACTGCTGCTAGCCTGGATGAATGTGCTGATCGACGAAGGCCTGTATGACAAAGACTACGTTGAGCGTTACACCATCGGCTTCGAGCAGTTGGCCAAACACGTGCGCCAGTACACGCCCGAGTGGGTCTATCTCGAGACGGGCATCAAGCCGGACATAATCCGTGAGACGGCGCGTGAGATGGCAAAAGCGGCGCCGGCTACAGTCGTGCATCCCGGCCGGCACGCGGTCTGGTACGGCGACGACACGCAGCGCAGCCGCGCGATCGCGATGCTGAACGTGTTGCTCGGTTCGTGGAACAGGAAAGGAGGCTTCTACATACCAGAGAAAGTCGGCCTGCCTGAGTATCCATTGCCGGAGTATCCGCAGCCAAAGGTCACCACTGCTGATGCGTATCCGGGCAAGTGGCCTTTCGCCAGCCAGGGCGTTACAAACGGCGTCATTGACGCGTCAATCGGCGACGAGGCCTTTTTCAAGGGCTGGATTGTCTATGGCACCAATCTGCCGCAATCGATTCCGGCCGTTGCTTCGAGGCTTAAGGCGGCCGCCAACTCGCTTGATCTGTTGGTTGTCGTGGACACGATGCCCTCTGAAATGACCGGTTACGCCGATGTCATCCTGCCTGAGTGTACCTATCTCGAACGCTATGACGACCTGAGGGACTCAGGCGAGAGGCATCCGTCGCTGGCGCTGCGCATGCCGGCTTTTGAGCCCAGGTATGAAAGCAAACCCGCCTGGTGGATGACCAAGCAACTCGGCGAGCGTCTCGGGCTGCAGCAGTATTTCCCGTGGCAAGACTATTCCGAAAAGCTCGACTGGCAGCTGCAACAGGTTGGTAGTTCACTTGCGGAGATGCAGAAGATTGGCGTGAAGAACTTCCCGCGAAAATATCCGCTGTACTTCAAAGAAGGCCAGAACGTGAAGTTCCGCACTCCCAGCCGAAAGATCGAATTGTATTCAGAGCAGCTGGCGGAGAAAGGCTTTGATCCAATGCCTGTCTACACTCCGCCCGATTCCGTACCTGAAGGCTATTATCGACTCAACTACGGCCGCATGCCTGCGCACACCTTTGGTAAGACCACCAACAACCCGTTGCTTTTCGAGCTGGCCCCGGAGAACCAGCTTTGGGTGAATCCACTGGTAGCGAGTGAATGGTCTCTGCAGAGCGGCGACTATGTGCGCCTCGGCAGTCCAACCGGCGTGGTCAGCAACAAGGTGAGAGTCCGGGTTACTGAGAGAATTGGGCCGGATTCCATATATATGGCGCATGGCTTCGGTCACAAGTCCAAGCGCTTGCGCCTTACGGCGGGAGTCGGCGCCGATGATTCCGAGCTCATGAGTAATATCAAGATCGACCCGATCATGGGTGGCACCGGCATGCGAGCAAACTTCGTGACGTTCGTGAAAGAGACCACGACGGAGATTCACTCGTGATTCGCTTCGTCATGGTTATCGACACCCGAACCTGTATCGGCTGCGGCGACTGCGTAGTTGCCTGTAAAACCGAAAACAACGTGCCGGCAGGTTTGAATCGTGACTGGGTGGTAGAGGCGACTCGCGGAACCTATCCTGACCTGAAAACCGAGTTTCGCTCCGAGCGCTGCAATCACTGCTCCAACGCGACCTGCGTAACCCTGTGCCCGACCGGCGCGAGCCACCATTGGAATGAAACCAATATTGTTTTGGTCGATCCCGAGAAGTGCACGGGTTGCAAAGCCTGTATCGCTGCCTGTCCCTATGATGCTCGCCTGGTAATGCATCCCGATGGCTACATCGACAAATGCACGTTTTGTCATCACCGTGTCGAGAAAGGTCTCGATCCGGCATGTGTCTCGAGTTGCCCCACGCGTTGCATGCATTTCGGTTCGCTCGACGACCCCCACAGCAAGGTCAGCCACCTTCTAAAGACGCGCGAGTACAAAACGCTGAAGCCGGAAACGGGCAACGATCCTAATGTGTACTATCTAATTTAAAGGCCAGGATGGCATGTCAGAAGAACTACTGGTTACAGCAAGAGACAATGCGCTGATTGACCCCAGCTTGCACATTTGGACCTGGGAAGTGGCGATGTACCTGTTTCTGGGTGGGATGACGGCCGGGATAATGATCTTTGCCGCCTTGATGACCGTGCGGAACAAAGACGAGGTTGCACCTTTCGCTACTACGCGCCTGGCGTTGCTTGCACCAATTGTATTGTCAATCGGCATGACGACCCTGTTCATGGATCTTGAACACAAACTTTTCGTGTACCGGTTTTATACTTCGTTTCAGGTTACGTCGCCGATGTCATGGGGTGCATGGGTCCTGATTGTCATCTACCCCGTGTCGATACTGCAGATTTTTTCGACCTTGCGTAGCGGCTTTCCGCCCCTTGCATCATTCGTTGACAGGTTGACCGTCGGGAGACTGGCACTGGACTGGTGTGAGCGCTATCGGCGGGAGATCGCCATGGTCGTGATTCCGTTCGCCGTGGTTCTCGGGATTTACACAGGCATTTTGCTCAGCGCGTTCGGCGCGAGGCCGTTCTGGAATTCCGGGGTTCTTGGGGTGCTTTTCCTGGTATCGGGCATGTCCACCGCTGCAGCGTTGGTCGTACTCTTGGCACGACAGCGTAGCGAGAAAGAACTGTTTACCTGGATAGACGTGGTATTGATTGCGGCCGAGATCGGATTGGTCGCGCTGTCCCTGATCAGCCTGGCGTCAGGCTCGGGCCAGCACATCGATGCGTTACAGAGTATTCTGGGAGGCCCCTATACGTACCAATTCTGGGTATTGTTCGTCGGCATTGGTTTATTGATACCCTTAGTGCTCGAGATACTGGAATTATCGAGCGTCAGCAAGTCGCTTGCCATGCTGGCACCCGTGTTGGTGTTGATAGGTGGGTATGCGTTACGGCAGGTTGTGCTGGATGCCGGCCAGGAAAGCACGTGGACCAACTATTCAACACAATACAGCTCTGAATTGTTGCAGCGATTGCACAGATCAGAATGAGTTTTGCCATGAAAGCACTAATAGAGGTTAGAAGCTTGTTAGGAAAAAACCTGGGGTCGACATTCCTGTTTCTATCAGCCGTATCGATGGCCGCTTGCAGTCCGTCCGACAGTTCAGAGGCTTTACTCGCAGACGTTGCACACGCGGCGGCACGGCAGGACGATCGTGTAAGCGTCGAGGAACTGGCCGGCTGGCTGATCGAGGGGCGAGGCGATTTCAGACTCATTGACGTGCGTAGCGCCGAGGACTTTGACAAGGGCCGTATAGGAGAGGCGGAAAATATTTCGATCACGCAACTGGTCTCAGCCGATGTGCTCAGTGGCCTGCCGACAGATCGAATGGTAATCGTGTACTCAAACGGTTCAGAGAACGCAGCGAAAGCGACGGTAATGCTGCGATTGTCGGGTATTGATGCTCATCTGTTGACGGGTGGCTTCAACGCCTGGCACGAACGCATACTGAATCCGGATATTTCAACTGAAGAACTTGATGGCGAAAGCCCGCAGGTCTCAGCGCAGCGTGCTTTCAGCTGCTATTTTGTTGGTGATCGCGGAGAGGGTGGGGCAAAACGTAGCGAAGACAATGCGCCGTTCGTTCCGCCGGTTTTTAGGGAGGAACAGTCAGACGATTCCGAACCGCTGCCCCCACAGGGCGACGAATCCTGCTGAAGATTACTTCTGAGCGCCGGACTCGATGACCGGAACATCAGCACCGCGGATCGTCTTCATCTCTGCGGGGTTGAAAGGTCGCTGACCGGAAATCGGTGTTTGGCCGCCGAGCGAGTTGTCGCTGTTGGTCCAGGCATCGGCGGGCAGGCCGTCTTCGCGAAATTCATGCTTTGGCACGAACAACAAACTGCCGTCGTTCTCGATGAACGTTCCCTGGCCGAGTCCAAGCGCTTCGCTGGAGCGATGGCAAGATTCACACGATCTCGATTTTCCGGTTGTATGTGGTGATAGTGGTGCGAACTGACGCACGAATTTCGTCTTCTCAAATGATGGATGAGTAACGGTCATTATCATTCCAGGGACGAACGGCTCGATTTTTTCGACGTCATTAACGCCAAGCGCGGGCAACGTATTGTCGACACCCCAGCGTTCGTCCGTCCAGCGACCCGCGGTACTTCGTTTTTCGACATGGTCCCACTGTTCGCCGCCCGGCTCGTATTCCATGTGGCAGCCGAAACATTGCGGTGCCCATTGGCTGTGACAGGCCGCGCAGGTTAGACGCTCATGCTGTTGATCGTGTCCGGGCGTCTCCGTGTTGAGTCGCGGAACGCGCAGCTGCCGATTCGTAATCTTGGTGTGGAGCAGGGCGCCGTCTTCACGCAATTCTATTTGCCACAACGGCGTGCCGTTCGCTGCTGTCGTCAGAAAGCGGGTTTCAGTATTCGCGTCGAAAGGCACGTGTTGTTTCATGCTGCTTAGCAACGATGGCCAGCCAGCACGCGTGACCCGAGAATTCTCGTTGTCATGACAATCCGTGCATTGGATGTCGACGGCCTGCCGTTGATGTCCGGCAGTGCCGGCATCTCCCATCAGACCGACACTGGTGTGACAGTCAACACAGCTCATGCCCGCCAGGTAGTGGGCGTCGGCAGGCAGACGCTCGACCGAGCGGCCGTCAGCGAGTTTTAGCCGCGACGGGGAGGCCGCATCGATGGGCGCATCCACTTCTGCAAGCCCGGTATAACTCAGTGAAATACGGCCCGATCGAGAGTGGCAGCCAAAGCAGCGGCCATCCTCTACGCGAGTCGTCAATGTCGGGTGCCCCTGCTCCGGGTAGTCGTTGATATGACAGGCGAGGCAGCCGCCGCCGCGATCGAACGTCACGTCGAGGGCATGTTTCGTTTTCGGCTGACCGATATGGCAGCTTGCGCATTGCTTTCGCAGCATGGAATCAGCGACGCCGTGGCCCAGGGACTGGAAGCTCGCGCCGTGGCCGTCGCTGGCCTCATCATCGAGCGCATGGCGCGTAATGGCAACGATACCGTGGCCCGTATGCATCATGTTGTTGGTCACGCCGAATACGCGCTCAGCATGACAGGCGCCGCATGCGCGCGCGGCATTGGCGAGGTTTCCAGGAAAGGCTATCAGCCCTGCGTGCGCAGTTGGCTCGGTCTGACCGTTGGCGTTACCCGCGTGACAGGCGACACAGGCAGACGCTGCGAAAGTGTGTACCGCGTTGAATCCGGTCTGCTCGGCGGCATGGCACTGTACGCAGTTATTGCTGGCTGGCTGACGTTCGTCGGCGGCCGCCTGCCCGAGCAACAAGATTATTACCAGCAAACTCGGCGTGAGCGATGATCGATGCAGCATAGGCTCGTAATTTTAGCAGAGCCGGGGGCGCGCTACTCATGCGCTGAAAATTCTCAACGCCTGGTTCCCTTCCCGTTTGAGCGGAAATTCGCTTTCTGCAGGCCGCCTCTGTAATTACCTCAATTGTGCCCATCCCTGGATTGATGCTAGATAAAGGTTACCGGCGCTGTCCGCCGCGCCGGGCAAAGGAGGAGGAAATGGGGACGGTTTCGATACTGATCATTGCGGCACTTGTCGCCACCGTTGTCGTGCTGGCTATGGGGCTTCGGTCCATGGCGCACGGGGGTGAATACGACCGTGAGCATGCTGAGAAATTCATGTGGGAGCGCGTTGCGCTGCAGGCGCTCGTGATCGTGTTGCTGGTGGCTGCGGTACTGCTAAGCCGCTGACAGGAGTCGATGCAATTCATTCTTCACGCCGGGCCTGGTCTGTGAGCTCGGCGGGTCTTTTCTCGTGGCCGCGGCTGCTGCGCCAATGGTGCAGGCCCCGATGCGCCTCATGTGCCTCAGCTACTCTTGCCCACCTTCTTCCGGGCGGCGCTTTTGGCACGCGAAGCCCGCTTCGGCGCTTTGGCTTTTGCGCGAACCTTCTTTGGGCGCTTTGTCTTGCTTTTCCCGGCAGGGGTCTTTGCTGCTTTCCTGAGGTCTTCGAAAGCCTCTGAGAGGCAGTCGCAGTAAAACCCTGGGTCCGGCATCATTTCGCGACATGAAATCGCGCTGACCGTAATCTGTCCGTTGTAACCGATCACCGGCTGAAAAAGACCGATTCCGTGCGTAATCGGCCCGAGCCCGAAATTGGCAACCATCCGCGAGCCCATCGAATACAACGGGAAGTTCGGACCGGGGACGTTGGTAACCACGGTATTAAAGACCGGCGGTAGACGTTTCGCCAGACCATAGCGGCCGTAGGCGCTCGCAAGAAGGCCGGTCGTCGTTGATGGCAAAAAATGCGCAAGTTCGGTCCCAAGCGAGGCGCCCAGGGTGCGCGTCAGCTTTTTGGCCTCCTCGCTCTCGCCGTGCACGGCGCGCAAACGGTCCAGAGGGTCCGCAACGTCACTGCGAATGGGCAGGCTCATCGTCGATACCATGTTACCGGCGGCTTTGCGCATGCCTTCCGGGCGGACGGAAACCGGCGCCATCGCGACCAGCGATTCTTCCGGCAATTCGCCTTTGGACTCCAGGTAATGTCGCAGCGCGCCGCCACAGACGCTGACCATTACGTCGTTGACGGTTGCCCCATCGATGCGGCTCTTGATCGCGCGGATTTCGTCCAGCGAGAAACTGCGGCCATCGAAGACACGGTGCGGCGAGACGTTGCCATTGAAACGCGTACGCGGCACGTTCGTCGTGAGATGCAGTTCCTTGTTGAGCAGCCCGCGACCGAATCGCCATGCCGTCGATGCGTTGCGTCCTACCAGCGAAACAAATTCAAACGGTTTCTTTGCTGTCGTTACAGCCGTCCGGCCGAGCAACTCCATGGCGGTAGGGACACGTTCCGGGCTCCAGTCGTTCCCTGGCGGCTCCACGGTATCTTCGGGCGACGCATCGTGGATGGCCGCGCCGATCTCTGCGCCGGACACACCGTCGATTGCAGCGTGGTGGAGTTTCGTCACCAGTGCAAAGCTGCCTTCGGGCACCCCGACCACGTTGTCGAGACCCTCGATGACATAGGCTTCCCACAACGGTCGACTGGTGTCCAGCGGCCTCGCGTGCAGACGTGCCGTCTGGATGCACAGCTGCCGCCAGTCGCCGGGTTTGGGCAGCGCGATGTGCCGGACGTGAAACTCGAGATCGAAATCCGGGTCCTCGATCCAGTAGGGGTAGTCCAGGCTCATGGGCACGGAGACCAGGCGCTGCCGAAATGCGCGCGCCTTGTGCAGGCGCTTCTCGAAGAACCTCAGGATGTCCTTGAACGTTACAGCGCCACCCGGGGCAGTCGACTGATCGTAGATGGCGAGACTGCCAATATGCATGGGCATGTTGCCCGTTTCCAGGTAAAGAAACGACGCATCGAGTCCGGATAACTGTTCCACTATTTTTTCCCGGTTGGCTACGGCGAGAGGGAGACCCCTGGTGACGACGGCAGATGAGGAGTCCACCAGGCGAGGTTTTCACGCCGTCAGCCCGGATAATCTCGCCGGTTGGATTTCGGCTGACAGACAATTGATACCACTTACGGCGGGGGATCGCCAGCCTCCAAATATCGTGAACCGGTCGCGAGAACCGCCTGTCAGCCCGCTGCTATCATTATGTCTCATTTCAGACTAACTGGCAGGGCTTCGCGTTGTGTGAACTATTTGCAATGTCGAGTCGGTATCCGACGTCCGTGGGGTTTTCTCTCGAGACCCTTGCACGTCGTGGTGGGCACGATGGCCCGCACAAGGACGGCTGGGGTGTAGCCTATTTCGAAGGGCGCGATGCATTCCTGCTTCGAGAATCGAGCCCCGCCGCGGAGAGCGGGCTCGTTCACTTCATGGAGCGAAACGGGCCACCAAGCAAGCTCGTTCTGTCGCATATTCGACTGGCCACGCAGGGCACGCCGGCGCTGCGTAACACGCAGCCTTTTCAGCGCGAACTCGGCGGGCGGGCGCATGTCTTTGCTCATAACGGCAATTTGCCGGATATCCGCACTCAATGCGCTCTTGAGACATCGCGTTTTACACCGATAGGCGAGACTGACTCGGAATTTGCATTCTGCTGTTTGCTTGAGCGATTCGAGGCGGTCTGGGCGGCAGCCAACGGCAGACTGCCATCGGTCGAATCTCGTCTCGAGATTGTGCGCGAGTTCGCCGCATCGTTTCGGCCTCTAGGCGCGCTGAATTTTGTCTATACCGACGGCGATACGCTGTTTGTACATTCGCACCGGCGTAAGCATGACGACGGTGAGGAACGGCCGCCCGGCTTGCACTTGCTGATGCGATCAGGCAACCAACAGGCGATCGACCTTCGCCAGTCGGGTGTCATCATGGCCCCTATCGCGCAGGAATTAACGCTGGTCGCCAGCGTACCGCTGACCGACGAGCCCTGGGAGCCGCTCGTCGAGGGTGATGTCATTGCGATAAAAGAGGGCGTGGTCCTGGCGCGGCACTCGGCAGAGTCGGCCATCGCAGTCCAGGGACAAGCGAGCCAGCACAGCGTGGAGCAGCGTCTACTCCAATGACATGGCTGCAACCGCAGCGCCGATAATGCCGGCTTCGTTCAGGTGCTTTGCAACGTGTATCGGTGTCGGCACTGTCAGCGCGTGTTTGAACCGCTCAAACTTCTTGCTTGCGCCGCCGCCGAGAATGTAATGGTCGGGTGTCATTACGCGGTCGACGCGTTCCAGGAAGTAGTTGAACCGCGCTCCCCATTCATCCCAGGACAGATCGTTGAGTTTTCTTGCACGATTGCCGGCGTAGGTCTCGATCGACTTGCCGTCCTTGCCCGGCATATGCCCCAGCTCGGTGTTTGGAATGAGCTTGCCGTCGTAGAAAACGCCGGAGCCGAGCCCGGTGCCGATGGTAATGATGATCACCATACCCTGGAGTCCGATACCGGCGCCGAACTTCATTTCAGCGATACCGGCGGCGTCCGCGTCGTTCAACACAACGAACGGATGTCCGGTTGCCCCGGCAAATGCAAGGTCAGCTCTTGTGCCTCGCCACGACTTGTCAATGTTGCCCGCTGTGCGGGCCACGCCATCGACGATGACCGACGGGAAGCAGCAGCCAACCACACCCGAGTAGTCGAACTCATCTACCAGCTGCTTGAGCGCGCTCGAGACGTTGTCAGGTGTTGAAACAACCGGCGTCTCAATGCGATGCCGGTCGCTCGCCAGTGTTCCTGTGACTGTATCGACCAGTGCTGCCTTGATGCCGGTGCCGCCAACGTCTACGCCGAGTATTGTGCTCATGTGTCTGGATTCCGGAGATACAGGAAAAAAAGGTTGGCTCGATAATACGCAAGAACCAGTCTAAAAATAAAAAAATACCTTTCCTGATCAGCACTATGGCCCGTCGGTCACTATGCGTAATGGCCGCCACCCCGCGGATTCTTACAACCGTCATGTGCCGGGTCTTTCTGCTTTTCGGGCGACGGCGAGTGACTGCATGCTGTTGAATAGGCGGGGCTTGCCCCCACATCGATTCAAGAACGTTACTTCATCGATGTGTGCCAAGATCGTGGTTATTGAAGCACGCGCTGGGGCGGGGCATGGACTACAAAGACTACTACGACATCATGGGCATCGAGCGAGACGCCAGCCAGGACGAGGTCAAGCGGGCGTATCGAAAGCTCGCGCGCAAGTACCATCCCGATGTCAGTAAGGAAGCGGACGCGGAAGCGCGCTTCAAGGATCTCGGTGAAGCCAACGCGGTACTTAAGGATCCCGAGAAACGGGCCGCGTATGACCAGCTCGGCCCAGATTGGCAGGCGGGTCAGGAGTTCAGGCCGCCGCCTGACTGGGGGACCGGTTTCGAGTTTAGCGGCGGTTTTCGCGATGGTGACGCATCGGCACACAGCGACTTTTTCGATTCGCTGTTCGGTCAGGATTTCCAGTCGGCAATGGGCGCTCGGCAGGCCGGCATGCATGCGCACGGCGAAGACCACCATGCCAAAGTGCTGATCAATCTCGAAGATGCCTACAGCGGCGCATCGCGCAGCATCTCGCTGAGCGCGCCCGAACTGGATCAGTCCGGCCACGTAATTACCCGGCAGCGCACGCTGAATGTGAAGGTTCCGAAAGGAGTGAAACAGGGTCAGCGCATTCGCCTTGCCGGACAGGGTTCGCCGGGAATGGGTAAAGGTCAGGCCGGCGACCTGTATCTCGAAATCGAATTCAAGGCCCACCGTCTGTTCAGAGTTGAAGGCCGGGATGTTTATCTCGAGCTGCCCGTCGCGCCGTGGGAAGCAGCGCTTGGAGCTACGGTGAAGGTGCCGACGCCCGCAGGGCCCGTGGACCTGAAGATACCGGCTGGCACGGAGCGTCCTCGCAAGCTTCGCCTTAAGAAACGTGGCATTCCAGGGGAGCCGCCCGGTGATCTTTTTGTCGAGTTGGTTATCACGCTGCCGCCCGCAGACAGCGATTCCGCACGGCAGCTGTATGAAACAATGCAGCGCGACCTGTCCTATGACCCACGCAGCAATCTGGGAGTGTAGAGCTGATGACAAAACAAATACTGACAGGCGTCATCGTGGAAGAGAGTGCCGAGTTATCGCTGAGCGAGCTCAGCCATGCCTGCGCGACGTCTACCGAGTGGCTAATCGAGCTGGTCGAGGAGGGCGTCCTGGAGCCGGCTGGGCGCAAGCCGGTTCACTGGCGTTTTTCGGGATTGAGTCTGAAACGGGCGCGCACGGCGAGTCGTCTTCACGACGACCTCAGGGTCAACCTGGCCGGTGTCGCGCTCGCGCTGGACCTGATCGAGGAAATCGAATCGATGCGTGAGCGCCTGCACCGGCTCGAGATGCTCGAGAGATCTTGAACTCCGGCTCGCGAGCAACAATATCTGCCTTACGATTTCCACACGAGACGCTATCAACGTGACTGATTTAAAACACATCGTATGCCCCGATTGCAGCGCCGTTAACCGCATACCGTTGGCGCGCCTTGCAGAAGCCCCGAAATGCGGGCGCTGCGGTAGACAGCTGTTTAACGCGCATCCCGTCGAGCTTGATAGCGGCACTTTCGATAAGCACGTTGGCCGCAACGATATCCCCGTTGTCGTCGATTTCTGGGCGCCGTGGTGCGGTCCGTGCAAGATGATGGCGCCGGCATTTGCACAGGCAGCAGCGGAGCTAGAACCCGGGGTGAGGCTCGCCAAGCTGAACACGGACGCCGCGCAGGATATCGCTCAAAAGTTTCGTATCCAGAGCATCCCGACGCTCGCCGTGTTCAAGAATGGCAGGGAAGTTGCCCGGCAGCCCGGCGCTATGGGCGCGGCCGATATCGTTCGCTGGGTGCAGGCAAATACGGGGTGACCACAAAGCCCGGCACCTTTTCCTGATAGACAGCCATTCATCGCGCCCAAACAATGAACAGGGCGGCTGAGATGACCGTGGATTTCTAAGGCCTTTACGACGAAGGCCGGGGAGGCGTTCGATGGCATTTGACCTAACATTCTTTGGTGCAACCGGCGAAGTAACCGGGTCTTTGTACGTCATCCAGGCGGGACCTCACACGGTTCTGCTCGAGTGCGGGCTCATTCAGGGCGGCGAAGAGAACGAACAGCGAAACGGCGATCCTTTTCCGGTCCCGGTGGACACCATTGACGCTGTCGTCCTGAGTCATGCGCATATCGACCATTCGGGTCGCGTGCCGCTGCTGGCCAAGCGCGGCTACCGCGGCCCCGTCTATGTACAAAATGCGACCAAGGCACTCTGCGAAATCATGTGGCCCGATTCCGGCTACCTCAATGAGAAGGAGGCGGAGTGGAAGAACAGGAAACGCCAGCGCAAGGGAAAGTCACTAATCAAGCCGCTGTACACGCTGGAAGACGCTGAAGAAGCCCTTAAGCTCTTGAGGGGTATCGCCTATGGTGACGAACTGGCCGTCGTGCCCGGATTGACGCTACGCTACTTCGACGCCGGCCATATCCTCGGCTCAGCAATCGTCGAGCTGACTTACACGGACGATACGGGCAGTCGCACACTCGCATTCAGCGGTGACCTGGGTTATCGGGACGCCCCGGTCATGGATTCCCCCGCGGTTCTTCCGTACGCGGACGCCGTGCTGCTCGAAAGCACCTACGGCGACCGATTGCACCGCCGGTTCGACGACACCATGGACGAACTGACGGCCGTGTTCGAGGCGGCGAAGGCAGCGCGCGGCAATATTATGATTCCGGCGTTTACGGTGGGCCGTACGCAGGATCTGCTCTACCTGATGGCGGAAAATTACGATCGCTGGCATCTTGATGACTGGCAGATTTATCTCGATAGCCCGATGGCGATCGCGGCAACCGCGGCCTACAGCAAGTTTCGCCATTTGTACGGTGTGAAACTGTTTGGTCCGGATTCGAACCTGCCCGAGCTGCCAAATTTCCACCAGACGCTGAGCTCGGACGAGTCAATACGCATCAACGAGATCGAGTCCGGCGCCATCATTATTGCCGGCAGCGGCATGTGCAGCGGTGGCCGCATTCTGCATCATCTCAAGAACAACGCCTGGCGGCCCGAGTGTCACCTTGTGATCGTCGGTTTTCAGGCCTACGGCACGCTGGGCCGACGCCTTGTCGACGGCGCCGATACCATCAAGCTCTTCGGCGAGGAAATCCGGGTGCGTTGTCAGGTGCACACCATTGGCGGGCTCTCGGCGCACGGCGACCAGGCTGATCTCATTGCATGGTACGAGGCATTCCAGAATCACCCGCCGGTTTACCTGATCCACGGCGAGGCCGATGCACAGCAAGCACTTGCGAAGAAGATGCGCGCCGATAACAACGCACCGGTCTTTATTCCCGAAAGGGGGCAGAAAATTCACATCTAGGAACGAAGGCCACGACTATCGAACTCAAACTCCCCGAGTTAGCCGGACAGGATATTCCGGCCGATGCCCTCGATCGTGCAGAGCGTCTGGCCACGGGCTATTTGCAGGCCGAGTTGGTCATGCGAAAGCACGGCATTCAGCAGACGATTGTTGTCTTTGGCGGCACGCGGATTCTCGAATCCGGCCAAGCAAGTGAAAACGGCCCCCCGAACTACTATCGGATTGCCAGGGAGTTCGGCGCGATCGTTGGCCGATCCGGGCAAGGTCCGGATGACTGCGGCCTGACGTTGATGACAGGCGGAGGCCCGGGAATCATGGAGGCGGCGAATCGCGGCGCCAGCGAAGTTGGGGCAAAGAGCATCGGCCTGAATATCCACCTGCCGCATGAGCAGGCGCCGAATCCTTACATTACTGAGGAACTCAGCTTCGACTTTCAGTACTTCGCGATTCGTAAACTGCATTTCCTGTTGCGTGCCAGGGCGCTCGTCGTGTTTCCGGGTGGTTTCGGCACGATGGATGAACTGTTCGAGACCTTGAACCTGGTGCAGTGTCGGAAGATCGATCCGCTACCTGTCGTGCTTGTTGGCCGAGAGTTCTGGCAGCGTGCCCTGGACCTGGAGTTTCTGAGAACGCGCGGGCTGATCGACACTGATGACTCGAGTCTCTATTGGTACGCGGAGACGGCCGAGCAGATCTGGGACAGCATCGTCGGATGGTATGCAGAGGCCGGGATCCCGTTGCTATGCGAACCAGGATAGCAGCGCCTGACAACCCGACCGGCGGTGAGCGACTGGCTGCCTGGGCGTGCAGTTCGGATGCGGTCTTGCAGGCGCTCTTCGTCGACCGTGATCGTGGGCTTGATACCGCCGAGGTTTCAAAGCGTTCGAGGATCTGGGGGCCAAACCTTCTTGCACCTACCCGACCTCGAAAAGTGTTTTCTATCCTGTTGGGACAGTTC
>CAYTTZ010000054.1:0-15925 GCA_964440945.1 uncultured Woeseiaceae bacterium
GGTGACGCCAACTGGAAAAGTATCGATTCCCCGACGGGCGAGATTTACACCTGGGATGCAGCGTCGACCTATGTGAAGAACCCGCCGTATTTCGAGGGCATGGGTAAGAGCCCGGATGCTGTAAGCAATATTGAAGGCGCCCGTGCACTGGCGCTGCTTGGCGATTCCGTAACGACCGATCACATCTCACCAGCCGGCGGCATTGCGGCCGACAGCCCTGCTGCCGAGTACCTCAAGGCGCAAGGCGTCAAACCCTCTGACTTCAACTCCTACGGATCACGGCGCGGCAACCATGAGGTCATGATGCGCGGCACCTTCGCTAATATTCGCCTGCGCAACCAACTGGCGCCCGGCACCGAGGGTGGCTGGACCTGCCACCAGCCCAGCGGCGATCAGATGTCGATCTTCGACGCCGCCAATCGCTACAACGAAGAAAGCACGCCGCTGATTGTCCTCGCCGGCAGTGAGTACGGTACGGGCTCGTCACGCGACTGGGCTGCAAAGGGCACCTTACTGCTCGGCGTCCAAGCCGTCATCGCCAAGAGCTTCGAGCGAATTCACCGCTCGAACCTGATCGGCATGGGCGTACTGCCGTTGCAGTTCCTGGACGGCCAGGACGCCGAATCTCTGGGCCTCACTGGCAAAGAGGTCTTCGACATTAAGGGACAGACGGATGCCAGCGCCAAGACCGTCACGGTAACCGCCACGCCCGCCTCGGGCAAAGCGATCACGTTCGAAGCGCAGGTTCGAATCGACACGCCGAAAGAACGTGATTACTACGAGAACGGCGGCATCCTGCACTACGTCCTGCGACAACTGGCCGCGTGACCGATCGTGTCGACATCCCGGGTGCGCTCACCAGCGCGCTCCGGGATGCGCGGCACGTCTGTGTTCTGACCGGAGCGGGCATATCCGCTGAAAGCGGCGTGCCTACATTCCGCGACGCGCAAGAGGGACTCTGGGCCCAATACGATCCGTTGCAGCTCGCTACCCCCGAGGCTTTCGAGGAAAACCCAACGCTAATCTGGCAGTGGTATCGCTGGCGGCGTGAACTGGTCGCAAAGGCCAAGCCCAATCCGGGCCATCTCGCGTTGGCGCAACTTGCCGGGCTGGTACCGCGTTTGACGCTCGTCACGCAGAATGTTGACGGACTGCATCAACGGGCCGGAAATACCGACGTTATCGAATTTCATGGCAATCTCTTCGATGATCGATGCCATGCCGAGGGTTGCATCATCGATAGCTCCTCTTCTCAGCAACACGGAGAGCCCGATGTGCCCACCTGCCCGCGCTGCGGCGCCAATCTGCGTCCAGGCGTTGTCTGGTTCGGCGAGGCCATACCGGACGTCGCGCTCAACGAATCTTTCGCCGCAGCGGCCGATTGCAACGTCTTCCTGTCCATTGGAACGTCCTCCCTGGTCTACCCTGCCGCCGGGATTGCCGACATTGCTCGTGAAAACGGTGCGATAGTCGCCGAAATTAATCCCGAACCCACGATGCGGGCAGCGTCCTACGATTTCAGCATTGCGGCGAACGCCGGAGTAGCGCTGCCAAAGCTGCTAGAATTACTGGCCGCCTGATCTTCGAAAAAAGCGACGGAGTCATTCAATGGAACGATCGGCCAAGAACATCCTGGCAACCCGCAAATGGACACGCATCGGCGCCTTGGCGCTGGTCGTTTTCCTGCTCATCAATTTTGTACTCGGCTTCTGGTTCTCGCGCGAACCGGACATCTTCTGGGTGAACAGGGCCGCAGATCCCGAGTCTGCGGTGGTGGGCTTTTCGACGACAGACACGCTGGTTCGCGTTGCCGATACGTTGCTGGACAAGCCGGGTGGCTATCTAACCAACGACAAGATATTGCCCAATATTTTCCTCGACAATATTCCGAGCTGGGAATACGGGGTCCTGCAACAGGTGCGTGATCTCGCCCGCGTCATTCGTAACGACTACAGCCGCAGTCAGTCGCAATCGAAGGAAGACGAAGACGTCGCGGCCTCCGAGCCTCGGTTCTTTTTCGACAACGACTCATGGATCCTGCCGGCGACTGAATCCGAGTACCGCGATGCAATCAAGGGCTTCGTGAAGTATCGCGATCGGCTCGAAGCAGGCGACCGCGACACACAGTTTTATGCGCGTGCCGACAACCTCCGGGAATGGCTCTCACAAGTCGAGAAACGGCTCGGCAGTCTGACCCGCAGACTTGGCGATAGCGTTGCCACCGACCGCATCAACGAAAACCTCGCTGGCGAGCCGGCTGCTGAAGCGGCCGGCGCACAGCCGGATACCGTCAACGTGCGTACGTCATGGTTTGAAATCGATGATATCTTCTTCGAAGCGCGCGGCACGGCTTGGGCGCTGGTACATTTCTTCCGCGCGGCCGAGTTTGATTTCGCCCATGTGCTGGCCGACAAGAACGCCGAAGTCAGCGTCCGGCAGATCGTTCGCGAGCTCGAGGCCAGTCTCGACCCGCTCCGTTCGCCGCTGGTCCTTAACGGTGGTGGCTATGGCCTGTTTGCCAATCATTCCCTGGTCATGGCGAACTACCTGGCGCGGGCCAATGCAGCGGTAATCAACCTGCGGCAATTGCTCGACGAGGGTTAGCCGGCCGCACGTTTGTCGGAAATCACGGCGCCGGCCAATAGCGCGACGGCCGCCATACTCCAGACGATGACTGCACCCGTGGGAAGATCCAGCAATACGGACAGGGCAATCCCGATGAAGTAGGACACGGCGCCAATGACGTAGCCGGCAAACAGCCGGTTACCGCGCTTGATCCCGGTTGTCGCCAACGCAGGAATGATCAGGCTCGCGAACACCAGGTAAATCCCCACGATCTGTACGGATGCCGTAACCGAGATCGCAAACACCAGGTAGAACACCAGCGCGTCAGAGCGCGGAGACAACGCAAACCAGACGAACAGCACGACAAGGTACAGCACGGCAATCGGCAGCAATGACGACCAGGTTTGCCAAAGAATCTGGCCGACGAGCAGCTCCTTAAGATGCTCACTGCCGTGCGGATTGCCGGCCAGTAACAAGATGCCGCCCGTAGCTGCGAGAATGAACACGATGCCGATCAACGGCTCCTGGATCTTCGGCCAGCGTTTCTCGGTGAAGTGCAGCCCCATTGCCACAGCGAGCGCCGCGCTCACCGCGGCAAACTGCACCTGCGCGCCTTCCGGATCCCAGTCCATCGCATGCGCGGCAATGACACCGAGGCCGGCCACCTGGGCGATCGCAAGATCGATGAAAATGATGCCACGTTTAAGCACCTCCTGGCCCAGGGGTACGTGGGTGCTTAACACGATAAGCCCGGCTACCAGCGCGGGTCCGACGATGGTCCAGTCAATGAAGTCAGTCATGGCCTTTGGCGCTCAACAGCCGTTCAATGATGTCATCGAACAGGGAGAATAGGTCCTGTGCCGCATCAGTACCACCGACCGTCAGCGGCAGGACGATGGCTGCAACGCCAATACGATCTGATAGCCACTCGGAAGGCCTGGCGTCCTGATACGGGGAGCGAATAATGAAGTCGGCGCCGCCTTCTTTGAACTGCGAAGTGAGTCGGGAAAGATGTGTCGCGGTCGGCGGCAATCCAGGGATTGCCTCGAGATTGGCCGCTTCCTCGATGCCCAGCCAGCGTTCCAGGTAGACCCAGGACTTGTGATGCGTAATCGATCGCGCGCCGCGCAGCGGTTTCGCACGCGCCTCCCATATCGTAACCGCGGCGTCCCACCGCTTCAGGAAGTCGGCGAGACCCCCTTGATACGCCGCTGCATTGTCGGGGTCCAGCGCGACTAGCCGCTCACTGAGGACCCTGGCGACGGCCTCGATGTTATGCGGATTCGTCTGGATGTGCGGATTTCCCAGAGGATGGATATCACCTCCGGCACGATCGACGCTGACCGTTGCATCGAGTCGCAGCACGTAGTTGCTCGCCTCCATATAGCCCGGGTTTCCCGGCATCACTCTGCGGTTATTCGCTTTTTGCAATAGCGCCGGCAACCAGCCGATCTCAAGTTCGGCACCACTGCAAATGACCAGGTCGGCCTGCCGGACCTTCGCAATCAGGCTTGGTCGCGCCTGGATGTAATGCGGATCCTGCAGCGCTGTTGTTGCGCCATACGTCTCGACGAGCGACCCACCGATCTCCGTCGCCAGTGCGGCCCATTCCGGTTCACAGGCAAAGACGTTGAGCTTGGCGCTGGCCACGTGCGGAGACACGGCCAACAGCAGGACGAGCATCATTCTTTTCATGACAATGGCCCCTAGAAAGTGTGCGCGCCATGCGCGCCGATGCTGTGGATGTACTGCACGCCCCACTGGGTGTCGTCAGACGGTCCGGCTTCGTCTCGCGTGAACTGCAGACGCAGCCGGCTGAATTCGCTGTTGGACCAGTCGCTCATGATGGTGTAGCGCCGCGGGTCGCTGCCCGGCGCGGCAAGCTCCGTACCGTCAAACAACGGTCCGGGACTATCCGCTGACAGTCCGTCGATTCTGCCGCCCAGGCGCCACCTGGGTATCGGCTGATACACAGCCTGCGCGTACCAGCCTGCCTGTCCTGCGTCGTAAAGCAGCGGCGTACCGCCCGGTAGTACATAGTCGCCACTTTCATCGCGCCAGAAGTACTCAGCCTGGACAACCAGGTTTTTCTGCTTCCAGTTGCCATCCGGTGCCCATTTCCAGACGAATTCCGCTGCTGTCAGAGTCGAGTCGCCAGTGAACAGCAACGGGTCATCTTCGTCGCCGGACGGACGGCTAACGGCCGTACCGTCGAGGTAAGACAACCCGGCGAGCCAGCTGCTGTCGGTACCGACATCGCCACCGAACTTCGCAAACAGCGTGTAGCTGCCGAAGCCTGACTTTGCCGCGCCCGCCGTGGGATAGCGATCGCCGCGCAGCCATTCACCGCCAAACTCCATGTAGAGGTCGGACGGCGCGAGCCAGCGAAACTGCACACCATCGTCGAGATACTGGCCGCCAAGAAACGCCTCGTAAGGCAGCGGTTGGTCCGCAAAGTCCCAGGTGTGCGCATGTTTCTCGTTCAGGTAGCCAATGCCGGAAAAAAAGCGACCGAACTTCGCGCCAAGGCCTGCAGGCAACGCCGTCGCCTCAACCCAGGCCTCCTCGATCTCGACAACCGCTTCTCCATCCTCCAGCGCCAGCGCCGCGGTCAGGTAGGCCGAGAACTTGTCGTCGACATTGGCGTTGAATATCAACTCGGTTTCGCCGAGTCCCAGCCCTTCATCGATCGGCCCTGCTTCTCCGCCGAATGGAAAGCCCTGGATCGCATAAGCGTCAGGGTCCTGGCTGAAGTTCCATGCCTGGCCCTGGAAGATCACTCCAATCGCGGGATTGAATGCAGATGACCGTGAGCCACCCGACAGGCTCGAGGGCTCTGCAGTGTCCACCTGCCTGGCCGCATAACCAGCCTGCAGGGCATTCTGTTCGGCGACAGCAAGCCTCTGCTCGAGTTCGGCTATCCGGGCCTCGTAGTCGGACCGCAATTCCTCAACTGCTACGCGCAGCAATTCGATTTCTGATTCCTGCGCCTGCACGGCGCCGGAGCAAACAGCAACGAGTACCGTGATGGCCACTTTAAACGGGGTACGCATGAAATCGCCCTCCCAATTGATCTGGTTAACACCGATCACGGGCTTCTGCCGTGACCGCAACGTAGTTGACTAGATCTGAGACGGAGGGTCGCGTTGGTGGTTACAGAGAACGTCGGAGCTCGACGATGCCGTCGGCAGAAAATCGGCGGCAGGGATGTGGTTCGAAACAGGCAACGGGCTCGACCCGGAACTCGGCGGCGCTGCCGACGGATTGCCATAGCTTGCGCAGAGAGCACACTCGCCAGCATCGCTTCCGGCGTGCGTCGCGGCATGCGCCATGCCCAGCAACTGGCTCGCGACGAACACGAGTATCAGTAGCGTGCGAATTAAGCGGTACATCGGCAAAACTGGTCGTTGCTCCCCGTAGGTTCCTGCTTATCCAGGTTTCAGTAAATCCCGACCCAGGTCGGTATCTGCTTCCAACTGCTATTGAGGTCTTTGTCGAGTCGACGATACTCGGACTCGAACTGCCCGACAAGACCCCAGAAACGGCGTGAGTGATTCATGTGCCTTGCATGGCAAAGCTCATGAATCATGACGTAACGCAAATGCGCCGGATCCAGAAACATGAGGCAATAATTCAATGAAATGGTTCCATTGCTGGAGTGGCTGCCCCAACAGGTACGCTGGCCGCGCACGTGCATCTTCTTATAGGCGTTTCCGGTCAGCGCTGACAATGACCGCAGTCGTGGCGCGTACTCGCGTTTCGCCAGGCTGAGCAGCCACCGTTTGAGCGCCTGCACACAGAGGGTCTCATTCTGCGTGCACCCGCTTAGCACAACGGCGTCGCCCTGCGTTCGGTACCTCACCGATCGAGCGGCTTCCTCGGGTTCATAGCGCACGGAGAATTGTCGTTCGATGCCCTTCAGGCGGACCGTCTGCGGCAGCGCGAACGGCTCTGGCGGATGCTCAGCAGCAAACGAGGCTCTCGCTTTGCTGATCCAGTCGCGGTGAGCTTCGACGAATTCACGCACGACCACCGGTCGCGTGCGTTTCGGGACAACAACCTCGACGCGCCCGCGAGGAAACACCTTGATCGAAAGGCGTCGCGCCCGACCACTCTCACGCACGGAAAAGCCAGACACGCTGTCGGGCTCGTCGACTGCCGAGAACAGGGATAATTGGGTCGCAGCGCCTTGCACCGCGCCTATTCTACTAGATTCCCGCGGACGATTACCGCATCGCGCTTATGTAATCGGGCGCTTGTGTAACTAATTTTGGGTCATTGACGGCGATTGGCGTCAGGGCCGCTTGCCGCTGAAACGCTCCGCGTCATCCATCGTCATTTCACCCTCAACGCCACCGACTTCCGCGCTGTCGCTAATTAAGAGCTCGACCTCGCGTTTGAGAATAATCTTTCCCTCGACGCGTGACCCAGGGCCGATAACGACGCGCGGTTTGCGCTTTTTCGAATTACCCCAGCCCCAGCCCCTGTTCTTGTTGACGATCAAGTCGCCTTTTACAACGGATTTGCCCTCGAGGCTCACATCACCGTTCACCGTTTCGACATTGCCGCCAACCTCTGCGCCCGTAAGCTCAATCTGGCCATTCACATTAGTAACGTCATCCTCCACCGTGGTGCCAGTCTCGAGGGTGATCCGCCCGTTGACCGCGTCAATCTCGCCGTCTATTGCACCCTGCTCGCCTACCGTGATCGAACCATTCACCGTATTAAGGCTGCGACTCTGTACGCCGTCGCCCAATTTGAGAGATCCGTTTACTGTTGTGGCATCCTCGATAGTCGCGCCGTCGTCGATGCGTATCGTGCCGTTAACTGTCGTGACATCGCCAGTCACCATTGCGTTTTCGCCGACAGAAACGCTGCCGTTCACGGTTGACGCACCGTCGGACTCCGCCCCGGCCTCAACCTTCACGCTCTTGTTCACACTGGCGCCCAGCGCCGGCACGGAAAGCAGCATGATCAACAGGCCAACGGTAAAGGTGTTCTTGGTCAAAAACCTGGTCATTTTCGGATCCTCTGTATCGGTTCTTACTGTTTAGATACCGCAATTAGCGATTTGGTTGCAAGCTGGTTGCGGGCACAAAGGTCCGGTACTCTTATCGCCAATGCCGACCGTCCTTGAAGCCCGCGATCTCACCAAGCAATACCCTGGCGTTCGAGCCGTTGACGGGGTGAGCTTCGCGATGCCCGAGGGAATCTGCTTTGGCCTGCTTGGACCCAACGGCGCTGGTAAGACGACGACGGTCGAGATAATCGAGGGTGTAACGCCCGCGACCTCAGGCGAAGTCTATTATTTCGGCGAACCCGTGGGGGCGAAATTCCGGCAGGAAGCAGGCATCCAGTTCCAGAATACGGCGCTGCAGGACTTCCTTACGGTCCGCGAGACCATTGAGATGTTTCGGTCACTTTACGAACGCAAGGCCGATTTCGACGACCTCATCGAACAATGCTCGCTCGGCGACCTCATGGACCGTGACAATCGCAAGTTATCGGGCGGCCAGCGGCAGCGCCTGTTACTCGCCGTCGCGCTGGTCAACCGGCCGCGTCTTATCTTCCTGGATGAGCCGACGACCGGGCTCGACCCACAGGCCCGTCGAAATTTCTGGGACCTCGTGCAAAATCTGCGGAGACAGGGAGCTTCGATCGTCCTGACGACCCATTACATGGACGAGGCGCAGGTCCTCTGCGACGAGATTGCCATTATGGACGCCGGCAAGATCGTGACTCAGGGCTCACCGGACTCCCTGCTGCGCGAGCGCTACCAAGGCCTGATTATCGAATTGCCTATTGCTGACATCACAAGTGAGCTCGACGATATAGAGCACACCGTGTATGAAAACCTCGGTATCGTCGAGGTGGTCACTTTGGATGTCAGTGCCGCCCTGCAGCTGCTCTCGCCGCACGTTCAGAACCTCAACCACATCAAGATCCGGCAGCCCAACCTCGAAGATCTGTTTCTCGATCTGACCGGCCATACGCTGCGAGCCTGAGACCATGTTCGGACGCATCTACGCTATTTTCCAGGGACGCAATCGTGAATTCCTCCGCGACCGCGCGTCGTTCGCATGGAATATGTTGCTACCAGTCGTGCTGATGTTCGGATTGTCCTTCGCGCTCGGCGTCGATCGTGACGCCTATACGGTCGGTGTTTTGCAGGACGGTGACGACATCGTCGCAGAGCAGCACCCGTTTCTCGGCATGCGCTACATCAAATTCGTCGCCATTCAGGACAAGGACGATGCGCTGAAAAAGGTCTCCCGCCACCAGCTCGACCTGCTCGTGGAATTCGGTGACGCGCCACGCTACTGGATCAATCCCGATTCGACCAAGGGCCACTTCGTCGAACTGGCGCTGCTGCAGGCCGGCGCGACGGCGCCACCGAACATCAAAAAAGAGCAGATTGCAGGCGATGCGATTCGCTACGTCGACTGGGTGCTACCCGGCATACTCGGGATGAACATGATGTTCAGCTGCATGTTTGGTGTTGGCTACGTCGTCGTACGTTATCGCAAGAACGGTTTCCTGAAACGTCTGAGCGCAACGCCACTCACGTCATTCGAGTTCATAACCGCTCAGGTCGCCTCGCGCATGGTACTGATCATGACCATTACGGCGTTCGTCTATACCGGTACACACCTGTTCCTGGATACGCGCATGGAAGGCAGTTTCTTTACGCTCTTCCTGGTCGCGCTCGTCGGTGCAATTTCTATGGTCTCGCTGGGCCTCGTCATCTCGGCCCGAGTCACCAGCGAAGAGCTGGCCGGTGGGCTGCTCAACATGATCAACTGGCCGATGATGCTGTTGTCGGGCGTCTGGTTTTCGCTTGAAGGCGCAGGCGAATTTGCGCAGAACCTCGCAAATATTTTTCCGCTTACCCACGTGCTTGCCTCCGCACGCGCCGTGATGCTCGATGGCGCTACGCTGGTCGACGTGGCACCGAGTCTGCTTGCGTTGACGGCGCTCAGCGCCGTGTTTATCGGTATCGGCGCCAGGGTCTTTCGCTGGGGTCAGTATTAAAATCTGGAGTCAGTATTAAGATAATGAGTGGCAATGAAATATTCACTGATTGATATCGGGGCCAACCTGGCCCACGACAGCTTTGACGACGACCGCGACGCCGTGCTGCAGCGCGCTTTCGATGCAGGCGTTAGCCGAATCGTTGTCACTGGCAGCAGCGACGACAGCAATGTCCGCGCAGCGAAACTCGCCGAAGCGCATCCCGGCGTCCTGTTTGCGACGGCCGGAGTTCATCCTCACCATGCCTCCGACTACACGGACAAGAGCGACGCGTTGATTCGTGACTTCGCCGGTAAGGACGCTGTGGTCGCGATAGGCGAATGCGGACTGGACTACTTTCGCAATTTCTCGCCGCGGGAGGCGCAACTCGAGGCCTTTCGACGGCAGCTCGGTATCGCGAAAGATTGCGGGCTGCCTGTGTTCCTGCATCAGCGCGACGCGCATGACGACTTCGTCGAGGTGCTCGAGGAATCTCTGCCAGGCCTGTCACGCGCCGTCGCACACTGCTTTACAGGCGAAGGCGAATCGCTGCACGAATACGTGGCGATGGGTCTGTATATCGGGATTACCGGGTGGATTTGCGACGAGCGCCGCGGCCAGCACCTGCACGATATCGTCCCGGTGATTCCCGACGACCGGCTCCTCATTGAGACCGACGCGCCCTACCTGCTACCGCGTAACATTCGGCCACGCCCGAAGTCGCGCCGCAATGAACCCGGCTTTCTGCCCAATGTGCTGGAGACCGTCGCGGAGGCACGTAGCCAGAGCATCGAGCATGTCGCCGAAATCACCACGCGCAACGCCATTCGATTCTTTGATCTGGACAAACCCTAGCTGCGCTTGCGGTGCGTGGTCTCTCAAACCTTGGCACCGAGGGCCGCTTTCCTGATCAGCTCCCAGTGCGGCCGGAACGCCTCGATCTTGAACTTGGCCGCGTTCTTGTCGGGTTCGCCGAACTCGTCGACCAGCTCGTCCAGCGTGCAAACCAGTCCCGGCACACCCTTGGTGAACTCGGCACCGTCGAGGAACACAAGACGGCCGGCGACCGGTACCTCGCGTACGATCTGGCGCACGGCGGCGATGCGGTCAAACAGCATGGGCTGGGGATTCGAGAACGTGTAGCGGCGCTCGTTGCTGATCACGGCCCAGTCCTGCATCTTGTCGCTGCCAAAAACCGTTCCCTGAACGTCCTTGATGTCAACGATAAGCACACCGTTGGACGTCAGTAGTAGCTGGTCGATTTGTATCTCGCCCTCGTCCGCGCTGGGAATAACGAGACCCTCAATACGTTCAAAGCTGATCGCATTAAACGCGCGCTGCAACGGATTGCTCCTGCCGCGAATGTAGCGATAGATCAGCCAGACAACCAACAGCGCCAGTACGGCGAGCGCCGGCAAAAGCCAGGGCGGGTTCTCGAAATTGGAGAGGTCAGGCATAGGTATCGGTATGGCGGGGTCTGCCGCTATCCTATTGACCGCCCATTGCGGAGGCAAGCGAATCCAGGTCGGCGTTGATGCTGATTGCCTTCGCAGGGCGCGCGAGGATCTCCTCAAGCTCTGCTGGCAACGGCACCGTTTCGCCGATGATGGGCTCGACAATGGTCTCGAACTTCGCCGGATGCGCGGTTCCGACGAGTATCCAGTCGTGCGCAACCGCCAGTTCGTCATCCAGCTGGCGCCAGGTGTGCGTCGCAGTCGCCGTGTGCGGGCAGGTCGCAAAGCCGAAGTCGAGAAAATCCTGCCGCATCGCAGCTTCGATTTCCTTATCGCTCACCGACAATACGCCGAGTTGCTCGCGCAAGACATCAGCCTCACCGAGCAGCTTCCGTAGTCTCTCCATGTTGCTCGGGTCGCCGACATCCATGGCCGATGCCAGGGTCTGCAGGCTGGCCCGTGGCAGCCATTGCAGTGTGTCGAAAAACTCTGCGATCGTACGATTGGCATTGGTCGCCATGATTATCGCTCCGATCGGCAACCCCATCTCTCGCGCCATGACACAAGCGAAGGCATTGCCCAGGTTGCCGGTCGGGATTATGAAAGCGGGCTTACGACCGGTGCGTCGCATGTGCGCAAGGCTGGCATCCGCGTAATACGTGCTTTGCGGCAGCAGGCGCCCGATATTGATGCTGTTCGCAGAGCTGAAACGATGCTGCGTCGACAAAGCGGTATCAGCCATCGCCGCCTTCACCATCGCCTGGCAGTCATCGAAAGAACCCTGCACCTTTAGCGATAGCACGTTATCACTCCAGCAGCACAGCTGGTGCGCTTGCCGATCCGACACACGACCATCGGGAAACAGCACAACGACACGCATGCCGGGGCGCTGATCAAAGGCAGCGGCAACCGCGCCACCGGTATCACCCGACGTCGCTACGAGTATCGTCAGCGGCGCATCCGGGTCGCCCTCCAGCCGCGTCAGGCAGGCGGCAAGAAAACCCGCACCTACGTCCTTAAACGCCGCGGTCGGGCCATGATAAAGCTCCAGCAGCGATACGTTTTTCCCGTCCGCAGGAAGACGCGTCACCGGTATTGGAAAGCTGAACGTCTCTGAGAGGATATCAGCCAGATCGTCGACCAGGCCGGAGCCTTCGAAGAACGGCCGCAGCAAAATCTCGGCAACACTGGCCGGCGATTCGGCAGCATCAAAGTCGCTAATGCTGAATAGCGGCAACTGCTCGGGAAGAAACAGACCGCCATCATCAGCAATGCCCTTCGTCAGCGCGTCGTCGAGCGTGACTGGTCCGGATCCGCGGGTGCTGAAATAGCGCATTGCTAATTCTCGACGCTGGCGCCAGGCGCATTCATCGGGCTTACCCAGGACTGGCAGCCAATGCCCTGGGCGCGACAGGCATGCTCCATGGCGCTGGCGGTATTCCTGGCATCATTCGTGGCACACAACGCGAACAGGCTTGGGCCGCTGCCTGACAAGCTGCATCCCAGCACACCGCTGCGCCGCGCTGCTTCCTTGACGGCGTCGAAACATGGCACCGCCGCCGCGCGCTGCGGCTCGATGATTACGTCACGCAGCGTTTTTCGCATCAACTCGAGGTCGCTGGCCGCACAGGCAGCGACAAAGCCAGCCAGCAGGCCTTGCTGTTCAAGCCATAGCTGCATCTTGTAGCTCTTCGCGAGGCCACGGCGCGCCTGCGCGGTATTCACCTGCAAATCGGGATGCAGCAGAACGGCGCTGACACCGTCCGGAACCGGCAGGCGAACGACGTTTGGTAACAAGACCTGCGGACAAAGAATGAGACCACCCAGCAGGCTCGGCGCCACATTGTCAGCATGCAAGCCGCCACTCGCGTACTTCTCGCCTTCCAGTGCGTAAGGCAGCAAGGCCTCAACAGGCAGCGGCTCGTCGAGCAGTGCATTGACCGCAACAACCGCGGCCACAGCGGAAGCCGCCGAGCTGCCCATCCCGGACTGCAATGGGATGCCCTTCAAAACCTTGAGGGCGACGCCAATATCCCCGCCGTGCTCGGCGAGCAACGCCTGCGCCGCAATAGACGCGGTATTCTCATCGGCATTGGTAGACAGATACGGGTGCTTTTCACCGTCAAGACCGCGAACCTCATCGACGATCACGCCCGCATCTTCAGTTCGCCGCGCCACTACACGGTCGCCCACATCCGCCAGCGCCAGGCCCAGCATGTCAAAACCAACCGCGACATTGCCGATCGAGGCCGGCGCGAAAGCTGTTACAACATCAGACATAGCCCTCTCCCGTACTCAGGTAATTGGCCAGGCGAAGCAGGTCTGCAAAGATCCCGGCCGCGGTGACCTCAGGACCCGCACCCGGCCCCTGAATGACCAGTGGGTTGTCACAATAGCGCTCCGTCTCGAATTGCACCACGTTATCCGTCAGGTTGATATTGCAGAACGGATGGCTCGCATCCACCGTCTCTAACCGTACCGCCGCGTCGCCTTCGGCATTGAACGAGGCAACATAGCGAAGCTGCTTGTTTTCTGCCGTGGCCTGCCGGTAGATAGACGCAATTTCGTCATCGTATTCCGGCAACCTGTCGAGGAACTCTTCGATCGAGCATTCGCGCAGCGCCTCGGGCACGAGACTCTGCACAGGGAAATCACCGATCTCGATATTCCGCCCGATCTCCCGTGCAAGAATCGTCAGCTTGCGCGCCACGTCCATGCCCGACAAATCGTCACGTGGGTCCGGTTCCGTATAGCCGTTTTCCTTGGCAACACGAACAATTTCCGAAAACGGTTTTGAACCATCGTAGACATTAAACAGGTACGCGAGCGTTCCCGAAAATATTCCGCGAATTGAGCGAATTTCATCACCTGTATAGATCAGGTCGCACAGCGTGCTGATAACCGGCAGTGCAGCGCCGACCGTAGTTTCGTAAAAGTAGTGCGAACTTCCCTTGTCCGCCGCATTCTGCAACGCCTCGTAATCTTCGTACGCACTGCTGAACGCTTTCTTGTTCGGCGTGATGACGTGAATACCGCGAGACAGCCAGCCGGCGTACTGCGACGCAATAAAGTCGCTCGCCGTACAGTCAATAATGACGGCATGCGGCAGATGGTCCGGATTGATATGCTGCTCGAACGCTTCCAGGTCCGTTTTAATCGCAGCAGTCTCGAAATCATCCTGCCACCGAGAAATATCGACGCGACGATCACCGAGCAGCATCTTTTCAGAACGGGCAATCGCTCGCACTCGGAGATCCAGGTTGAAATCCCGCGCCAGCTTCTCGCTCTGCTTCTCTATCTGACGCAACAGGGCCGCGCCGACGGTGCCCGGGCCAATCAGACCGATAGACAGCGTTTTCGCTGACAGGTAAAACCCCGAATGCGCCGCCCGCAGCGCCTTGGTCGCCTGCTCAGAGTCGATCACGACCGAGATATTTCTTTCCGAGGAGCCCTGCGCGATGGCGCGAATATTGATGCCCGCGCGTCCGAGATTGCTGAAAAACCGCCCTGCGATACCCGGCGTACCAGCCATGCCGTCGCCGACCACAGCGACGATGCTCAGTGCATCCGTGATGTCGACACTATGAATCTGCCCGCTCTCAAGCTCTTCCGAGAACTCCTCCGTCACAACCTTTCGTGCTCGCTCCGCGAGACCCGCCGGGACCGCGATACAAATCGAGTGTTCCGAGCTCGCCTGAGAAATCAGAGTGACCGATACACTCGCGTTCTTTAAAGCCGCGAACAAACGGTCGGCTGTACCGGGTACACCAATCATCCCGGAGCCTTCCAGGTTGACCAGCGCCATGCCGCTAATCTCGGTAATGCCCTTGATAGTCTCGAACTGGGCCGACGCAGCGCCGATACGGCTACCGGGATGCGTAACGTTATGACTGCTGCGGATGACCACCGGGATCTCGTTATCGACAGCCGGCCCGAGCGTCTTCGGATGCAATACATTGGCGCCGAAATACGCCAGCTCCATGGCCTCGTTGTAAGTCAGCTGATCGATGACCTGCGCTTCGGGAACACGGCGAGGGTCGGCGCTCATGACGCCGTCAACGTCGGTCCAGATGGTCAGCTCGGAGGCACCGCTTAGCGCCGCAAAAATCGCAGCCGAGTAGTCGCTTCCGTTGCGTCCAAGCGTTGTTTGCAGGCCGGATTCGTCGGTCGCGATGAAACCGGTAATGACGGCTATACCCTCGAAGTCACTATCGACGGCCTTCGCAAAATTGGCGCCCGATATATCCCAGAGCACCGATGGGCCGAGCTCCGCCTGATGTACCGAAATGACATCGCGAGCATCGATCCACGTGCCGCCACGCGTCGCTGACTCTTTGGCCAGGGTTGCAGCGAGCAGGCGGGCCGACCAGATCTCGCCGTAGCCGGCAATCACATCGCGGCTTCGCTGCGGCGCCGATCTGACCAACGCGATCGCTTTCAGGACATCCGTGATGTCCTCGGCGTCCTGTCCCCAGGCATCCAGCACGGCGACCAGTCGCTCGCCGTCAAGCAGCGCTCGTGCCGTGTGTGAGTAGCGATCGCCAATGGCGTGAAGCTCTTTGAGGAAGTCGTCGTTATCCTGCTCGGCAAGCACCGCCAGGTGCAGCAATGCGTCCGTCATACCGCCCATTGCGGATACGACAACACCGATGCGAGCGTCGCCCTGCTCCAGCAGCAAGCCGGCTACACGACGAAAACAGTGCTCATCGGCGAGGCTGCTGCCGCCAAACTTATGGATTTTCCAGCGATTGTCCACCACGTTACACACGGTTCCTGGCGCAAAACGGTGAATGATAGCGGCACTTGGCGGCGCCGTCGCGTGTTTCAAATGAAATCAATGGAAGTGGTGGGGCGTGTAGGGATCGAACCTACGACCGGTCGGTTAAAAGCCGAAT
>CAYTTZ010000055.1:0-15801 GCA_964440945.1 uncultured Woeseiaceae bacterium
TTCATCCGAGGCGCAACGCGCCGACAGACGCACGAAGCGCGAGATGGCGCACTGAGGCCGCGTGAAGCGGGCCGACAAGCGGAGCCGCATCGCGGCGACGAGGCAGCGAAGCTGCCGGCCAACCCATCGATCCATTCCGCCCCCGGCCACCATCCTCATGTTTCGCGGGTAATTGGGGTCGAACCGAGGTTTTGCAGGAAACCGCGGTTCGACCCCGGTTTCGGTGTCGACCCCGGTTACGCGTCAGCGCGAGGATCTTAAGCCGGCGTCGCGATGAGTTCGCGGGTCGGCTGAATATCAGATTCGTCGTCGTTTGAAAGAACGCTATCAAGGTGCTTCTCGAGCATTTGCTGAAGCTGATCAACAGTAAACGGCTTGGACAGATAATCATTCATACCCGCATCGATGCAACGCTGCCGGTCGTCTTCCAGCGCATTTGCGGTAACGGCAATGATGGTATTCAGTTTGGCATCCTGATCCTCTTCCCATTCACGGATCAGTCTGGTCGCCTCGAATCCGTCCATCAGCGGCATTTGGCAGTCCATCAGTACGAGGTCGTAGTTGTCCATCTTGACTGCTTCGACACCTTCGATGCCGTCGGCAGCAACGTCACAGTGACAACCGAGGGATTCGAGCATGCTGAACGCCACTTTCTGATTGACGGGATTGTCTTCAACCAAAAGGACGTTGGCAGCCATCGAGACCCGTCTCTCCTTAGGTAATGGATCGCTCTGGGCAACCGCGGGGCCGTCGGCAGTTTCGAGATCGACGGTGAAACTAAATGTCGACCCTTTTCCGACCGTGCTGTCGAGCTCGATCGTTCCGCCCATCATTTTCACGATGCGGCTCGAGATCGCGAGTCCCAGTCCGGTACCGCCGAAATGCCGGCTGTTGGAGTCGTCCGACTGTGAAAACGAGTCGAATATCAGCTCCTGGTCCTTTTCCGGCACACCTATTCCGCTGTCGCTGACCGAAAATCGGACCCTTGCGCGGCCCGGTTCCGCCGCTTCCGAGGTGATCGAGATTTCGACCGTCCCGGTTTCTGTAAACTTGATGGCATTACCGACGAGGTTGATCATGACCTGTCGAAGTCGTGCGGCATCAGCGACGAGGTATTCCGCTACCTCGGGAGCCACCTCGGTGTGGAGCTCCAGGCCCTTTTCGTTCGCGCTGTGCGCTAGTAATCTTGTAATTGCCTCAAGGCACTCGCGTGGATGGAAGGGCTTTGGATCCAACGTGAACTTGCCAGCTTCGATCTTTGAGAAATCCAGCACGTCGTTGATGATGGTCACCAGCGCCTCAGCAGACGATCGAACCGTTTCTGCGTGATAACGGTCGGCATCCTGCAGTTGATCCGACTGCAGCAGGAGTTCAGTCATACCAATCACGCCGTTCATCGGCGTGCGAATTTCGTGGCTCATATTGGCCAGGAACTGGCTTTTCGCCTGAGCACCCTGCATGGCCTCGTCACGAGCCGTAACGAGGGAGTCCCGGGACGTTTCGAGCCGGCCCATCAAAGCGTTGAATGCGGATGCCAGGACACCGATCTCGTCTTTTCGCGTGACGCTCACGCGGTTCGAAAAAATCTTACCGTCCTGCAATGACTCCACGTGGCGCGTCAATGTGTCCAGTGGACCCACAATCACGCGCTTCATCGACCACTGGGTTATTGCCAGTAGCAGTAACGAAACCAGCACCAGAAAGATGATCGCCGTGAGGCTGGCGCGCTGGCCGGCAATCATCGTCGACTCCGGCGTCCGGATTTCCAGTAGCAGCGCTGCTTCCTCGAAAACGTCGTCGATGACGACATGGGTCAGGCTGTCACCGTCCAGGGATCTCGTAGCAAGTCCTTCCCGCAACTCGACAGCCGACGGCCAGCCTGCAGACTCCGGATACACTGCTCCCATTCTTATTGCATGCCGGGCACCGATATCGAGCAGGTACTCCGGAGTCAGGAAACTGCCCAGGACGAAAGAGCCGTTCGGTTTGCCGCTTCGGTCTGTCCGAGTAACCGGGTGTGACGCGAAATCGAGCGGATACAATCGGGTTCCGACGACCCCGGATTTTCGTGCCGCCGCGTCGCCACTGGTGTTCAGCGCTACGGCAGTCTTGTCTGCGTCCAGGAGGATGTCGCCAAATTCGCCCATCTGTCCGGTATGGGGGTCGATGACGACGCCGCGCACTATGCGGCCTGTAGCGTCGTAAACAATGAGTGCGTCCACGTTCAGATTCTGGAGAGCGTCGAGCGTCATGTTCTCGTAAACGAATTCCTGGTTCGATGCCGGGTCCAGAACAAACGCGTAAGTCTGGTCCCAGGCCCCGTAATCGCCAGCCATTGACATTCGAAAGTCCTGGTCTTCGGCGATAGCCTCGATAGCCCGTCGCTCGTTGTCCGTGATGAGGCCATGCTGCATTTCGACGAACAGCGGAAAGACCACGATCCTGATAACCAGGACGCTCAGCATGACCGACAGCGCGGACGCTGTTAGCTGCAAAAATAGCGTCTTGCGGCTGAGATTCATGTTAAGTGCCCTTCATATTTGGAGCGTGCACCGGCGCGCCAGAGCGGCCGAGACTCTTTCCTTGTTACGTAATCGGCCGCCGGGGAAAAAAGTTTAGTAAATGCAGGGCGATACAAGCCATGTTACAACTTGCCTGATATCGGCTGGACGTCTGCCGCTATGCGCGAGAATTGCGTGAATCAGCTGCGCATCGTTATGCACAGTGATGCAACATAGCAACGGACGCTCCGGTAACTAGTTGATAAATACCGGCCGAATTAATCACTTAACGTTCTGAAAATCTGCGTGTCCCGCACGGAAGATTTCCTCGGTGATCAATTAGTTGGGGGTCTCTCCAAGCGAAGTTCAACCGAGGCGCATAGCGCCGACAGACGCACAAAGTGCGCACCCTAAAGGGGATAAACCCGCAGGGCGAGCGAAGCGAGTCCATTCCACCCTTGGCCAGCATCTTATTCAATAAATCCGCGAATCAGTCCGCCCCTGGCCACCACCTCAATCATAAACTCAAAAAAAAGGTCTTTGGTGGCCTCGGCCATTTGCGTGAATTGTGTGCGGGTTGTTCAGATAGAGGGCTGGCTTACGATTCGGCTCAGTGACGCCGTCCACCGCAACAATGCGCTGGCTGAAGGGTATAACCTAGTTTCTAATCTGGTACACGCCAGCCAGCGGTACTTTCTGCTCCTCGTCGGGATCAACGTAGACCTCACCAAGCACGATGATGTCTTTGTCTGACCGGTCACTCAACATGAGTTCGTTGATTAGCGTCGGATTTTCGCTGCGAATGTCGTCGATTTCTCTCAGGTATACGCTGCCTTCGTATTGGAAGTGCGTATTGGCAAGAAAACCCAGGACGTATTGCACATCGGGCTGCTCCTTCCTGACTTGATCAACCGACAAATGAAACAGCGAATTGGTCAACTGGACTTTTTCGAAATGTTGTTCTGTCAGCAGAAAGTTGTTTGCAATGACCGGGCAATCGGTATGAAAACGAATGTAGTGGCCAAATTGTGCTGCAGCGGCAACGACGCCCGGGCTGCTGGCGCAAGCTTTTTCCAACAGCGGATACAGCGGTTGCGTGCTCTGGTAAAGGTGATCACCCGCAATAGAGTGTTGCCGGAACAGCTGCTCGCTTAATGGCGGTCTGAAAAAGAGGGCTAACGCAATTAACGAGCCGAGAAATGCCCAGGTGCGCTTCGAGCTTGTGGATGGAGATATCCGGCCGAGAAAATAAAGTGGGCCGGCCAGCATGAAGCCAAGGCCAAAGTAATTGAGCCGGTACTGCATCAACAACAACGCGAGCCCGAAGACCGATAACACTCCGAACGCAACGGGTAACGGACGCTTGTCCGTCACAGCCAGATAGACTCCAGCCAAGAGCAAGATCGGAACCAACAACAACAGGCCGCTGTATATGCCAAGTGTGCCCATCAGTCCCGTAGTGGTCGTTATCATTTGCATCGGGCTGGTCATCTCGAGGATTCGATCCAGCATCATTAGCCGCCCGGTCAGGAACTTCGTAGCAAGAATGACTTCGGCTGACGCCGGAATTGCCAGCACTGCGCCGATGGCCGAAATACCGATAAGTGACCGACGACTACAGGTTTTGATACTCATAAAGGCCAGCAACGCGGCCGTTGAGAAAGCGACGTACAGGTGAAACCAGGAGAATGTCGCCAGCCCGAACTGGCCATCCCATAGCGGCTGCGAAGGCAGGAGCATCAGCGCCGTCGTGACCAGCAGTGACGCAGACAGAGCTCGCATCGCGAGCGGTACCGGCAATGAGCCACGAAGCCACAGGATGAATAATGTGCCGAGCACAGGGAGCTGCAGAATAAAAAGGCCATGATGAAACGCCTGGGCTACACCAAGCGATGCGCCGACGACGCCCGCAAGGACAATGCTCGATGGACTTGATAGCCAGCGTAGCAGGCAGAGCGTGACCAGCAAGACAAACGTCAACTCCATGAAGTGGTGGTCTATCGCACCGATACCATGCAGTTGCTGCGTTAACGGCAGCAGGGCGAAGCCGAGCACGCCCAGTGCCCGAAACTCAGGCCGCAGGTCAATAGCTTTGAAAATGCCGATTAACAGGGCAATGTTGACCGGGATCCAGGCGACCGGAATGTAAACGAGAATCCGCATCGGCGCGAGGTCGGCGTCGAACCAGGTTCCTACCTGGACGAAAGTCGCCAGTAAACGGTCATAAGCCCAGGGCCATGGTACCCAGCTGCCCTCCGGAACATGCATGCGCGGATCAAATTGTTGCACGCCGCCGCCGTTGAGGGCGACGTCGAGGATTCGCTCTGCATGGTAGAAAGCGTCAACGCCAAAGGGCAGGTAGCTGCCGTCGATAAAGATAGCGCTCGTTGGCAGCACCGCTAATGCCCACGTAATCACGGTCCCCGCGATCAGTATCGCAGCATCGATCAGGCGGTTCTTGTTGTCGTTCAACGATCGCCCTCGGGAGACAATTAGCACAGCATAATCGAATCGGCTGTTACGAGACACTGAGCGTATCCGTCATAGCGAAGAAATACGTGACAGAGGGCACGCTTTCGTTGACAGACCGCGATCCGGGTGGAAATGCCGTGTAGAATTATCCACCCAATCCGACTGAGCACCGCCCGGGACCATATGACAGCATCAGGCCACGAATCGGGGTTTGAGAAGGCGCGCCTCGCCATACTCATTCCGTGCCGCGATGAAGCCGCAACAATTACTGCGGTGATTCAGGATTTTAGAAAGGCGCTGCCAGGTGCGGCCGTTTTCGTCTACGACAATCAATCCAGCGATGACACGGTCGCAATTGCGTCGCAGGCAGGTGCGGTCGTGCGCAACGAGGGCTTGCCCGGCAAGGGCAATGTGGTGCGTCGAATGTTCTCCGATATCGAGGCGGATGTTTACGTCCTGGTGGACGGAGACGATACGTACGATGCTAGTGGTGCACCCGCCATGGTCCAGCAACTCGAGAAGGAGTGCTTGGATATGGTTGTGGGAGCGCGTGTGGCGTCGGATGATTTTTCTTACCCTGCGGGACACCGCTTCGGCAATGCGCTCCTGACGCGCTTGGTCGCATTCCTGTTTGGCAACAGAATTTCTGACATGTTGTCCGGCTATCGCGTGTTTTCCCGCCGCTTCGTAAAGTCGTTTCCGGCCTTAAGCACGGGCTTCGAGATTGAAACGGAACTCACCGTTCATGCGCTGGAGCTAAAAATGCCTATCGAGGAGATGACGTTCCCGTACAAAGCGCGACCGGCTGATTCCGTAAGCAAATTAAACACGTACCGCGATGGTTGGCATATCTTGAAGACGATCATCAAACTTACGAAAGAAGAAAGACCACTAATGGTCTTTGGAATGCTCTCCTTGTTGTTCGCACTTGCTTCCCTGGTTCTGGCATGGCCGTTACTAGTCACTTACGTTGATACCGGACTAGTGCCGCGTTTTCCGACGGCAATCCTTGCTACCGGACTCATGTTGCTTGCGTTTTTTCTGATTGCGTGTGGCGCCATTCTCGACACCGTTACATTGGGTCGCCGGGAAATGAAAAGACTGTATTACTTGAGCGTTCCGCGCTTTCGTGGGCGGCGAAATTTTCGTGCGACGGATGCTGTTGAACGTACGCCGCCGGCATTGCAGTAATGTCCGGTGCGACGCCGCGAGTAACCCCGACCCAACAGCGGTTGGTCCGGTTTGCGCTAGTGGGCGGCGTGGGGTTTCTTGTTGATGCGACCGTTCTGACCTTGCTCGTAAACGGCATGGGCTATGGTCACTACGCGTCACGGGCCGTATCATTCACGCTGGCGGTGACAGTGACCTGGTTGCTGAATCGACGGTGGGTGTTCCGGGCAGGATCCCCCACCCGCCGGGAGTACTCTGGATATTTTGTTGTGCAACTGAGTGGAGCGGTAATTAACCTCGGCGTTTACGTGCTGCTTATCGAACTCGTTCCTCACCTGGCTGCAATTCCGGTGTTACCTTTGGCGGCCGGTGCGGTCGTGGCGCTTCTCTCCAATTTTCTGTTGGCCCAGCGCTTTGTGTATCGCCGAGCGATCAGCGCGGACTCAGCCTACGTAAAAGATCAAGCGCAAGCCGGATTTGAGTATTCGGGCGTCGAAAACCTCGAGGCAATGAAAGAGGCGAAGAATTATAATCGATTTTTGTTTGATCTGATTAAACGAAATTTGTCCGCTGGGATCGTACTCGATTTTGGGGCAGGCGCGGGCACTTTCGCACTGCCATTCTCAACGACAGATGCTGTTGTGATTTGTGTCGAACCAGATCCCGATTTGCGAAATAGATTATCGGCCGCAGGCCTCACCGTTTACTCAGATCTGCAAGCCATACCGTCGAGCTCAGTCAATTGCGTCTATTCGCTGAACGTGCTCGAACATATTGAAGATGATTGCGCTGCGCTGGCTGCTCTCTACGACCGAATTCGCCCTGGCGGTAAAATCATCATTTACGTTCCGGCTTTCAACCTGCTTTTTAGTGAGATGGATCGACTGGTCGGGCATTACCGCCGCTACCGGCGCAAAGAACTCGTCGCGAAGATGCAGCGCGCGGGCTTTCATGTGGCTACAGCCCGCTATATTGACTGCATCGGTTTCTTCGTGGCACTGCTTTATCGTGGGATAGCCAACGATGATGGGGTTATCAGTCCGAGCATGGTCAAGATTTACGATCGATTTCTGTTTCCACTCAGTCGAAGCCTGGATCGGCTGTTGCTTGGATCATTTGGCAAGAATCTGTTGGTTGTGGGTACGCGCGACGGCTAGCAACGCCTAAAACTATGTCGTTAACGCTTGTATCGCAGCAGCGCATTTGCGATTTTCTTTCTGGTTATAAATTGAAATATATAACTATCGGCGAAACTTTCCCCGACTGAAAATCCGCGTGTCCTGCACGGAAGATCTCCTCGGTGATCAATTGGTCGGGGGTCTCTCCAAGCGAGGTTCATCCGAGGCGCATAGCGCCGACAGACGCACGAAGTGCGAGCTGGCGCAGCCGGCGTTCCATTCCGCCCCTGGCCACCAATCTCAAAACACGCCGTGAGGGAGCGCTCTCGAACATTCGCTGGAAGCCGAATACTGCGAGCGTCGAAATTAGCGGTGATCGAAACCGGTAATACGCTGGGATGGGTCATGGCGAATGCGCCAAGCATGAGGGTGGCCCCTATTCCGAGCTGGGCTCCGGCCGCGCCATTTTGTGACCGGGCTCGGGACTAGCGACCATTATTCGGTGAATATCCGCTAAGTTGTGGTTTCCTGGCAACACCTCCTATTCGATCCCGTCGTTTTGGCGAAATAACACCAGTTTCAGGCGCAACTTGTAGCGCGTGAGCAACAGCTTACCTCGATGTGTTATTGTCTTTCGCCCTTAACACCCATCGATATAACCAAAAGTGAGGGCCCAACAGAATGCTTTTAGGCTTAGACCCAAGACGCACAGCGTTGTCAGTTGCCGTCGCCGCGGCGCTTAGCGCAGCACCCGTAGTCGCGCAAGATCAAAAACCCAAACGAAAAATCGACGAAGTCACGGTAACCGCGACCAAAGTGGAAGAGTCGCTGCAGGATGTGCCAATCGCCGTGTCAGCCTTGAGCAGCGAAGTGCTTGAGCAGCTGGGAATCACGAACTTCTCAGATTACGTCATGCAGCTACCAAGCGTTACCGCTGGTGGCAGCGGCCCCGGACAGAACACTATCTATATCCGAGGCGTGGCATCGACGACACCCAACCTGACAACGGCCGGGGTAGCTGGACTGTCACCGAATGTCGCCTTTTACCTCGACGAGCAGCCCCTGGCGCAGCCGGGTCGCAACCTCGATGTTTACGCAGCGGATCTGAAGCGAATCGAAGTATTGTCCGGACCGCAAGGCACGCTGTTCGGCGGCAGCTCACAGGCGGGTAACGTACGCCTCATTACCAACAAGCCGGAATTTGGCGATACCTACGGCAGCGTTCGCGTCGGCGCGAGTTCCATCGAGGACGGCGGCAATTCGGGCAATGTCGAGGCGATGATTAACGTGCCGTTGAGCGACACGTTCGCGGTTCGCGGCGTGTTCTACACCGACACAAAAGGTGGCTGGATCGACAATGTCGCTGGCACTCGAACGGCTGCAGACAGCGCCCGGTTCAGGCCCGCCGGCACGGTGCGCGCAAACGGAGAGACCGTGTCCGCAGATCGTGCTGGTTTCCAGTCGACGGCGGACCTGAGCAACGTCACGTTCATTGAAGCGAACAACGACAGTCTCGTAGAGCAGGACTTCAACGAATCCACTTACACCGGTGGCCGAATCAGCTTTCGCTGGGACGCAAATGACCGCTGGCGCTTCGATCTCGCGCATACGACGCAGGATCTTGAGTCCGATGGTGTGTTCTTCTCGGATCCCGGTGCCGGCGACCTCGAAGTCGAGCGCTTCAGCCCGGATTCCATCGACGATTCCTTCACGAACACGGCCTGGACGGCCTCAGCAGTGTTCGGGGAGCTTGAGGTCCTGTATACGGGTGCATTTACCGATCGCGATACAGACCAGGTCGTCGACTACACCGACTACCTCTTCGTCGGCCAGTACCTTCCCTATTACATCTGCGACGGCAGCGTGACCTATCCGGGCGCCGGTGGACCGACGGGAACCTGTCAGGCGCCGAACCTGTTTGTTGATAGCCAAACCAACGTCGAGTCGACCACGCACGAACTGCGACTGACGACCGATCAGGCGAAAGCGCTTCGATTCACGGTTGGTGGGTTTTACCAGGATCTCGAACTGACAGAGCTGAACGACTTTACCTATCCAAACTCGGTCAATGCGATCTCTTTTGACGGTGTGACGACAGGCTTCGGTCCGAACTATCCATTGACCAATACAACAGTAACTGGGGAGGTCGGCAATGCATCATCGGGCTATTTCTCGGACGCGGGTCCGTTCCCGGCCGGCGTTATATTTCGGAACGACATCCTGCGGACGGACGAGCAGTTCGGCATTTTTGGTGAGGCGACCTACGACTTTAACGAGGAGTTCGCCGTCACCGTGGGAGCGCGCTTCTATGACATAGAGGTGGACTTTGAAGGCAGTGCCAACTCGTCGTTCTCTAATTTCGGTGCGACGACGGATGCCCAGGCTTTTGGCACCAATATTTCGGCGCAGTTTGCGCCAGACAACACGGTGGGTGCGCCCGACAAGGCAGCGACCGATGGCACGATCTTCAAAATAACGGGCAGCTGGCGACCCAATAACGACCAGATGTATTACGCGACCATCTCCGAGGGTTTCCGTGCTGGACTGCTTAATCGACCGGGTGGCGCTCAGAATGCGTCGGCCACGTTCACGGTACCGTACGCCCTGGATACCGACGACGTGACGAATTTCGAGATTGGCACAAAGGCGACGCTCCTCGACGGAACGTTCCAGTTGAATGCCGCGGCCTTTTTCGTCGATGTCGAACGTTTGCAGACGACGATTTTCGACCCGAGTATTTCCAACCTGTTCTTCTCGGATAACGCTGCGAACGCAGAGGTGCGGGGAATCGAAGGCGACGTCATCTGGCTGCCGGCATTCTCGGATCGCCTGACGGTGACAGGCGCCTTCTCGTTCCTAGATACAGAAATCACGGAGGTGCTGACACCGACGAATGACGTACGCAAGGGCGACGAACTCGCCTTCGCGCCGAAATTCCAGGGAACGCTCAGGGCGCGTTACGAGTGGCAGATGGACACCGCACTGACCGCACACATTATGCCGAACGTCAGCTGGTCGTCCGAATCATTCAGCGACATTGTCACGATCAACCGCGACGAGATCGACAGCTGGTTCATGGCATCGATTTCTGCAGGCGTGCGGGCCGATACATGGAGCGCGGAGTTGTTCATTAATAACCTGACCGACGAGCGTGCAGAGGTGGCGAGAAACTTCGTCTTTGATCGAACGCAGGTCACCTACGCGCAACCGCTGACGTTCGGTGTTCGAGCAGGCTTCTACTTCTGATTGCAGGCGTAAAGCTAATTGGTTTGCGGCGCCCTGCGGGGCGCCGTGTTCCATCCCGGAAAAATAGTATGCAGGCAGCAGCTTCCAACCCGTCTCTTCAATCCGTTCAGGATAAAATCGTCGCGAAGCATTACGACGACGCGCTGTCGGACTTGGATAGCATCTCGGATACGCTGCGTGATGATCCTGAAGTCCTTTACATGCGCGCCGTGTGTCAGCGTTTGTCCACTCGATTCGAAGGCGCGTTGGAAACCCTCAGCCGGATCAAGGCAAAAGCCCCCGAGCACGGCCGGGCGCATCAGGAGGAGGGGCACGCTTTCCGTGACATGGGCAGGGACGCCGAGGCATTGGTGGCCTATCGTCGTGCGACACGTTTCAATCCTGCGTTGGTCGCGAGTTGGAAGCAGCAGCTTCGAATTTTGGCAGCCAGCGGCCGCGAGGCCGAAGTGGGGCAGGTCAGGTCACAGCTGGACTATCTCGAGCGACTCGCTCGACCACTGATCGGGGTAATCGACCTGATCGCGCAGGGCGCGTTGCTGAAAGCGGAAGCCCTTTGCCGTCAGTATCTTCAGAAAATCCCTCATGACACCGAGGCGATGCGTCTCCTGGCCGACATCGGCCTGCGTCTCGGCGTGCTCGACGATGCAGAGTTCCTGCTGGCCAGCGCCTGCAAGCTCGAACCCGATAACCTGAGGGTCCGAATCGACTATATCCAGGCGCTGCGTAAACGACAGAAGTTTGAGCAGGCACTCAGCGAAGCGAAGACGCTACTCGCGTCATCACCGACGAACCCGCAGTTTCAATCGATCTACGCGATCGAATGCATGCAGACCGGTAAATACGACGAGGCTCTTGATCTTTTCGACAAGGTGCTCGAGGCACTGCCGCAGGATCCGGTTACGTTGACGTCCAAAGGCCACGCCTACAAGACACGGGGTGAATACGATGAGGCAGTCGCTACCTATCGCGCTGCAATCGGCAGCGCGCCGCAACATGGTGAGGCCTACTATTCGCTGGCAAACCTCAAAGTCTATGAGTTCGCCGATGCTGAGATTGAGGCCATGCACGAGCAGGAACAGAATGCCAACCTCGGCCACATGGACCGCGTCTACCTGAACTTCGCCCTCGGCAAGGCCTGCGAAGACAAGAGCGACTTTGAGGCCTCCTTTCGCTACTACGCACACGGAAACCAGCTGAAGAAGGCACAGAGCAATTACAACGCGGATCGCATGACCGAAGACCTTGGCGCTCAGCGGGAGCTCTGCACGAGTGACTTGTTCGAGCGCCGCAATGACTGTGGCCACGAAGCGCCTGACCCGATCTTTATCCTCGGCCTGCCGCGTGCAGGATCGACGTTACTCGAACAAATCCTGTCATCGCATTCAAAGGTAGACGGCACATTGGAACTGCCGAACATCCTGTCCTTGTCGCAGTCGCTGCGGCGGCGAGGGCGTGAGGGTGAAATGCCCGGTTACCCGGGGTTGCTGGCTACTTTGCCGGCGGACGAGCTTGAAGGATTTGGCCGACAGTTTATTGAAGACACGCGCATTCACCGACAGGACGCGCCCTTCTTTACCGACAAAATGCCCAACAACTTTAGGCACATCGGGCTTATCCACCTGATTCTGCCAAATGCACGAATCATCGACGCGCGTCGAGAGCCGATGGCCTGTTGCTTCAGCGCTTACAAGCAGCTGTTTGCCGAGGGCCAGGAGTTTACCTACGACCTCGCCGATATGGGGCAGTATTACCGGGACTACGTCGAACTGATGGACCACTGGAGCGCCGTGTTGCCCGAAAGGATCTTGCGGGTACAGTACGAGGACGTCGTTGGCGACCTGGAAACCCAGGTGCGGCGGATTCTTGACTACTGCGGTCTCGAATTCGAATCTGGCTGCGTGGACTTTTATCGCAATAAGCGTTCGGTTAGAACACCGAGCTCCGAGCAGGTACGGCAGCCGATCTTTCAGTCGGGGATTGAGTACTGGCGCAACTATGAACCTTGGCTCGGCCCGCTAAAAGACGCTTTGGGTCCAAACACTTCAACAAGGCAAACCGCATTGTGAACGAACCAGACGACATAGATATCGGACACGAAATCGGTGAACACAACATCGAAGTCATGGGGCTCGATATTCACAACCCTGTGTTTGCGGTCTCGGCCGCGCTTTCCGTGCTGCTCGTCATTGCCACGTTGCTTTTCCGAGAACAGGCGACTGTCATCTTCGCGGATCTGCGCAGCTGGGTTACGTCGACGTTTGACTGGTTCTTCGTCATTAGCGCCAACCTGTTTGTGCTTTTCTGCGCCGTTATTACCGTGTCTCCGCTCGGCAGAATTCGCCTTGGCGGTCCTGACGCGACCCCGGACTATCGGTATCCGACCTGGCTGGCTATGCTGTTTGCCGCCGGTGTGGGTATCGGCCTCATGTTCTTCGGCGTACTCGAGCCAATCACACACACACTGAACCCGCCGTTGGGCATTGATCCGGCGGATACTGATACCGCGCGTGCCATCGGTATGTCCGCGGCAATCATGCACTGGGGATTGCATGCCTGGGCGATTTACGCGGTCGTTGGCCTGTCACTCGCGTTCTTCTGCTTTAACCGCGGTATGCCACTGACGCTGCGTTCCGCGTTTTTTCCTCTTTTCGGCACCGCTGTCTGGGGCAAGCTCGGTCATTTCGTCGATATCGTTGCCGTGCTGGCGACGCTGTTTGGCCTGTCCGTTTCCCTCGGCTACGGCGCCGAACAGATCTCGGGTGGGCTTAACTATTTGTTCGACGTGCCGGCAGGGACACCAACGAAAATAATCCTTATCGTCATCATTATCAGCATGGCGCTGTTGTCAGTGGTCGCGGGTCTCGACAAGGGCGTGAAGAGGCTCAGCGAAATCAATATGGGACTTGCGGGCCTGCTCTGGCTGTTTGTGCTGATCGCCGGTCCGACTGCGGTCATCATTGCGACGATCGGCAATTCTGTCATCGACTACTTCAGGTATCTGCCGGGATTAAGCAACTGGGTCGGTCGCGAAGATGACGCGTTCCTGCATGGCTGGACGACCTTCTATTGGGCGTGGTGGATTTCGTGGTCACCGTTCGTCGGCATGTTTATCGCGCGCGTTAGCCGCGGTCGTACGGTGAGGGAGTTCATCACCTGGGTCCTGATTATTCCTACCATCATCGGACTCATCTGGATGTCGACCTTCGGTGGTACCGCGCTGCATCAGTATTTCGAGACCGGTTACACGGGCGTTGCGAACGCGGCGCCTGAGCTCGCGTTGTTCAAGATGCTGGAGGGTTTGCCGTTTACGCAGATCGTCTCGATAATCAGCGTATTCCTGATTGCGATTTTCTTCGTTACGTCTGCTGACTCGGGATCACTGGTTATGGATACGATTACGGCAGGCGGCAAGCTCGATGCGCCGGTGCAGCAGCGCGTATTCTGGTGCCTGTTGGCGGGACTGGTGGCGATAGCGCTGTTGGTTGGCGGTGGCATGGCGTCGCTGCAGGCGCTGACCATATCGATTGGCCTGCCATTTGGTGTTGTCCTGTTATTAATGTGTGTTGGACTGTTTAAAGGCCTGCGCGAAGATCAGGCCATGCTCAGGCTCGCAGAAGAGAATGCGGTAGACGGATAGGTCCGCTGGTTCGCGTTGGTCGATCGATGCGGGTACGGCGTCCGCTTCCGCATACCGTATTCTTTGTCACGCAGGAAACCGTAAACAGGGCTGAAATATTTTTTGGCGATCAAATAGATGAGACGGTAAATGGCGCGCGTGAATTTTGCGTGAACCAGCCCTGCATCGTCCTGCAAATCGGGCAACAGACGCCCCGGTAGCGCATTAAAGTATAGAGCCTCAGGCGATCCGGTTCGCGACTGAAAGGCCGCGTGCCGGTGGTTCGATTGATTCGCGTCAGCAAACCGCTCAATAGTCTAGTCGTTGATAAGTATCAGGTGCCTCAGCCGGACTCCGAATTTCCATTCGGCGTCATGCCAAACTCTGCGGCAATCGCCTCAATTTCAACGAGCTCTTCGCTGGAGGCACTGCCATCAGCCTGTGCAATGGCATACAGGGAATTCAGGAAATGCTCAGCGCGATCTCTGTCGAAGGCCGGATTCCTTATACGATTGTCGAGGCCGGCTTTGGCGCGTTTCTGCATCATCGACAATTCCATGATGAACTCCACCTCAGCAGGCTCCAGCTTTGCCACTTCGTGCAGTATTCGACGCATTTCGTCTCGCTCGCTGTCGCTGACTTTACCGTCAGCGTAAGCGATTCGAGCCAGGGCGAAGGAAAATGTGGCCAGGTAGTTTGCCGAGTTTGGATCGTGTTTTTCCAGCAGATTCAGCATCCGGCTGGCACCCTCGGAAACGGCCTCACTCAGTGACTTCATATGACCATCTTCGAGATGCAGGATGCGGTCCGCGACATCAAGAATACGATTGTCATGGGTCACCAGGATTACCGCCGAGCCGTCCTCGCGCGCCAGGTCCTGGATCAGCTCAACCACGTTTCGGCCTGACGTCTTGTCCAGCGATGCCGTAGGCTCGTCGGCCAGCACTATCTGTGGACGATTCACCAAAGCCCGGGCAATACCTGCGCGCTGCTTCTGGCCGCCGGACAATTCCCCCGGGTACTTGTGCTCATGCTCGGCCAATCCAACTCTCTGCAGCACCGTGGCAATGCGATCCTTTCCGTCGCGACTCTTGACCCCACCAAGTTGCAACGCCATTTGCACGTTCTGGTGGATAGTTAGGCTGTCCAGCAGGTTGTGGGATTGGAAAATATAGCCGATCTGCCGGCGCACCTTGATAAGGGCTTTCTCTTTGGCATTGAGAAGCTCCTGGCCCAATACTTTGACGCTGCCTTTCTGCGCTGACCGCAGCGCACCGATCAGAGTGAGCAAGGTGGTTTTCCCCGAACCGGAAGGCCCGGTCAATATGATAATTTCACCGCCTTCGATCCGGGTACCGATATCGAACAGAATCTGCTTCTCCAGGGCGCCTTTGCCGAATGAGTACGACACATCTTCGAGGGCGATCCGTACACCGGTATCCATCAGAACACCTCTGCGGGATCTGCGGCCCGAAGTTTGCGCAGGGCCATCATCCCCGAGCCAGCGCACATCGCTACTGTCAGCGCGAATACGCCGAGCGCACTCTCCACGCTCATTTCCAGTGGCAAACGGGTCGCGTCGGCGCCCTTGGTGAACACGAGGTGAGCGATCCCGAGCCCCGGGAGAAAACCAAGCACGGCCAGTATGACCGCCTCTTGCAGCACCACGTTGCGCAGG
>CAYTTZ010000056.1:0-15508 GCA_964440945.1 uncultured Woeseiaceae bacterium
CTTCTCCTCACCGCTGTCCCCGGCTTGATGCGCGATTTCCCTGATGAAAGTAGCCTGATTAAAGAAATCCCTATCGCAGGTTTAGATAAAGCTATCGAATACGCGCAAGGTAGAATGAAGAAGAAAGTACTGGGCGCGCAGGAAGCTCTGAATGGCGGCGTTGGGCAAGTCATTATCGCTGATGGGCGGAACTGCACAAGAAATGGATGTACCTGGAGGCTTAGAACATATTCGGGATGTCGTGTTTCTTATCGTCCGGAACGGCGGCTTTGGCTTTTTTTAGCAAACTGACGAGCTGATCGCTTTCTTCGGCACTAAGGGAGTTAATCGCATCGCGATGATGATCGGACAAGTCCCCAATGACCAGACCTTCGTCAGCAAGCTTTTCGTGGTTGGCTTTGTCGCTCATTCTTATTCTCCTTAATTTTTACGAGTCGCCTCGATTCTAGACCCGAATCCACTCATGTCAACGTCAAATAGGCAGTGCTACTATCGCGACGTCAGACTTTTCCAGGAAATATCCGATGCAGAATGAGTTTTTCCCGGGCTGGCTACCCATTCAGGTTGCCAGCCATTACGGGTTCCCGCTTGCCGACTGGGACGGTGCCGGGCAGAAGATTGCAATCATCTCTCTCGGCGGCGTACTCGATGAGCGCGAGTTGCAAAGAGACTTCAAGGCAATGCGCATCGTTTGGCCTGACCTGAGAATGGTGGATGCCAGCAATTCGTACGAAGACTGGCAGGACAGCGGGCCGACGGCGGAAACGCATCTCGATCTCGAGGTGATCGGCACGATTTGTCCGGCCGCAATAATGACAATCTATCGCGGCGCCAACGATGGCGGGCCAGGATTCGTCGAGGCGGTTCGACGCGCAGTTGCTGATGATAATGACGTGATTTCCATTTCCTGGGGACACACGGAGTCCGCCAGTGACGTCGATACCTTAAAAATGGAGGACGTATTAGAGAATGCCGCCAGGAAAGGAATCACCGTTTGTGTTGCTGCCGGGGACGGGGGTTCTTCCGATGCGCGCGATGGCTTTTGGGCAATACCGGCGGACGACGGGCTCGCGCATGTGCAATACCCGGCCTCGAGCCCATACGTATTGGCGTGCGGCGGCACCCAGCTGATGTTGAATGGCGATGACCACGTCGAGGTCGTTTGGAATAACACCACGATGAAGAGGCCGGCGACTGGCGGTGGCGTCAGCGAGCTGTTTGAGATGCCCGATTGGCAAGCCACACATTCGATTGATATCCCCTCGGCTAACGACAACAAGCGCAAAGGCCGCGTAATCCCGGATGTTGCGGCTTTAGCAGCCGGCGGCGCCTGGGAAATGGTCGAGGATGGCAAGCCCACGGTTGCCGGCGGCACCAGCGCGGTCGCGCCACTATTCTCATCCCTCGTCGCATTGTGCAATCAGTGTCGTGGGTCGATAGGCAAAGCTCGCCTGGGTTTTGTGAACGACCGGCTCTACTCGCTCGCTCGCTCGGGGAACCTATTCAACAACATCCGGGAAGGGCATAACAGACCTGTGGCAGGTTATCCGGGATATGATGCACAGGACGGTTTCGACGCTTGCACCGGATGGGGCTCTCCGAAGACCTTCGCGCTTTTTCAGGCCCTGGTTGATCTCGAATAGAACTGCGGCTCTTATGAATCGCTCATTAGGGAGCTTGCAGGGAACCGGATCCGCTCACCCTGACTCCGATTAAGAAAAACACAATTCCCGCGAGGCAGCGTGAACACCAATCTAACAGAGCCCACGACCCTTTCCCCCGTTAGTCCCGCTGAGCGCATCCAGTCGCTGGATGTCATCCGCGGATTCGCGCTGTTGGGCATATTCCTGATGAACGTAGAGTTCTTCAATCGTGCCCCGACCGAGGTTGGCGGCGGCATTCCCCTGGGTTTGACGGGTGTCGACTGGTTTGCCAGCTGGTTTGTGTACTTTTTCGTGGCAGGCAAGTTCTGGACGATCTTCTCGCTGCTGTTCGGCATGGGATTCGCCATCATGCTGAGCCGCGCGGAGCAAGCCCAGCGAGCATTCATCGGACCGTATCTGCGACGCATTCTTGCGCTCGCGACTTTTGGTGCGGCGCACTACCTCTTCATTTGGTCCGGCGACATTCTTTTTAGCTATGCGATGGGCGCAGGCGCATTGCTGATACTGCTGTATGGAACGTGGAAGCCTATCGTAGGCGCAATCATCGTACTCATAGCATTGGCTTTTATCCCGCGCATGGAACTGATCGGCATATACGCCGGCACACTGGCATTTATCGGCCTGATTGCCCTGTATATGCGTAGCGAGCGTCGCGTCAATCTGCGCTTTGCCAGGCCGCCATTATTTTCGTTCATCCTGTTGCTTATTGGCGCAATCGGGACTGTTTTCACCGCGATTATCTGGGTCTTGCCGGACGCGCCCGATCAGGCAAAGACCGCCATGCCCGTCATGTCAATTGCCACACTTGTCATCGGGGTTCTGTCAGCGAAGTATCACCAACCACCGGAGCTACGCGCCCTGCGCCTGGGCGTGGGCATTTATGTTTTCGCTGCCACGATGGCGACTACGTTTGGCGCAATCATGTACCTGGCACCGCCAGACGACGACGCGCCGCGCGTTGAAGCCAGCCAGGCAGAAGACGCCGTTGACGCCGAAACAACCACCGATCAGCCGCCTACCTCCGATCCGGTTGCCAGCGACGAGACAACTGTCGCTCCTGCCAATTCCGGCCCTGAAACCGTTTCTGAGATCGTCCCCGACGAGAACACTGCGGATCCTGAGCTTACTGTAGCCGAGGAAGCGCACGACGAGGAGCCCGAGAAAACGCCGGCCGAAGAGGAAGCGGAGGCCAAGGCTGAGCGCGAAAAACAACTGGCGGAGAGACTGGAAGACATTCGCGAGGAAACAGAGGTGCTTTCCAAGGGCTCGTATCTCGCCGGCGTTGAGCTCAATGCGCGCAAGTTTCCCGAAAAAGTTGCGACTGACGGTGGCATGTCGGTCATCCTGATTGCCATGTTCCTGATCGGCACATGGTTCGTGCGATCAGGCGTCATGCGAGATACCCGCGCGCACCTGCCACTTTTTAGAAAACTCGCCTATTACGGCCTGCCATTCGGCATCGGACTCGGCCTGCTCAGTAGCTTTATCGCCTTTAGTCACACGCCAGGCGACACGAACGATGGCTTTCCTTTGGCATCTGGTCTGCTAATGCTCGGCAACCTGCCGGCGTGCCTGGGTTACGTCGGGATGGTCGTACTCATGCTGCACAGTGATCGGGGCTTCTCCAGGATCAGCGTGCTGGCGCCAGCCGGTCGGATGGCCCTGACCAATTACATCCTGCAATCCGCAGTGAGCGTTCTAATTTTCTTCGGTTACGGACTCGGACAGTGGGGTATGCCGCGGGCCTGGCAGCTCGTTTATGTCGTCGTGTTCTTCGCCTTGCAGGTTGCGTTCAGCCGCTGGTGGCTGGCGCGTTATCGCTACGGGCCGCTGGAATGGCTCTGGCGCGGTTTTACTTACCGAGCCACGCCGGCCATGCGCTTGTAGGAGTTTCTGACGGCGACGAGCCGGGTACTGAATGCCGAGCGGCCTCAATCCTCAAGGAATGCACGATAATATGCTGCGGTCTCCGTCGGTCGCTCCAGCATCGGAAGATGCCCGGTTTCTTTCATGATGACGACCTTTGCCTGGGGTAACAGCGGGCGCATGACATCGATCGAGCTGACGTCGAGGACACGGTCAAACTCACCCCAGATGATCAGGACAGGTTGCTTGATGTCCGGAAGTATGGGTTCGAGCCCGATTGAACGATCTTCCTTGTAGCGATCAAAAATGCGTCGATGGAAGGCCGAATTCTCGAACGCAGTTTTCGCCAGCACACCTTTTGCCGGCCACGGCACGAACGGTTGTTTGTACGACACGACGCCCAGCAGCCGATCGAAGTCCTCCGGTGAGCTGACCAGCAGCGGGTTTTCTCCGCGCTCAACGGCACGCAGCACCTCAGACGACGTCGGTGATTCAATCCCGGCATTATTGAGCAGCATGATGGACTCTACCTGCTGCGGGTACTGATGCGCGTAGAGCGCCGCGATATGCCCACCCATCGAGTTTCCACCAAGATGGAATGTTTTGAGATCCAGCGCCTCGGCAAAGCCGGCAAGCCAATCGCGTTGCGCCGACAGCGCATAGTCGCGTTCCGGTTGCCGTTCCGAATCCCCGAAACCAGGCAGGTCCGGCGCGACGACCCGGTAGTCGTCCGTCAGTGTCCCCGAGAATCGCGTCCAGTTGTCTTTGTCACCGCCGAAACCGTGCAACAGTAACAGGATCGGGGCCTCCTCCGGACCGCCCTCGAGGTAGTGCCAGGTGCTACCGTCGATGACTATTGTTTTGTACTCAAGACCGCTGCGCAATCGCTCAACCGAAAAGGCGGCTTGGGTTGCCGTTTCCGGAAAAGCGGCCATCAGGGCGACGAGAACCGCAAGCAACAACGACAGGACAAGCGCTACTTTTTTCATACGAAACTCCCGGGACCGTGTGACGCGAACGCCAACCAGACCAAATTACCGCGGCGTGAGCTTCAGCAAGCGGCCGCCGTCCTCGAGCATCCAGATAGCTCCGTTCGGCCCCTGCTTCACGGCTCGCATACGGTTACCCATGGGGTATCGCTCGGCCTCGCTGGCGTTTTCACCATCGAATTCGATGCGCACGAGTGCCTGTGCCGACAGGCCCGCAACCAGGCCGTCGCCTCGCCAGTCCGGAAACTGCTCACCCGAATAAACAATGAAGCCGCCCGGCGAGATTACCGGCGTCCACCAGGCCTTCGGCGCCTCAAAATCCGGCCGGGTATCGTGGTCGGGAATATCCTTGCCGCTGTAATGGCGGCCATTCGATACAATGGGATAGCCATAGTTCGCTCCGCGCAGCACACGATTAAGTTCGTCCCCGCCGCGCGGGCCCATCTCGATATTCCAGAGCTGCCCTTGTGTGTCAAAGGCAATGCCCAATGGATTCCTGTGACCGAGCGACCAGATTTGAGCGCTTATGCCACCTCGCTCTGCAAAAGGATTGTCTTCCGGAACCGAGCCGTCGTCGTTGAGCCGCAATATCTTGCCGAGATTGCCGGCCATGTCTTGTGCCGGATCAAATTTCTGTCGCTCCCCTGATGAGACGAAAAGGTAGCCATCGTCGGAAAACAGCAGACGATGCCCGTAATGGCCGCGACCCGTAACCTTGGGATCCTGTCGCCAGATGACGTCGAGGTTGCTGAGTGACTCGCGCCCTGCTGTCAGGTCGAGTGTCGCGCGAACGACCACAGCGCCGCGCGCGTCGTCGTCGCCTGCTTCGACAAAGCTCAGGTAGATTTGCTGGTTGTCGGAAAATCCGGGATGCAGCGCAACATCGCCAAAGCCACCCTGCCCGCCGTAATCGACACCCGGCACACCGCTAACCTCACTGCTGCCACCGTCGTCGGTCGATACGATGAGTAGTCGCCCCTCCTTCTCGGTGATCAGCAATCGGCCATCAGGAAGAAATGCCATCGCCCAGGGCTCGTCGAATTCCGCAAGCGCCTGCACCTGGAACGGATTGTCCTTGATGTCGCTCGCACAAGCCGATGTCATCACGAAAAGAACGGCAATAAGGAAACGCAAGAAACGGATGGGAAGCATGAGTTCTCCTTCGAGTGTCGCCGGGCATGGTATCCCGATCTTGTCGGTGTCGTCGACTGCCGCCAGCATGTGCCGTTTCGCCACGCGGAGTTCGCCGTCGGATCAGGACTGATAGACTTCCGACCATGTCAATCCTGCCAAACATCGGCGAGCGGCGGATCACAATAACCGCTTTGTCGTATTTTCCTTCTGACACTGTTGCAACGCGGTGGTTCAGGCTTACGCTGAGCGGGCTGGGAAACCGCCTGCGCCGCGCTCGAGCCGGAAGCTGACGTGCTCAATCTAGCAAATATCAGCCTGCGGCGCGGGCGCAATTTGCTTATCAGGAATGCCAATCTGCAGGTGCATGCCGGCCAGCGAACGGGACTGATCGGGGCCAACGGCAGTGGCAAGTCTTCGCTGTTTGCCATGCTGCTTGGCGAACTCGAGCCCGATGACGGCGAGTTGGGGCTGCGCGCCGACGATCAGATCGCTCATGTGGCGCAGGAGAGTCCCCACGGCAGCGGCTCGGCTGTTGATTACGTGCTGGACGGCGACAGTGAGCTTCGCGAACTGCAGGCCGCTATTGCGGATGGCGAAAAGACCGCGGACGCAGGCGCCCTGCATCCCCTTTACGAACGCATGGAGATCATCGACGGCTTCAGCGCCGAGTCCCGCGCCGCCAGGCTGTTGCATGGTCTCGGATTCGCCGACAACGAGCTAAGACAGTCCGTCAACGCTTTCTCCGGCGGTTGGCGCATGCGCCTTAACCTGGCGCGTGCGTTGATGTGCCGCTCGGACATACTCCTCCTCGACGAACCGACCAACCACCTCGACCTGCCCGCAATTCTGTGGCTGGAGCGCTGGCTGAAACGGTACGAAGGCATTCTCCTGGTCGTCTCTCACGATCGAGATTTTCTCGACCAGGTTTGCACCCGCATTGCACAGATCGAGCACCAGGAAATCAGGCTGTTTACCGGTAATTACAGCCAGTTCGAAGCGCAGCGCGCCGAGCAGCTTGCACAGCAACAGGCAATGCACATCCGTCAGCAGAAGGATATCAAGCACATTCAAAGCTACGTCGATCGGTTTCGCTACAAAGCGTCGAAAGCGCGCCAGGCGCAAAGCCGCCTGAAGATGCTGGAACGCATGCAGGTCATCGCGCCTGCACACGTCGACTCACCGTTTCGATTTCATTTCTTCGAGCCAAAAAAGCAGCCGCAGCACTTGCTCGGTCTCACCGATGCAGTGCTGGGTTACGCCGAGAGTGACAACGGAGCCGTACTCCGCGATGTCAATCTGCAGATCGCGGCCGGGGACCGCATTGGCCTGCTGGGCGTCAACGGCGCCGGCAAGTCCACGCTGGTCAAAGCGCTTGCCGCCGGAAGCACCATGCTGGATGGCGAACGCGTTCTCAGCAAGGACACGAAGATCGGTTACTTTGCACAGCATCAACTTGACCTGTTGAGACCCGAGCAAAGCCCGATCGAACATTTGCGCGAATATGCACGGGCCGATCGTGAGCAGGATCATCGCAACTACCTCGGCCGCTTCGGGTTTAGTGGCGAACGCATCTTCGAGCCCGTCGCACCGTTTTCTGGCGGCGAAAAAGCGCGCCTCGTGCTCGCTCTCATGATCCGCCAGGAACCCAACCTCCTGCTGCTGGATGAGCCGACCAATCATCTGGATCTCGAGATGCGCCAGGCGCTCAGTGTTGCGCTGATCGAGTACACCGGCGCCCTGATCGTAATATCGCACGACCGACACCTGCTCAGAAGCGTATGCGACGAACTCCTGATCGTGCATGACGGCATCGTCGAGCGCTTCACACGCAGCCTTGATGAATATCCGGCCTGGCTGAAGGAACGCGATCTCGAAGCAAGCGAGGACGGGGATAACGCGGAGAACGCGCAGACAGCAAACCGCCAGCCCACCAAAAAGGAGCAACGACAGGCGCAGGCAGAGCGACGCAAACGCCTCAAACCGCTCTTCGACACGGTGCGCGTCATCGAGACCGGACTGACGCGGCTGCGCGTGGAGCTCGAAACCCTCGACGAGCGTTTGGCCGATACCAATCTGTATACCGAAGGCGGGCGCGCCGCGGAGCTCAAGCAACTGCTGAAGGACCAGGCTGATCGCAAGGCCGAAATTCAGACGCTCGAATGGGAATGGCTGGAAGCCAGCGAGGCGTTGGAAGACGCTGACTAGTGCCCTGTTTGCTTGATTGTGTGAGCGCGCCCTTCCTGGCACGGTACACTTCCGTGCAGGCAAACAAACAAGGCCGAAAAGCATGAATATCTGGATCGATGCTGACGCCTGTCCGGTCGTGATCAAAGAAATACTTTATCGGGCTGCGGATCGAACCCGTACCAAGCTGGTGCTGGTGGCGAATCAGCCGTTGACCACGCCGAACTCCGATTTCATCAGTACGGTACAGGTGCCACGAGGTTTCGACGTTGCTGACGATGAAATCGTGAAGCGGTGTGAGCCAGGTGATCTCGTCATCACCAGCGATATCCCGCTCGCGGCCGAGGTTATCGAGAAAGGCGGTCACGCTCTGAGCCCGCGCGGCGAAATGCACACGACCGAAAATATTGGTGCCCGGCTGAACATGCGGGACTTCCTGGACACCATGCGTGCCAGCGGCGTCGATACAGGTGGCCCGCCCGCCTTCAGCCAGCGGGATCGACAGGATTTCGCCAACAATCTCGACCGCTTCCTGACCCGACACGCCGGATCGTAAGGAGATACGTTAATGCTCCTACTGCTTGCCGGCTGGTTTGCAACGCAAAGCTTTATCACCGATAGCCCGGAAACCCGCAGAGCGGAGTGCGCCGCATTTCGTCGTCTGCTACGCCGCAATCCGCGCTAGAAGCGAATCGAATACTCGAGCCCGAACTGGCGCGGCTTGCTCGGCCAGGCAATATCGGCCGGCAGCCCGATGAAACGCGCGGCGAAAAACCACTCGATGTACTCCTCGTCAAACAGGTTTTCGACATACAACCGGGTCGACCAGCGCTCGTTCTGCAGCGCGACACTGAGGTTCGTCAGGTCATAGGCTGGCTGCGTGTCGATGTTGTCCAGCGTCCAGTAGGTCTTGTCTCGATGCTCGTAGTCGAGTCGAGTGACGAGATCCATCGTATTCCTGAGTGACCTGGTGTGCTGCAGCGCGAGGTTTGCCGTCCACACCGGTGCACCCGGTACGTTGCGGCCGATAATCGCGCTGGCCGGCACGAGCACACCTGGCACGGCCTCGTACTCCTTGATTTCGCTGTCGGTGAAACCGAGGCTAAAGCTGAGCTGCAGCGTATCAACAGGCAATGCCGTGATCTCCAGCTCGCCACCGGCGATCTCGCTCTTCCTGACGTTGATATTCGCCTGCGTACCGGTCTGGTCGAACAGGAAGTACTGCTGATCGTCGTAATCAATAAAAAATAGAGACATGCCTGCTCGCAGCCGCCCTTCGTACGCCGTACCTTTCAGACCCGCCTCATAGCTCACCAGCGATTCCTTGTCGAAACCGGGTTGAAAGTTGCTGCCGGGCGCAAGGTTGTTGAAGCCGCCGGCACGGAAGCCCTTGCCCACCGTCACGTAGCCCAACAGCCCCTCCCGGAAGCGGTAGGCAACGCTCGCTTTCGGTTGTAGCTCGGTAAAGGTTTCGCTGCGACCTTGCGTTGTATCTTTCGGCGTTTCCTCGTCGTAGCGGAACGCGAGCGTCAGTTCCAGGTCTTCGTTGAAGTCGTAGCTGACGCTGCCGAACGCCGCAATGTCCTCAAGCTCAAGATCCTGCGCTGCAGGTGGCACCGGCGTGCCCAGAAAAGTCGTCGCCAGCGAACGAAAGCGATCCTGCGAAAAATAACTGATACCGCCTACCCAGTGCAGGCCGCTATCGTCATTGGAAGCAAGACGGAGTTCCTGCGCCAACGTCTCTGACTTGTCGATGACAATAATATTGATTGCCTCGAACAGCGTTTGATCAAGGTCCTGATCGTTGCCCGAGTCGACATCCGTGTACGACGTGATGGACGTGAACGTACCCCAGCCCAGGTCATAGTCGATCTTTGCAGAGGTCTCCCACGACTTCACAAACGACTTGCCAATGCGGTTCGACTGGATCTCATAAGTTGGGTTACCAAACAGTATCGGCGCAGCGGGCGGCGGTAACGGCAGGAAGCCCTCGCTGCCAGGCATAAAATAGCCAGAGCCGCCGTCCTGATCCAGGTACTGGCCCCGCAGGTCGACGGTCAGCTTACTGCTCGGCTTGAACAGCAGGCGTCCACGAAACGCTGCAGATTCCTTGTAGTCAACATACTGGTTGTCAAGGTAGGCGTTCTTCAACTGCCCCTCACGATCCTGCACACGGAATGACGCGCGATACAGCGTGTCGCTGTTACCGACAGGCCCCGATGCGCTGCCGGCCGCGGTGAAATCCTGTCCTTGTGCGCCTGACAATCGCAGGCCGTATTCGGGATCCGCCGTCGGCTTGCGCGTGGAAACCAGGATAGCGCCGCCGATCGCATTGCGACCGTACAAGGCGCCCTGCGGTCCGCGCAGAACGTCAACGCTCTCGATATCGAACAACTCCTGCGTCGTCAGCAGGTTGTTCGTTGCACTGACACCGTCTATGCGAAATGAAACCGGTGGCTGACCTGTGCCGCGGTTCTGTCGAACACCACGGATCACCAGCGTGCTCACGCCGACTTCCTGGTCATCGGAGAAGCGCAGATTCGGCGTTAGCGACGCGACGCGATTGATGCGCTCAATCCGGTATCGCTCGATTTCCTCGGCTGTGAACGGCGTAATCGAGTCGGGCACGTTCGAGAGCTTCTCGGCACGGTACCGCGACGTAACCACAATTTCCTCGATCGAGGGTGTGTCCCCTGACTGCGCGTAGCTTTGCCCGGTCGGCAAATGCATAACGCACAGGGCCAGCGCTAACGCTGCACGCAAAGCGCGTGGCGAATGATTCGGCACTTTCTATTCCTTTGTTTGTTGGTTCTTCGATTTTGGAAGGGACCGACCATAATCGCCGGCCGAGGAGCGATTATGCCAACTTAGCCCGCCGAGGCAACCCTCGCCCTCGTCAGGCCCTCGTCAGGCCCACGTCATCAAGCCAATCACGCCAAACCAGAGAAAGTAGACCGCTACAATCGCGTGCAGAAACGAAGCAATGCTCGAGTGCCAGTAGTTGACCCGGTTCATCGACGTGTGGCGTTCGCGAATCGCGGTAGAAACACCCAATGCGGCAAATAGAGCAAGCAGGATAGTCGAAAGCATGATGCCGACCGAAATCGCTGATGGTTTTCCAAGCTGCTGGAACGGATCAGACATACCCAGTACGAAGAAGCCGATAAACGCTGCAATCGACACGCCGGCCAACAGCGGCCAAACGCGGATCCGAACGGTGGCTCCCGAAGGAATCTTGCCGCGCAACTTCCGAACGCCCCACACGAGGAAATACAGAAACGACGTTACGATGGCGAGGTTCCACAGGATCGCCACGCCGAGCTGGAGGTAGACGACCAGCGGCGACGCCGGCTTCAGTACAAGCGTGCCAACGTGCACAACGGGCCCGGCCAACGGATCCTCGGTACGAACCAGGGTTATGGCGCCTGTCTCCGAGGAGCGAAATTGCGTTGCAGAGACCGCCACGTACGCATCCGGGTCTCCTCCCAGCAACGGCTTTTGAATTAGTTGGCCGTCTTCGAAGTAAAGCCGGTAAATATTGAGGACGCGATCGAGGAAGAAGCTGGCTTGCTGCCGCGGATTGATTGGATAATAAAGACCTTCGATGCCACTGTGTTCGGCCGTAATCTCCGCCCTTTGCTCGACCAGAGCAGCTTCGAGCTCACGCGTCTCATAGTCACGCACAAGTCCGGAAATTTCCCGGAATGATGCGTAGTCGTCGGAGTTGATCATGATCACGTGACCGGCGCCCGCCTCAGGTAGGTACGCAAGTTCGGTAAGACCGCCGTTGACGCCACCGTCGTGGGCACGAAACATCCAGCCCTCGTGGGACGAAGAATAATTGTTCAGTCCGTAACCCACTTCCAGCCCGGCCCTGGCGGCAGTTGTCGATTCCGTACGCTCCATACGCGCCAGAGACTCAGCCGAAATCAGCTGGCGGTCACCGGTCGCGCCGCGGTTCAGAAAAAACGCAACCATTTCTGCCATGTCCTTCGGCGACGCATTGATGGATCCCGACGGGCGCATGATGATGTGCCAATAGTCCTGCGGCTGGTTGCCGTTGGCGTACAGGGTGACGCCCTTTTCTTCGACCGCATCGGTCAGGCGGTAGGTCGCCTGCAGCATGCCCATCGGTGCAAAGAAGTTCTCCTGCACGTAACTTTCGAAATCCTGACCCGTAATCTTCTGCACGATGTAGGCGGCTACCGGCGGCCCGGCATTGCAGTAAGACATGCGTGATCCGGGCTTCCAGCGCGAAACACGGGAATGAGGATGGAAATCGAGTCCCTGCTTCAGGGTCAGTGGCGTCGGATCGTTATTTGCGTATTCGGGCAGGTGTATGTCGTCCCAGCCTGTCGTGTGCTCAAGGAGGTGCACAACACGGATGGGATCCTGCTCCTCCCACTGGTTTTCGAAAACGATTTCGGGCGCAAGATCGGCAAGTTTATCATCGAGCGACAGCCTGCCCTCCTCCACGAGCTTCAGGACGGACAACGCGACGAACATCTTCGACGTTGAACCAATCCGATACAGTGAATCTTCATCGGCGTCGATGTCGTTCTCAAGATTCGCCTTGCCAATGGACCCAACCCAGACCGGGCCGGTTGCATCGACCATCGCGACACCAACAGCCGGCACGTCGCTTTCCTCAACAACAGCGGCAACCGCCGCCTTGAGTTCCTCAAGCGTTTCGGGCTTCTTTTCAGCCTCGTCATCTGCTGGCGCGGGCGCGGACACGAGCAGAATAAGAAGCAGGCAAAGTGCAGCACCGAGTCTGGTCATCGAGATTCTCGTTCTTCCGGGAGTCTTGCCAGTATACCGGCGCCTTACGACCAAGGCGCGCAGCATGCAGGAATTGAACGCAGCGTCAGAGTTAATCCAGGTCGGGCAGACCGTGCAGAACGAGTCGGTAGTAGCTCACCATGCCGACGATCTTTTCGTTTTCCACGACAGGGGCATGGCCAATGCCGAAGTTCTCGAACAAACGTGCGCAATAGCGTATTTCCATATCAGGCCGCACCGTAATTACAGGCTTGGCCATGATCTCGTAAACGTTGACCCTCTCCGGTGCCCGGTTCTTGGCTATGACCTCTTTCGCAATGTCCGAGAACAGCAACAAGCCGTGTTCATCGTGCTCATCTCTCCCTTTGACGATCAGGCTGGTCGCGCCGACCTTCTTCATGATTTTCAAAGCGCTCAGGACATCGATTGCACCATCGACCTCCGTTACTTCCGTGCGCATACAGTCGCGCACCGGTCCCCAGTTTCGAATTGTCATAGGTTTTCCTCCACTGCTTCAACGAGCTCTTGTGCCTGGTGCACGATACCGACGGCGTCTTCTACATCGATAAGCACCGCGATACCGGTGCCCGGCTTGGCGTCAAATTCCCCGACCTCGCCGATGTGTTCGAGAATATGCCTGCTCAGGTGCTGCTCGACCAGCAAAAGAACAACGTCGCGCTGCGTCGCGAGAGTCAAACCGAAGAACGTCTTATGCTCTTCAAGGCCCTCACCACGTGCATTATTAATCACCGTACAGCCGGTTGCACCGGCATCCCGCGCCGCGTGCATGATGGCGTCGGTCTTCGAATCCTCGACGAAAGCGAGTATCAGCTTAAAGTGCATGATCTTATTCCTCTTGTAATTCCGTTTTTTCGGTGACGGACTTATGCGTTCGTTGTCGCAGCACTGACAGCTGACCGTAAGCCAGCACCGAGATTATCGGAAACAGGCTAGCGAACGCTACCAAACCAAATCCGTCCAGTAATGGACTTCGCCCCGGTACGGCTTCCGCCAGGCCCAGGCCCAGCGCCGTGATCAGGGGTACAGTCACGGTAGATGTCGTTACGCCTCCGGAGTCATACGCCAGGGGCACAATCATTTTGGGCGCCACCATCGTCTGCACGATGACGACCAGGTAGCCGGCCGCGATAAAATACTGCAACGGCAGGCCGGAAATAATTCGATAGCAGCCGAGTCCTACGCCGATACCCACGCCAATGGCGACGGCCACGCGCAGCCCCCACACGCCGACGGCGCCACCGGACACCTCGTTGGCTTTTATCGACACGGCCATCAGCGCGGGTTCCGCAAGCGTTGTGCTGAAACCGATGGCTGCCGCAAACAGGTACACCCAGTAATAATCACGCCAGGCCAGTGCGCCCGCTGCGCTCAATCGCATCTCACGCAGGAATTCCGGATCCGTCAGCTGCTGCGCCATCAGGCGACCCAATGGAAACAACGTGTGCTCCAGCCCTTCGAGAAACAGGCCCAGCCCCACGATGACAAACACGAAACCGATCAGGATCTGGCGGAGATTTGGTAATCGTCCGCGGATAACGAAAATCTGGAAGGCAAACAGGAACACAACGATAGGCAGGACGTCGAGTGCGCTGCCGGCAATGAACTTCAGCGTCTCCAGCATCATATCCATTCGAGCACGGTCCCATAAATAAGCACGAACAGTATCGGCGTCAGCGACGCAAACGCGATCAGGCCGAAACCGTCCGTCATTGCGTTGCGGCCCTGCAGGGAACTTGCGAGGCCCACGCCGAGAGCGGTAACGAGAGGCACGGTGACGGTTGACGTCGTCACACCGCCAGAGTCATAGGCAATACCGACGATCTCCGCAGGTGCGATAGTCGTTACCAGCACAACGAGCACGTAGCCGCCGATGATCATGATCGGTAGCGACCAGTTCGCAATGATGCGCGCAACACCGATTAACAGCGCGACACCCACCGACAAGGCGACGACCAGTCGAAGCCCCAGGGCATAATCGGCGCGTGCCTCGTCTGTAGGAGCAATAGCGCCGGCATCGACAGCCACCTGCGACGCCTCCGCTGCCACGGCGAGCAGTGCAGGTTCGGCGATCGTCGTGCCAAAACCGAGGACGAATGCGAATGTGAACAACCAGAAAGCGCTGCCTTTTCGCGCCAGCGAGTACGCGAGGCCTTCGCCGATCGGGAACAGCGCAAGACGCAGGCCGAAGATGAAGAACGCAAGCCCGGCAACCACAAGCAGAGCGCCGAACACCAGGGACAGGAAGCCATCAACCGGTTGCCTGATGACGAAAATCTGGAAAACACCAATGACGATCACGATTGGCAACAAGTCACGCAGGCTGAATAGCGCATCACGGGACAGTGCAATCAGCGAATTCTTCAAACGTGCCGAGCCCTTTAAGTCAAACTATGATCAACGATGATTCAGAGGCAATTCTATCGAAACTCGAGCATCATTGTTGCGCCTTGTAGCCGAAAGCGTAGTAGAGGACCGGAATAACAATCAGGGTCAGCAGGGTCGACACGAAGATGCCGAAGATCAGCGTTACCGCGAGACCGTTGAAAATGGGATCGTCGAGAATAAAGAACGCGCCCAGCGTCGCGGCCAGCGCCGTTAGCGCAATGGGTTTCGCTCGAACCGCACCGGCACGGATCACCGCTTCCTGAAACTCGACGCCCGCATCCACCTCCTGCCTTACAAAGTCGACCAGCAGTATCGAGTTGCGCACAATGATGCCCGCCAGCGCAATCATGCCGATCATTGATGTTGCCGTGAATTGCGCGCCCAGCAACGCGTGACCCGGCATCACACCAATGATGGTGAGCGGAATGGGCGCCATGATGATCAACGGCACCGTGTAGGACCGGAACTGGCCGACGACCAGCA
>CAYTTZ010000057.1:0-15485 GCA_964440945.1 uncultured Woeseiaceae bacterium
AGAGGCTGGTGATCCGATCAAGGATCCCATCTTCAAGCCGCCGGAGATCTTTGACCCGGACAAACCCATCGAGCATCCGACGTTGACGCTGCTGCCGTTTATCGTCGTCATCATCGACGAGCTTGCCGATATGATGATGATCGTTGGCAAGAAGGTCGAAGAGCTGATCGCACGTCTTGCACAGAAAGCCCGGGCGTCCGGAATACACATGATTCTCGCGACGCAGCGACCGTCGGTCGATGTGATTACCGGCCTTATCAAGGCGAATGTGCCGACACGTATCGCATTCCAGGTATCGGCGAAAGTCGATTCGCGCACTATTCTCGATCAAATGGGCGCCGAGAACCTGCTCGGGCATGGCGACATGCTGTACCTGCCGCCCGGGACCTCCCTGCCGGTGCGCGTACACGGCGCGTTTGTCGATGATAACGAGGTGCACGCGGTTGTCCGGCAGCTGAAAAAAAGCGGTGCGCCGCGTTATGTCGATGAAATTTTGGAGGGTCCGTCGGGTCCAACACCAGGACTGGTTGGCATTGACAAGATGCCGGCAGGCGGTGCCGATGCCGAGGAGGACCCCCTGTACGACCAGGCGGTGCAGGTCGTTCTGGATACGCGCAAAGCCTCGATATCCGGCGTTCAGCGGCGTCTCAAGATTGGTTATAACCGGGCCGCCAGGATGGTCGAATCGATGGAGGCGGCCGGCCTGGTAGGGCCACTACAGAGCAACGGAAGCCGCGAGATCCTGGCGCCCAATGCCAGTGACAAGGACTGAGGAAGAAACGTGCAGGCAAGTATGAGCAGGCGAGGATTACAGCTGCGACAAACGCTAAACCGGGGGCGGCGCCGAGCGCTCGCAATGCTCCTTTCTGTGGGCATCGTCGCCACGTCGGGCCAGCTCGCAATGGCCGAAGTCCGCATTGACGAGGCCGGCGAAACACTGGTCAACAACTTTCTCACGGATGTCGTGACGATGCAGGGCCGTTTCGAGCAGTCGCTGGTCGGTGCCGACGGGCAGGTGGTCGAAATATCCGGCGGCACGCTGGAGATAGAACGTCCGGGCCGTTTCCGCTGGGCGTATTCCGATCCCTATGAGCAGTGGCTGGTCGCTGACGGACAAAATATCTGGTCCTATGACGTTGACCTTGCGCAGGTGACCGTTAAGCCGCAGAAAAAGGCACTGAGCAATACGCCGGCCATGCTGCTGGGCGGCTCAGCGGGCGTGCTCGAGCAGTTTCGTTTCGAAGGCAGCATGCTCGAAAACGCGACCACCTGGGTGCGGATGCGGCCGGTGGATGACAGCAGCGGATTCAACCGTCTCGAGCTCGGATTCCTCGACGGTCAGCTGATACGCATGGTGTTCTTCGACAATCTCGAGCAGACCACCCTGGTTGCGCTCTACGACGTTGTCGTTAACGAACCCATCGACGCGAGCCGTTTCGAGTTTATCGTCCCCGACGATGTGGATCTCGTCGGTGTGCCGCTGGTCAAAAGCGACGCCGTTCCCTGATGTTGCCGCTGCAGCACTTGCGGTTCTGGCGAATCGTCGGCGTGGTTCTGCTATGCCTGGTGCTTGTTTTCGCGCTGCTGCCGGCCGTCTGGTTCTGGAATGATCGTGCCGGAGCTCTCGCCTGGTTTCGAAATTCCGATAAGCTCCTGCATGCCACGACATTTCTGATGCTGGCAGTCTGGTTCTCCGGTCAGTACAGGCGCCCCTCGTACCTGCGCGTCGCGGCGGGACTCATGTTGTTCGGTCTGTTCATAGAGTTCTGCCAGTTCCTGGTGGGCTACCGCCGGGCCGACCTGTTCGATGTGGCGGCAAATACGGCCGGTATCGTCATTGGTTTTGCAATCGCGCTTGCAGGGCTGGGCGGCTGGAGCCAGCGACTGGAAACCTGGTACGCCGCGCGACGTGCGGACAGCGGCATTGGCTGATCTGTTCTCCACGGCACCGCAATACGAAAATGAGCGTCCGCTCGCCGATCGAATGCGTCCGGCAACCCTCGCCGAGTTTTCGGGCCAGCGCCACCTGTTGGCCGAGGGTAAGCCGCTGTTGCGTGCTATCGAACAGGGACGCGCGCACTCGATGGTCTTCTGGGGGCCGCCCGGAACGGGGAAGACGACGCTGGCGCGATTGATCGCCGGCACGACGGATTCGCACTTCATCGCGCTCTCGGCGGTCATGGCCGGTGTTAAGGACATACGTGCCGCCGTAAAGGAGGCCAGCGGACATCGGCAAATGCACAACCGCGGTACGCTGCTTTTTCTTGATGAAGTACATCGTTTCAACAAATCGCAGCAGGACGCGTTCCTTCCATTTGTGGAAGACGGCACACTCACGTTCATCGGCGCGACGACGGAGAACCCTTCCTTCGAACTCAATAACGCGCTGCTGTCGCGCGCCCGGGTCTACGTGCTGAAGTCCCTGACGGAAGACGACCTGGTGGAGGTGTTGCAACGTGCATTGAGTGATGGGTCGCGAGGTCTCGCCGGGAATTTCACGATAGACGACGAATTGATTCGGATTATCGCGCGGGCGGCAGATGGTGATGCGCGTCGCTCGCTGAATCTCCTCGAGCTTGCCGCCGACCTCGCCGAAAAGGAACAGATCACCGCTGATATCGTGCGCGAAGTCGCATCGGGTAATCGCCGACGCTTTGATAAGCAAGGTGAGTACTTTTATGACCAGATCTCGGCGCTGCACAAGGCGGTGCGCGGCACGGATCCGGATGCCGCCCTTTACTGGCTTATGCGTATGCTGGACGGCGGCTGCGATCCGCAATATATAGCGCGGCGAATGATCAGGGTTGCGTCCGAAGACATTGGCAACGCCGATCCGCGCAGCCTGCAGCTGACGCTCAATGCCTGGGAAGTTCTCGAACGGCTTGGTAGCCCGGAAGGGGAGCTGGCGCTGGCACAGGCTGTCGTGTACCTCGCCTGCGCGCCAAAGAGCAACGCGGTTTACACGGCGGCCAAGGCGGCGATGCAGGATGCCCGGGAGCAGGGCTCGCTCGAAGTGCCAATGCATTTGCGCAACGCGCCGACAGGCCTGATGAAGGATCTTGGCTACGGCGACAACTACCGCTACGCGCATGACGAGGACGATGCGGTCGCCAGGGGTGAGAAGTACTTTCCCGACGACATGAGCCCGGTTAAGTATTATCATCCGGTGCCGCGCGGACTCGAGATCCGGATTCGCGAGAAGCTCGACGAAATCGAGCGCATGAACAGCGACACTCACGCAAAGAAAACTCACCATGATTGATCCAAAATTACTGCGCCAGTCCGCGCCTGAAGTTGCACAGAACCTCGCGCGGCGAGGCTTCACCTTCGATACGGTGGAATACCTTGCGCTCGAGGAGCGTCGCAAGGCGCTGCAGGTCGAGACGGAGTCGTTGCGCAGCGATCGCAACAGCAGTGCCAAGCGCATTGGTATGGCCAAGGCGAAGGGTGAGGACATCGCGCCGTTGCTGGCGGCTGTGAAAGACCTTGGCGATCAGCTCGAGAGCAATGAGGCTGCCTTGCAGGATGTGCAGAAGTCTCTCAGCGACATTGAGCTGGGCCTTCCCAACCTGCTTTCTGCCGATGTGCCTGATGGCCACGCAGAGTCTGATAATCGCGAAGTGCGCCGCTGGGGAGAGCCTGCCGAACTGGGTTTCGAGGCGAAAGACCACATTGACCTCGGCGAGCAATCGGGCCTGCTGGACTTTGAGTCCGCGAGTCGCATTTCCGGGGCGCGTTTTACCGTCATGCGGGGTTCGTTGGCGCGAATGCAGAGGGCCTTGATACAGCTGATGCTCGACACACATACCGGCGAGCACGGCTACGAGGAGGCCTATGTGCCGTACCTCGTGCAGGCGCAGGCGCTGGTTGGTACAGGCCAGTTACCGAAGTTCGAGGAGGACCTGTTTCAGACTCGTACGGAAACGCCTTTCTATCTTATCCCGACCGCCGAAGTGCCCCTGACCAACCTGGCTCGCGACAGCATCCTGGAAGCGGATCAACTGCCGGTGCGCTACGTTGCACACACGCCGTGTTTCCGATCCGAAGCCGGCTCCTACGGCCAGGATACGCGCGGCATGATTCGCCAACACCAGTTCGAGAAAGTCGAGCTCGTGCAGTTTGTCGAGCCCGAGCGCTCGTCCGCGGCCCTCGAAGAGTTGACCGGCCACGCCGAAGTGATATTGCAGCGGCTTGAGCTGCCGTATCGCGTTGTCATCCTGTGCGCCGGCGATATTGGTTTCGGCTCGACAAAGACCTATGACATAGAGGTCTGGTTGCCAGGGCAGCAGAAGTATCGTGAGATTTCATCGTGCAGCAATTACAACGACTACCAGGCGCGCCGCATGCAGGCACGCTGGCGTAATCCTGCAACCGGCAAGCCTGAGCTTATTCACACTTTGAATGGGTCGGGCGTGGCTGCCGGGCGCGCACTGATTGCCGTGATGGAGAACTATCAGAACGAGGATGGCAGCATACGTATTCCGGAAGTCCTGCAGCCTTACATGGGCGGTGTTACCGAAATACGATGACCCTGCAGGTTTGAGGCGAATACAAAAAAAGGCCCCTCTCGGGGCCTTTTTCGTGTGGCTGTTGTTTGCTGTCAGTTGCGGTTAATGAACAGTCGCAGCACGTACCAGAACATCATCGCGATCGATGCGAATAACGCCATTGACGCGGCAACGTACTTGTCCTCCGGATAGTGATGCATGATGTTCGACGTGTCGTAGAGAACGGCGACGCCGGCGAATCCGATCATGCCGACCGAAAACCAGGTGCCGAGGTTCCAGCCGAAAAGGAACGATGCTCCGATAAGGGCAATGACGACAAAGAATCCCCAGACGAGGATGCCGCGCAGGAACGAGAAGTCCTTGCGTGTGATCATTGCTGTGGCGATCAGTGCGACACAGCCAAAGATCGTGACCGTGGCGGCACTCTCGATAATGTTTGAGCCCGATTGAGCGGACTTGATCATCGCGATCGCCAGCATCGGCACGAACATGATCGACCAAAGCACAACAAAAGCAGCGAATGCAGCGTACTGCGCCGGTTTTGATTCCAGCCGGTGAGCGAGGTGGCTCGCGCCCCAGCTCAGCGCGATGAACCCCATGAGTACAAGCATCGGGCTGTTAATCATAGGCGCGGCTATCGTCTGTGCGACGCCGGACTCGAACAGGTAGGTTTCAATAGCGGCGAACGCGAGAATAGCGCCGACCACGTGCGCGTAGCACTTCCAGATAAACTCGGAACGGCTTTCAACCGAGGCCTGTGCGACGGGGCCGAGATAGTTTGCGTTTTGCTGCATTTCTTCAATCCTCATTTGGATGGTTGCCGGCAATGCTAACACTGCCGGGGTTGTTGACGGTACGGAAAATGCGATCTGATCATTCGCATTATATAGCAGGGGCGGCTACCAGGGCAGGTGGTAGCCTTCGGCATGCCAGAAGCCGCCAGAGGTCTCGAGCGTTAGCTCGTCGATGCGAGCGATGAGTCCGGCTGCCGCATCTTTTGCGGAGACGCCCTGGCCTCGTGTCATCTCGGTAGCAACCAGGCCCGGGTGCAGTAATGCTACGGAAATACCTCGTGGCTTGAGTTCGTGCATTAAATTGGTACCGATCATGTTGACTGCTGTCTTGGAGGTCCGGTAACCCCAGTTGCCGCCGGAGCTATTGTCGTCAATTGAGCCGACCCGGCTGGACACGATCGCGACCTTGGAGCCAGCGGACAGGTTTTCGCGCAGTGCCTCCGTGACGCGCAACGGACCGAGGGCGTTGACGCGAAACTGCAGCAGCATCTCATCGTAGTTGAGTTCACCGAAGGCATCCCCACGCAGGATGCCTGCGTTATTGAGCAGAACGTCGATTGGCGTGCTATCCAGCTCGACAGCGAGTTTTGCAACATCGTTGGCTTTTGCAACATCAATGCCGTCGATCACACGAATGCCCAGGCCTGCGAGTTCGTCGTTTGACGTACGGCAAACGCCGATGACGTCATCGCCCCGTGCGTGCATCTGGCGTGCCAGTTCCAGCCCTATGCCGCGATTGCAGCCTGTGATCAATACCGTTGACATGCTGTTTCCCTTATCTGATTTTGCTTAGTGTATCGTCGAGATCTATGACCCATTCGGCAATAAACAAGTTCGCCTACACAACCGTGACGGCGGTCGTTATCGCCAACATGGTTGGTACCGGTGTTTTTACCAGCCTTGGATTCCAGCTGCTCGAACTTCGGTCCGGGTTCGTGCTGCTCGCGCTATGGGCCGTCGGTGGCCTGATCGCGCTGTGCGGTGCCATGACCTACGCAGAGCTCGGCGCAGCGATGCCTCGCTCGGGTGGAGAGTACAACTTCCTGTCGCGAATCTACCACCCGGGTGTAGGTTTTGTCTCCGGCTGGGTTTCGGCGACGATCGGGTTTGCGGCGCCGACAGCTCTCGCCGCCATGACGTTCGCAGCGTACACGACTTCGGTGCTACCGCAGCCGGTCGCGGACAGCGTCGAGAAGGCGATCGCCGTCGCTCTTGTCGTAGTAATGGCCGTGGTGCATTCCAGCAGTCGCCGCCAGAGTGGTGGATTACAGTCTGTTTTTACGGTCCTTAAGGTAGGGGGGATCGTCGTATTTTGCCTTGCGGCGCTTCTGCTTGTGGACGAGCCGCCGGCGATGACTTTCCTGCCCGTTTCGGGCGACATGCAGCTGTTGACCGGCGGCGCATTCGCGATTTCACTGATCTATGTGAGCTACGCCTACACCGGCTGGAATGCGGCGACGTATTTGAGCAGCGAACTCGAGAATCCTCAGCGCGATTTGCCGCGTATCCTGTTTGCCGGTACAGCTGTAGTCACGATCCTGTATGTCGCGTTGAACTACGTTTTTCTGAGCGTCGCGCCGATCGACGCCATGCGAGGGGAGATCGAGATCGGTTTTATCGCTTCGGAATTTGCTTTTGGGCCAGCGGGTGGTCGCTTCGCTGGTCTTGCACTTGCCTTGTTGCTGGTATCCACCGTCAGCGCGATGACGCTTGCGGGGCCCCGCGTGTTGCAGGTGATTGGCGAGGATTTTCCGGTTCTGAATTTCCTGTCTCGTAGCAACAGTGACGGCCTGCCGTATTTTGCAGTCCGGACCCAGGCTGCGCTTACGGTGATATTCATCCTGACCTCTGGATTCGAGTCCATCCTGGTATTCGCAGGGTTCACTCTGGCGTTGAACAGTTTCGTCACCGTGCTCGGCGTTTTCGTGCTGCGCTGGCGGCAGCCAGACTTGCCACGTCCGTACCGGACCTTCGGCTACCCGGTGACACCGCTGATCTACCTGCTCCTGACGGGCTGGACCCTGGGGTATGTGCTTTACAACCGACCAGCTGAAGGCGCGTTCGGGCTGGCCCTCATCCTGTCCGGCGCTGTTGTTTTCGCACTGTCAGGACGACGCGCGCCACGCACGGTTTAGTGAGTGGAGAGGGTGGGATGAACGCTGCGCGTTCTCGATTGCGGCAGCGTGGCTGCCCGAGTCGAATAGGGTCGAATTCCCAAACCTCGCTCGGGGAAATAAACAAAAGGCCTACGTCGGGGGCGGGGGGGATTGATTCGAATCGCCCGGGGGCGATTCTCACCCCTACGGGGCGCCTTCTGCGTCCAAATCGGCTTATGCGCCGAGTTGTGATTCGAATCGCCCGGGGGCGATTCTCGCCCCTATAGGGGCGCGCTGCGCGCGTCCAAAACGCTGGCGCGTTTTGTTGAACAGGGTGGAACGGTACCTTCGGTACCTCGCGCTTCGCGCGTCTGTCGCGCAACTGCATTGCGCTCGGTGCAAATCCCAAACCTCACTCGGCAAAACAAAAAAAGGCCCCGTAAAGGGGCCTTTGTTTTGTTTGGCGGAGAGGGTGGGATTTGAACCCACGAAGGGCTACAAACCCTTGCTGGTTTTCAAGACCAGTGCATTCAACCGCTCTGCCACCTCTCCGGGGTCAGGTCGAACGACCGCGAATTGTGCTTGCAGACCCTCCGGGATTCAAGCGGTTGGTAAACACTTCGTTGAAATCGGGGCATTCGGGCCTCATATTGAATCTCTGCGCAATCATTAAGCGGCCGAACCGGCCTGTCGATCAGGTGTCTTAACAGGCAGGGCTCGCCGGAACTATTATTAATGTTAAAACTAGAAATAACGTATAAGTTACTGATAATAATATTGATAGGCTCCTCCGCATGCGTCTATGCGGAGGGCAATGCGGAGCGTTTCTTCGAGGCCGATGATTGGGCCGCGGCGGCCGATGCCTATGCACGCCGCACGGCAACGGACCCGGAGGACGTCGCAGCGTGGTTCCGCCTCGCGGTCAGCGCACGGCAGGCTGAGCGCTATGACGTCGCTCGCAATGCGCTCGAACAGGCTGAGGAGCGACAGTTTTCACCGGTACGCATCGGACTCGAACGAGCCCGATTCAAGGTGCGCGCTGAAGATCGAGAGGCCGCCGTCGAGGAATTGCGGTCCCTCGCAGAGAGTGGATTTACCGCAGTTAATGTCATCACCGGGGATCTGGTACTGGCGAATCTTGCTGGTAATGATCGCCCTGGTTCGAGGGCTTTTACAACAGAAAATCCGTCGACCAGACGGGTTTGAGGAAGCAAAATTGAAATATTCATTCAGCAATCGTGGTTTGCCGGCCGGTAATCCTATTGCAAATATTTTCGTCATACTCGTCGGTGCGCTCATCATCGCGGTTTCCGTCGTACTCGGATTCGTCGCCTTTGTCGTCCTGGGCAGCATCGTTGCGGTCCTTGCAGCGGCCATTGGTGTGAGACTCTGGTGGTTCAATCGAAAGCTGCGCAAGCAGGACGGGAGCGCGCAACCGAGTGGTCAAACCCGGTCCTCAACCTACATCGAGGGTGAGTACCGGGTGGTCGAAGATGACCGTGAGGACAGGTCCTAGCGCCAGCTAAGCGTAGTCAAAGCGACAAAAAAATCGTAAAGTCGTCCAGATGGTCAAACCAGCAACAAAAACGAAGAACGAAATAGACCGTAAGCGTCGACGTCGACGAAGACGCTTACAGATTATCGTCGTCTACACGCTGATTGCGGTCGGCCTGGCGTGGTTTTTCGAGTCACAGGCCACAACCACGGTCATTTTTGTGCGTCACGCCGAAAAGGCGACGTTGCCGGCCGACGATCCGGTTCTGAGTGAGGCGGGACAGCGGCGTGCTGCCGAACTTGCCCGACAGCTTGTTGATGCCGATGTAGTTCCAGGTGTTGGCGTTGATGCCGTTTTTTCGACCCCTTTTCGACGCACGGTGGCGACGGCGAAGCCGCTCGCAGACGCGCTCGGACTCCAGGTCATGACTTATGACGCGGCGGATACCGAGGCGTTCCTGGAGACCGTGGTCAGGGACTACAAGGGCAAGATCGTCCTCGTCGTGGGGCACAGCAATACGGTGCCGGAGATGATTGGCAATATGGGCGCAAGCAAGAATGTGCCACCGATTGCCGAGGGCGAGTACGACAATATTTACCTGGTCAGTATCCCCTGGTTCGGAAATACGAAGACCATAAGGCTGCGCTATGGCGAGCCCTACATCCCTTGATCGTCCAGTCTGAGCTGCGGGTCTCGACGAAAGGCCGCGGGACCTATGACATCACGGGGGACGTGCAGCGCACGGTTCGCGACTCGGGCGTTGCTTCTGGCTTGTGCCATGTCTTTATCTGTCACACGAGTGCATCGCTGATGCTCTGTGAGAACGCCGACCCAAGTGTGATGAGAGATCTCGAGACATTCATGTCGAGGCAGGTCCCCGACGGCGATCCAATGTTTACGCACACGGCTGAAGGGCCGGACGATATGCCGGCGCACATTCGCAGCATCCTCACGCAATCGGATCTGAATCTGCCGGTTCGGCAGGGAAGTTGTGCGCTAGGCACCTGGCAAGGCGTCTACCTTTGGGAGCATCGCCAGTCGCCACATACGCGGCGTGTCATTTTCACCATGCAGGGCGAGTGATCGGAATAATCAGCCTTCCAATTTTTTGCCTGCAGTTTCCCTGAGAATGATGGCTTTTTCGATGAACTCCTGGTGGCGACCGACTCGCACGTCCGCCATTACGGCATCCTGAATAGTCCGGTCCTGGTTGATCAGGAAGGTTACCCGCCGAACGCCGACGCCAAAGGGTCCGTCGACGTCATACATCTTGATCGCCACTTTGTCCGGATCGCTTAACAGGACGAACGGCAGATCATGTTCGTCACGAAAACGCTCGTGGCTTTCCGTATCCTGCGGGCTTATACCAGCGACCTGGAGACCTACGGACTGGATATCGTTGTGAATATCACGTATCGAGCAGGCTTCCTTAGTACACCCGGGCGTGAAGTCGGCCGGGTAGAAATACAGAATAAGCGGTCCATCCCGAAGCAGGTCGGATAGCGTTGTTTCTCCGCCCTGATCGTTAGCCAATTCAAATTCCGGCGCCCGTGAGCCAATCTCAAGCATGCGCTATCTCCTTAGTGGTTATTACCCAGCATCGATTCCATGACCAGGTAACTGGGTTTGATCATACCGAGCGCCTTGTACGTTTCTTGCGCGCGGTGGTTGTTGGTTTCAACGTAAAGCCGCAGTCCACAGACGTCTGGTTCCGCGGTCACCAGTGATTCTACATGCCTGTAAAGCGCAGAGAATACACCTTTGCGGCGATACGGGAGCGGTACGTAGACGCTCTGAATCCACCATATAGTCGCGTTACGCCAGTCACTCCACTCGTAGGTCACCATCAGCTGCCCGACAATAGTGCCGTTCAACTCCGCCACCCAATAACGGCCCTTGGTATTGTCGCCGAGGATTTCTGCCACTCCCGGACCGATAACGTCCAACTCAAGCGTGCGACCCTCGGTCTCCTCGGCCATGTGGGAGTTGTAAGCGGCGATCGTAGAGGCGTCAGCCGGCGCTGCATCGCGAATTCTATAGTCCATAGGGTGTGATTCCTCGATGAGCGACTACTATGCCCATAATTCCATTAGCGCTGCAAATACCTCGGTTTTTTCGTATAACAATGACCCTCCTATGCCGTATAACCAGTAAACGATGAAACCAATCCTAGCCCTGATAGTGCTGCTCGCAGTGATTCTTCCGCCCACGTCGGACGCGAAGGACAAGAAACCGCTTTTTCAGGATACCGCCGTGCTCAAAGCGGTGCTGACGGCGCCCATCTCGCAAGCCTACGCTCACCGTAATCAGGATGTCCGGCTTTACCTGCCAGGACAGTGGACGTATACGGCAGCCGATGGAAATTCCGTCAGGCTTGAGGTGTCGATTCGAACGCGCGGCTTATTCCGGCGGAAGTACTGCCAGCTGCCGCCGCTGCAGCTGAACTTCAAGAAGGGGCAGCTGAAGGACACGCTGTTCGCAGGGCAGAACAAGCTTAAGGTTGTGGCGCCGTGTCAGGGCGGCGCCAAACCCCAGCAACATGTCGTCCTGGAGTACCTCGCCTACCGGACCTTCGAAATACTGACGGAAAGGAGTTTCGGCACGCGGCTCGTGCGAATCAGCTACGTCGACAGCGATGAGAAAATACCGCCCTGGACCGACCTCGCTTTCGTTATCGAAGACGACAAGGATATGGCCAAGCGCCTGGGGCTGACGCGTCTCAAAGTCGCCTCCAACGATTTCGATCAGCTGGAGCAGGCAGGTACGGCGCTTGTCGGTGTGTTTCAGTATCTGATCGCCAACAACGACTACTCGGTTCTGGAGTCCGCCGATGGTCGGGAGTGTTGCCACAATACGGAAATTCTCTCACTCGCGGACAATGCTGACGTCCGTATTCCAATTCCCTATGACTTCGATCTTTCCGGGCTGGTGAACGCAAAATACGCCGCGCCTCCGAAGCATTTGCCGATCCGCCTGGTTCGCACCCGTTATTACCGCGGGCTTTGTCAGCCCGAAGGCGTACTCGAGGACACCATTGAGCACGTACAGTCGAAGCGCGAGGAGATTCTCGATCTGTACAGGAATACGAAAGAACTCGAGCCTTACAGGAAGAAAAAGACGTTGGCCTACATCGAGGAGTTCTTCGAAGTGCTGGACAATCCGAAAAAACAGCGCAAGGAACTAAACGATCGCTGTCGGGGCCAGGCGCTCCTCGACGAGATGTTGTCTAAAGATTAGACGTCGGGCCGCCAGGTTCTTTGCGTGCTCTTGCGGCAGCGGCCTTTTCAGCTTTAGCCAATTTTCGACGGAGTTTGTCTTCTAGAACGTACTGCGACTCGAGGCCGTCACCGAAGGCGCAAACAGCGATCGCCGCATAGTTAAAGAACACGGTCAACACTATCGCAATTTCAATGGACTTTACGCCTGCTGAAATACCCACGCCGATGGAGGCGAGGATGAAAAGCGTATCAAACGTGTCACTGAGTGCTCTGCGAAATCGAACCCCCGCAACAATACCGGCGAGGCTGAACGCCAACGCCAGACTGTGTTGCACAACGGTGACAATCCCGGCAACCACGGCGGGCAGTACCAGCGTGGTGGTATCGATCGAATGATCGTAAACACTATCGGTGTGGATGGCCCTGTAAACCCAGGACACCGGCAGCATCAGCAGCAGCGTCGCCATCATCACGTAGGCGAGCGAAAATGCCTCCTGCAGCCACGCAGGTCCCCGAGCCAGCCTGGCACGGGTGGTAGCTGTGGCTATTTCCTCGAGTTCCTCGTCGTCGGCTGAAAGCAGCGCCTCTTCGAGATCGTAAACGTTGCCGCCGCCGTACTCAGCGATCTCGCCAACCCCACCGAGCGGCAGGTCGTTGATGGCTTGCGGGAATACCGAAAGAAGCAGGGCTGTTACGGCTGCCAGAACCAGGTAGTAGACGGATATCCTGCCAGCCATGCGCACCAGGATCCTGCGATGTCGCGCAAGTGTCGCCGCTTTGATTTCCTGCTCTCTCATTGGGCAACTCTAGAGCCAATGCCAGTCAATGGCAATTGCGATCGGTTAACACGGTCGCCCAGGTCACGGCTCCTCGCCGACGAGCGCGGCAGTTAATGACGCCGCGTTGCTGCACCTGATCAAGCAGGTGCAGTTCGAGACTGCGCGCTACGAGCCTACTTCAAGGCAGGCACCTGCCATTCGTCTGGCAGGGCGCCCTGATCCATGATGATCTCGCGGTGACCGCTCCATGTGCTGATAATGGCTTCCGGCGTGCCAATGCCGGCAGCTCGTGGATCGCCGGATGGCCCGAACCAGTGGTTCTGGGGCGCGCCAGTCGTCCGTGCGCGCATACCGCAGTACGTTGTTCCATTCACGGTCGACGCCAGAATACGATTCTGGAATAAAGGGTCCGCGCTAACGACGGCGGCGGTCAGGTGATGTGAGATGCGCTCCAGAATTGAGAGGAGTGAATCAATATCTTCGTCCCCGTAGGTGCAAATAACCTGGAATGGCCCAAAGAGCTCGGTCGTCAGCAAGTCGAAATGCTCATCGCAGATGGCGGCGAGCGGCACGCGAATTGCCGTGGGCTCGAAGGCGCCATAGCGCGCCGGGATGTTGTGGCCGCTGAGCGGCGAGCCACCAAACAGCAGCTCCGCGCCAGGTACCTCAAGCACCGTGTCGATGTGCCCCTTTATCTGCTTGTTGGTCCAGGACAGCACCGGTCCAATTGAAAGGTCATCGAGCTTACGCCGTGACGCCAGCTCCTTGAGCCTTGGGAGGAGGGCATCCGACCAATTGTCGTGCACAAAGAGAATGCTCTGCGCCGAGCATTTCTGCCCGGTGGCGTTGTAGGCGTCTTCGTCTGACTGCCATCCTACGTAGTCGGCCCATCGCGCATCGAAGTCAGGGCCAATGATCTTCCAATCGAAGCCGGCATCCTCCAGGCGGACGGCGCCGTTGACCTTTCTTGTTATGGCCTCGGCAACATGGCTGGATCCTGTGAACTGGATCAGGCGGACGCGATCCGTCGCTGCGTCAAGCAGTTCGCCCATGCGTTCGCCGCGGCAGTGAATAAGGTCGATGTCATGCGGCGAAAGCCCGCTGTGGATCAGCAGGCGCAGGAACTGCTCAAATACAACGCTAACCTTCGAGTCCGCCTTGACCAGGGGCCGATTGCCCATGAACAACGCGCCCAGGGCCTGTAGCGCCGGAATTTCAAGCGGGAAATTGAAGGGTGCGATAACAACAACCGGACCAAACGGCCACCGGTATCCGCGTGATTCCTGCCCGGTCGTGTCGCCCGGATTGGAGAAGCCACGGGCAAGAAAGCGTACGCCGTCGCCCGCAAAGTTCTCAAGAAATACGCGTGTGACAACGACTTCGTTCAAGCACTGCTGCCAGCTCTTCGGCATCACTCTCTGAATCAGCTTGGTGAAATACGCCTCGACGTCTTCCTCAGCCATCAGCGCTGCCGCGCGGGCGCAAACGCGGCCCAGGTGAACATAGCGGTGCGTGTTCTTAAGCGGATTATGCAGTCCGGTTTTCGGGCAGGTAGCCAGGCTCTTCAGGAACGGCGCAATATCCTGTGTGTCCGGCACCGCAACAAACGCGTCGCCGGATATCGGGTCCGGTATATCGTCACGTATCGATTCACCGGCGACCCAGTTTCCCGCGACAAGATTCTGCACTGCAGCGGGAGATTCTCCTGTCATGCCGCCAAAGGGATCAACGGTTGCAAACTCAGGTGTCTTGTTAGATGTCATGAATCGGGAGCCTCGGTCGACGGGCGGCCCCTTCGACTCTATTTAGGAAAGATAGACCGCGGCGATTATACGCTCTGCTTGCGTAGGGGGGTAATGCAGCGCTTCCGGGCCGGCAGCGGCGTATGATGGGGACACGGCAGCACCCGTGGAGCCCAATCTCATGAATTCAATTCAGACCCTGGCAACGTTCTTTGGCTGGTGTACGGTCATAAACATCGTCTTCATCGTCATCGTTTTCGCCTTATCGAATTTCTTGCACGACTTTATCGGCCGAGTCATGGCAAAGATCTTCGGTGTCAGCGAACAGGCGGCCAAGGAGACACTGCTGCGCGTCCTCATGCAGTACAGGGTTGCCGTCATTGTCTTCAATCTGGTGCCCTATATCGCCTTGAAGATCATGGCGTAAATTCCGGGTCAAGGGCCAGGGATCGCTCATACCCGAACGACTCGGTCGTATCTGGGCTATGCGAGCGACGTTACGGGCTGAAGAAAGACGATCCGGACGAAACCCTTGCAGGTGTCAGTTCAATCGCTTGTGCGTTCCGCCTGGTGATAAGTACCAGCAAGGACTCGCTGCACGCCTTGGACGTCCGCTGTCTTCCAATGCAGCCGTTTGAACGTTGTATGATGGGCCAGGACGACAGTCTGCTAACGGCCAGAATCGGAAGTTAGTCTCGATCCGATTCAGCAGACAGGGGTTCTTGCCGACCAAACAGGCAGCAAATCACTTGGTGTGAAGTTTTCCCTGAACAAATCGCCGGCAGGTCACGACAGATCGTCTGCATGGCCCAACTCAATCCGCTAATTCCAGTCTATGTGCGACTATTCCTAT
>CAYTTZ010000058.1:0-15382 GCA_964440945.1 uncultured Woeseiaceae bacterium
ATGACGGTGCCGCAGACTTCGTGGACCCGGACGCGGATAACGATGGCATACCCGACGCGGTCGAAGGCTCGGATGATGCTGACAGCGATGCCGCGGCGGACTATATCGATCGCGACAGCGACGACGATGGTATCCCGGACACGGTCGAAGACGATGTTGCAGTCGGTATCGATAGTGATGGCGACAATATCGATGACGGCTACGACGTGGACGTCACGCTCGGTAGCGACACCGACAACGACGGCGTCGACGACGCAATCTCACCGCGCGATACTGACGGCGATGGCCAGCACGACTATCTCGATATCGATGCTGACAACGATGGCATACCCGATACGGTCGAGGCGGACCTCGACGTACTGGCCGATGCGGACGGTGACCAGCTCAATGATGTCTATGACAATGACCTGACACTCGGGATGGACGTCAACAATGACGGCGTCGACGATGCGATCTTCCCGACCAACTCGGACCTCGACGCGGTACCCGATTACCGCGACCTCGACAGTGACAACGACTCACTACTTGACGTCGTTGAAGCCGGCGGCATCGATGACAACGATGACGGCATCATCGATACGCTTGCTCTGAATGAGGGAACCCTGACGATGCCAACAGATACGGACTCCGATGGCATCGGGGACTGGCGTGAGGTCGATAGCAATAACGATGGCACCAACGACATTGTCGGCACGACATTCGAGTCTGAAGATACCGACGGCGACGGTGTCGTAAACGACATCACGGATACGGACGGCGATGGTATCGCTGAGGGCGCGGATCAACTGGATGGATTTGGCACCGGGGCGGACGCGGACCTGGACGGTATTTCGAACGACACGGAAGGTGGCGCCGACATAGACGGCGACGGCTTGCCGAATTACCTTGATACGGACTCCGATAACGACGGCATTCCGGACGCAATCGAGGTCGGTCCGGATTTGACAACTCCGCTCGACACGGACGGCGATGGCATGCCGGACTTCATTGATACCGACAGCGACAATGACGGTATTGATGACATTCTCGAAGGAAACGACGACTTCGATAACGACGGCATTCCCGATTACATCGATGTCGACGGTCAGCTCGAGACGGCCGTGTCAGGATCCGGCAGTATCGGTTGGCTATTCTTGTTCGCGCTGGCAGCAATTGCCGTATCGCGGCGCCGCGCCAAAGCCCGCGTTCACCTTGCGTCGTTCCTGGTGATCGCGACCAGCCTCAACTTTATCGTGGCAGTCGATGTTCAGGCGGACACGCTGTGCGGACGATACGTCGAGCCCGACAACAAGCAATTTGCCTACATCGGCGATGACCCTGAAAGCTACGGCGCCGAGTTCGAGGGCTGCTGGTACGGCGGCCTTGGTTTTGGCTACTCGTACGTTTCGCCGGACAAAGAGGCACAGAACTTCTTCCATGATACGAGCGAGAACCATGATAGTGGTTTTAACGTATTGATTGGAAAGCAGTTTTCTCCACGCTGGTTTGGCGAGCTGAAGTACGCGGACCTTGGTGAGGCTGGTATCACGAATCGTAATCCGGCGATCGCTGCAGCCTTTCCCGACGCCGCGATTACGTATCGCGTGCCGTCTGTAATGGCCGGGTATCTGTTTCGCGTGGAGAAAGACCTGAAGCCGTTTGCGAAGATCGGCCTTTCCGCGATCAGCAACAGTGCCAAGGGCGGCCCTATACCGTATGAAGAACAGACGTCGGTCCAGGTTGCGCTCGGACTCGGACTGCGTCTCGACATGGGAAGAAGTCCCTGGTTCCTGCGCGGTGACGTTGACTTCTACGACCGGGACGCCTGGTACGCGGGCCTGTCCGTTGGCATGTTCTTCGGTCCGAAGGCCGTTTTTCGACCGTATGAGCCGCCACCTGCTGCACCGGAACCGCCGCCGCCTGAGCCCGATCCGGCACCTGTGCCGGCGCCTGTTCCCGAGCCGATGCCCGATCCGGACACCGACGGCGATGGCGTTCTTAACGAGCTCGACGAATGCCCGAACACGGCGCCAGGGGCCGCCGCAGACAGTCGGGGCTGTGTCGTGCAAGCCGAGATCCAGCTGCCCGATGTGCGTTTCGAAAGCAATTCGGATCGTCTGCGTCCCGGCGCTGAGCGCACTCTGAATGATGCGGCCGACACGTTGATGCGTAACCCCGGCCTGCAAACCGAGGTTGCCGGCTATACGGACAGTCGGGGTGATGCGAACTACAACCGTGGCTTGTCCGAAAGGCGAGCGAAGACTGTGGGCGACTACCTGATGAGTTGCGGAGTCGATGCCAGCAACCTGAGCTGGCGCGGCTATGGAGAGGCGAGCCCGATCGCCGACAACGAAACGGCGGAAGGCAGAGACCTCAACCGTCGTGTGGTTTTGAGAATTCTGGAGCGAGGCTAAAGATCAGAGCGATCTGGCCGAAAAAACTGATATGAAAAGTATGAATACAAACAACATTGGCGACACGATTCGCATTCGAAAGCCACCTCGTGTCTTCACGAATGAAAAGGGCGACACGATCTGGATGAGCGAAGTCGAACCGGTCGAGCTCGAAATTGAGCTCGACCGAGTCGTCAGTACTGATCCCTACGATTCCGGGCAGTCAGTCTCTTACTGACTGCGGTAGCTCAGGTTGCCGAGGCGGCCGCGATCGCGCCGATTGATGCATCCAGCATTGCGTCAAACTCTGCTTCAGTCTGCTGAGCCTTCAGGCCTTCGGAAAGCGCGCGTGAGAAACTCGCGACCATTCCGTGATTGCGAGACAGGCGATCGTTGGCCTCATCTCGCGAATAGCCACCCGACAGCGCGACTACGCGAACGACGTTTTCGTGCGCGATGCAAGGTGTATAGAGATTGTCCTTCTCGGGCAGCGTCAGTTTCAGCATAACCAGCTCGTCGGAACCGAGACTGTTGAGCTGCTCCATGATCGCGGCCAGCAACAGGTCTTCGGCCTCAGCCTTATCGGGGCAGTGGATATTGACTTCCGGCTCGATGATTGGGACCAGTCCGGCGGCGACGATTTGTTTGCCGACTTCGAACTGCTGGTCAGCGATGGCTTTGATGCCCTTGGCATCTGCGTGGTTGATAACCGAGCGCATCTTCGTGCCAAAGATCCCTTTGGCGTTGGCTTTTTCGAGCAGCGCCGGTAAATCCGGCATCGGCTTCATCAGCTGAACGCCGTTTTCCTCGTCGGCAAGACCTTTGTCGACCTTCAGGAAGGGCGCGACGTTCTTGACGTTCCAGAGGTACGAGGCTGTAGATTGTCCCTCGATCTCACGATCCATCGTATTTTCAAAGAGAATGGCGCCCAGTATGCGGTCGCCGCCGAAAGACGGACTCGCGATGATGCGTGTTCGCATCTGGTGCACGACGTCGAACATTCCTTCATCGTCGGACCATGCGTCCTCGCCGACGCCGTAGAGTCCGAGCGCTTTTGGCGTGCTGCCGCCGCTCTGGTCCAGGGCTGCGATAAATCCGGGTGCTGTCTTTGCTTTTTTCAGTTGTTTTTCGAAGTTGCTCACGGTCACTCTCGATTGATTGGGGTTGGCTGAAATAATGAGATCCGGATTGTACAGCAAGCCGCGCGGCGAAGCTGCTGCGGGATATCCGGATAGGCAATAGAGCACTAAACGGGGACTTCCGGGGCCCGGGCATGATTCGGACGCTGTTCCTGCCAGAGCACCGCCAGCGGCGAGAGTCGTATGCCAGAAGGGTCTGGCCAATGCCTCCAGGCCTCATGCACAATGAGCCCATGAAACATACAGCGGCAAGACTGGTGCGCCACGCGCTCGAGAGCATCGGGGTTGAATTCACGTTCGGCATTCCCGGCGTCCATAACATCGAACTGTACGACGAGCTGAAAACGTCGGAATCGATTCGGCCTGTGCTCGTCACGCACGAGGCGGGCGCCGCGTTTATGGCGGATGCTGTAAGTCGCGTCGGCAACACCATTGGCGTGCTGGCGATCGTGCCGGCGGCAGGCATCACGCATGCCATGAGCGGCATCGGTGAGGCGTATCTTGATGGCGTGCCGATGCTGGTGATCTCCGGTGGTATCCGCACCGACATGAAACAGAAGTTCCAGCTGCATGACGTTGACCAGCATGCGTTGCTGAAGCCGCTCACCAAGGCAACCTATCGTATTGATCGTTACGAGGACGCGATCCCGACCATCTACCAGGCGTACCGCAAGGCAACGGAAGGTGAGCCCGGGCCCGTATTCGTGGAGCTGCCCGCCAACCTGCAGCTGCTCACCGGTGAGGTCGAGGAGATGCCGGCCTTTACCGGCGGCGCAGACCGCCCGCCGATCAACCCGGACCTGCTGGGCAAAGCGGCTGAATTGCTGGCCGAAGCAAGCCGCCCTGGAATATTCGTCGGTTGGGGTGCTCGCCATGTCGCCGAAGATATCGCCCGAATCGCCGAGCACCTCGGTGCGCCCGTGGCAACAACGCTGCAGGGCCTGGCCGCGTTTCCGGCAGACCATCCATTGCATACCGGTATGAGCTTCGGCCACGCAGCCGTGCCCGCGGCGGAAAACGCGTTCAAGGATTGCGACGCGATGCTCGCTGTCGGCACCCGCTTCGCGGAAATAAGCACAGGAAGCTACGGGGCTGTTCCACCCGAAAAGCTCGTACACATCGACATCAACCCTGAAACATTGAATGCCAATTATCCGGCCAGCGTCGCTATCGCCGGAGACGCGCGGGATGTGGTGCCGGCATTGGCGAACGCGGTCTGCGACATCGGCGAGCCTGGTGATCATTCATCGACCTTGCTGCAGATCGCAAACGACAAGGCCGTCTATCGAAAGGAATGGCTGGCCCACGACAATGGTGATCGGGTCAACCCGTGCCGTTTGTTCGACGCCCTCCGGGAAAAGCTCGATGATGAGGCCATCCTGATAGCCGATGACGGTAACCACACTTTTCTTACCGCTGAGTTGATGCCGATTCACGCCGGCGGGTCGTTCTTTTCTCCGACAGACTTCAACTGCATGGGCTACTGCGTGCCAGCTTCAATTGGCGCGAAACTCAGCGCACCCGACAAACAGGTCGTCGGCATAGTAGGGGATGGCGCTTTCCTGATGACCGGTCTCGAATCGGTTACCGCTGTCGCTAACAGACTGGGCATCATCTGGCTGGTCTTCAACGACGGCGAGCTCGCCCAGATCGCGCAGGCGCAGGAGATTCCGTATCAGCGTACGACCTGCACCACGATAGGCAGCCTGGAATACGAGGCATTCGCGAAGGCGACGGGCTGTGCGTATGTCGCCATCGACAACGACGACGCTATCGAAGCAGGTTTCGCATCCGCGTTCGAAATCGCCGCTGACAATAGACCGGTGATCGTCAACGTGCGCATCGACTATTCGAAAAAGACACGCTTCACGTCAGGCGTCGTCAAGACCAATCTTGAACGTTTCGATACCAGGACGAAGATACGCATGGTCGGTCGCGCTTTGTATCGAAAGGTTTTCGGCGCCGGGGATTAGTCGCGAGTTGAAAGACGCTCATGCGGCACCTATCGGCATAAGAAACGCGCTCAAATTGCTCATTTACGCCGTGTAAACTCCGCTTTTTCGCCCGCTCCTTCATTGTTATGCGTGCGCATGAGCGCCTTTCATTCGGCGACTAGCCGCTAGCGCAGCCGCCGCAGCCAGTCGAACTTCTTTTGTGTGTAAGGCGCGTAGCGCAGCGCAGGGTCCGGCCACCAGCCGCGTTTCATGACGGCCTTCATGTGACTGAAAGTGTTGAAGCCGTGCTCGCCGGAGTAAGCGCCCATACCACTTCCGCCTACGCCACCGAACGGCAATTCGTGGACCATCATGAACATCATGGTGTCGTTGATGCAGGTGCTGCCGCAGCTTACTTCGTCGACGAAGCGCGTCCCCGCCGCTTCGTCACCGGTGAAAATATAACCGGCAAGCGGCTTGTCGCCATCCCTGATGAAATCAATCGCTGCATCAAGATTATTGCTGCGGACAATCGGCAGGACCGGGCCGAAAATCTCTTCCTGCATGACGGCGCTGTCCATGGACACGCCGGTCAACACCGTTGGCGCGATGAAGCGGCTCTCGCGATTATTCTGGCCGCCTATTGCTACCTCTCCGCTCTGCACTAGTCCCGTGATGCGGTCGAAGTGACGCTCGTTGACGATGCGGCCATAGGAGTCCGACGACTCCGGATCGTCGCCGTACATATCGCGGATGGCGTTTTCGATCAGCGGCAGCAGTTTCGCCTCTGTCTCGGCGTCGGTCAGGATGTAGTCCGGCGCAATACAGGTCTGGCCCGCATTGCTGAATTTGCCCCACGTTATGCGGCGGGCAGTGGTCTCAAGATTTGCATCGGGCAATACGACGCAGGGACTCTTGCCGCCGAGTTCGAGGGTTACCGGCGTCAGGTGCTTCGCCGCCGCCGCCATGATGATGCGTGCGACGTTGCCGTTGCCCGTATAGAGAATGTGATCGAACGGTAGTTCCAGCAACGCGGTAGTTTCGGGTATGGCACCTTCGACGACGCGTACGCAATCGCTGTCCATATACTCGGGCACGATTTTGGCCATGAGCTTCGAAGTTGCCGGCGACAGCTCTGATGGTTTGAGAATTGCGCAGTTGCCGGCAGCGATCGCAGCGGCGTAGCCAGCCAGCACGAGTTGCAGCGGATAATTCCACGCGCCGATAATGAGCACGGTGCCCAGCGGTTCGGGCTGCACCCAGCTCTTGCCCGGCATGGCAACCGATGGCGTAGTCACTTTACGAGGCTTCGCCCAGCGCTTCAGCTTCTTGCGGCAATAGGCCGCATCGCCGGCCACGTAGGAAATCTCGGCGGTCCAGGATTCGAGCGCCGGTTTGCCGAGATCCTGCTTCAGGGCCTCGGTAATCGCCGCTTCCTGTTCAACCATCATGCGCTCGAGCGCGGCCAACTGTGCATCCCGCCAGGCCAGGTCGCGGGTGCGGCCGCTCCTGAAGGTGGCCTGCAGTTCGGCAAACGGCACCGCGTAGTCGGGAGATCGCGGGGATGCTTCGTCGAGGGTGTTAATGGCAGTTTGCGTCATTTGTGTTCCAGATTGACCAAATATTGGCAGGGTGGGCCGGATCGAACCCTCAGTGTACGAGCAAACAGCGCCATTTTCGAAGGATTCTTCGTCCACGGCCATCTCACTCTTTATGAGAGGCAACTTGCCAGCGAATACCGCCCACCGTCATCCATTCGTTGCACCCTGTTGCTACTCTGTACAGGCCGACCTCAAGGGACGAGACGGTTGATCGGGTCTCGCTGGGATGTGTCGGACGTGACCTTAGCTGACTGGAAGTGAATGCGTGAACGAAGGATTGCCGCAAATAGTACAGGACAGGGATCTCGCCGCACGCGTGGCAGCGGGTGACCAGGCGGCGTTCGACACATTCTTTAAAGAGTACTTCCCGCGGCTGTTCCGTTTCACTTTGGGACGAGTCGGCAACGATCCGGACCTCGCGGAGGAGATCGTGCAGCGGACGATGTGCATCGTGGTTCGAAAGATGGGTACGTATCGCGGCGAGGCCCTGCTGTTTACGTGGCTATGCCAGATTTGCCGTAACGAAAAAGCGGCCATCTTCCGGCAACGCAAGATCGAAATGCAGGAGGACCTCCCGATCGAGGATCACCCTGCCGTACAGGCGGCGCTGGAGTCGATGCTGTCGTCGGATTTCCGGCCAGAGACCGCGCAGCGGCGTGACGAAATTGCACACTTTGTAAAGACGACGCTGGATTACTTGCCGGCGAACTATGCAACAGCACTCGAAATGAAATACGTACAGGGATGCAGCGTCGCAGAGATAGCGACACGGCTGAACATCGGCACGAAGGCGGCGGAGTCAGTACTGAGCCGCGCCCGCGCTGCGTTTAAAGAAGGGTTTCGGTCTCTCTGGGACCTTGAACCAGGTTTTGTAGTTGATTAGGCATTGCGTGCGTAATCGACGTCCATCCAGGTCAATAAAATGACAAAGCTGACGAAAGAAGACCAGGAGTTGCAGCGCGACGAAGAGGCGATGGCGCGGTTGTTACGGGCTGCCGGTCCGCGTGCCGAGGTCCCGCAGGATGTTGAATCACGCGTGTACGCGAATGTGATGAAAGAGTGGCAAGCCAGCACGCAGTCGCCGGACGGTGCGCGCGTTTACGACATCGTGCATCAATCCTGGAAACGCGATGCCGCGCGTGCGATCGCAAAGCGCTGGATGCTGCCAATTGCACTTGCTGCGTCCGCCGCGCTGGTCGCCATCTTCATGTCGCAACCCGAACCACCTCTACCCGTGGCCGTAGGCACTGTCGCCAAAGTCGTCTCCCCTGCGACTGGCGGCAGTGCCTACGTTTTGGGCGATGCGATCTATGTGGGCATGACTGTCGCGACTGGAGAGGACGAGGGCCTGAGTTTTCTGCTAGCGCGCAACGAGTCTCTGCGACTGGCTGAAAACTCGACACTTCGTATCGATGCGAGTGACCAGTTCACCTTGTTGACCGGTCGTGTCTATGCAGATACCGGGGAATTCGTCTATCGCGACGGCGGTCTCAGGATCGACACGCCGCTGGGCGCCGTCACCGACATTGGTACGCAGTTTTCGGTCTCGATGCACGATGGTCTTCTCGATGTTGCCGTCAGGGAGGGTCGCGTCGACATTCGCAGTGATTCGCACAAGTACGTTGCGATGTCGGGTGAGCGCGTCACGCTCGAACAACAGGGCGAGCCGCAGGTTTCATCACTCGCGCTGACCGATGATTACTGGAACTGGACCACGGACCTGGCTCCCACCTTCGATATCGAGGGCAGGTCACTCATGGATTTCCTGAAATGGGCCGCCCGGGAGTCGGGCAGGATGCTGTTCTTTGAGGACAGCGAGCTGCGCATGGTGGCGATGCGCACCGATTTGCACGGTTCGATTGCCGGTTTTTCGCCGCTCGACGCCATCGAATCGGTCCTTTCGACGACCGCCTTCCGGTATTACATCGAGGCGGACAAGATCGTCATAGAGCGCTAGAACGCGCGTAACAAATACCGCGTGTTGGCGCTTGAGTGCGATTGCTCTAAGATCGCCTCATGCGAGCGTTGGCACGATGTCTGGTTGCGTTAGCGGCGTGTTTCAGCCTTGCGGCGGCGTTCGCTGAGAGTCCTGTACTCAAAGGCACCCCGCTCGCTGACTACCTGGACGCGCTGACGCGACAGGGTATGCACATTATCTATAGCAGCGACCTGGTCAGCGCCGATCAGACGTTGTCGCTGGAGCCCGACCCCGCGAACCCGCAATCAACCCTGGCGGCCTTGCTCAGGCCGTACGGGCTCAAAGCAGTTGATGGACCATCCGGAAGCCTGCTGATCGTTCGCGACGAGTCAGCCCCAGCGGTGCCTGCTGAGGTAAGTCCGACGGTGATGAAACCGCTTCCGGAAATCATCGTTACGTCCAGCCTTCATCAGCTTCGATACGCTGAGTCCGGCAGCCATACCTACCTCGAACGAGAACTATCCACGCGTATTCCAGCTGCGGCCGAGGAGGCCGTACGCCTGACGAACAGGTTGCCGGGCACGGCAAGTGGCGGGATATCCAGCCGTAATCACATCCGCGGCGGCGAGGTAAACGAGGTCCTGTTCTTGTTTGATGGCCTGCGTTTGTATGAGCCGTATCATTTGAAAGATTTCCAGTCGGTGGCGTCGATCGTCAACGGCGCTGCGATTTCGGGCATCGACTTCTACACCGGAGCCTACTCTGTGCGTTACGGCGACCGCATGAGCGGTGTTATGAGCATGCAACTTCGCGAGCCAGCCGACCAGGCAGAAACCGAACTCGCATTGAGTTTCTTCAATGCCTCGGCACTGTCACTTGGCCGGTTTGGTGACAAACAGCAGGGCGACTGGCTGGTAGCGGCGCGACGCGGGAACCTGGATCTGATTGCCGATGTTGTCGACCCGAACTATGGCAGTCCCGATTACCAGGATCTGCTGCTGCATCTCGGGTGGGATTTCGGGCCGCGCGGGCGGTTCAGCGCTAACCTGCTTGCCTCTCACGACAAAATCAGCATTGCGGACGACGATGTCGGGGAAAGGGCAAATGCGGATTACGATAATCGTGTCCTGTGGCTGAAGTGGTTTGCGGACTGGAGCGATGTGCTGCACAGCGAGACGATCCTCTCGCTCAATGACATCAACAACAAGCGCATAGCTTCGGTTGACGTGCCCGGTATCGTCTCCGGCACGCTGGACGAAGCGCGCGATTTCGCGGCGTTTGAGATCCGACAGGATTGGACTTACTCACCATCGGACATCTGGATGGTGACGTTCGGTTTTCAGGCAAGGCACCAGGATGCCGAATACAGGCACCGCCTCGATAAGACGGTGCAGGCGCCGTTCGATCAGGCTCTTGACAATGCACCGTTCGTTTCGCGTGACCTCGAGCTGTCGCCGGAGGGCGCGCAATACGCGGTCTATTCTGAACTACGCTGGCAACCGGTGAGGAAGGTAGTTATCGATCTCGGTCTCCGTTGGGACCAGCAGACGTACACGACGGCCAGTGACGACAAACAGTACAGCCCTCGGGCCAGTGTGCTGTTTCGCAGTGGCGATCGTACAGAATTGCGTATCGGCTTCGGCCAGTTCTACCAGGCGCAGGAGATCAATGAGCTACAGGTCAGCGACGGCATAGGCACGTTCTATCCTGCACAACGGACCAAGCACGTTGTTGCGAACCTGAAGCACAACTTCAGATCCGGTATTAATCTTGACGTGTCGCTGTATCGAAAGGCCTACCGCTCCTTGCGGCCCCGATTCGAGAACGTGTTCAACGCGCTAACGCTGGCACCGGAGTTGCAGTTCGATCGCGTCATGATCGACGCACCCGAGGCGGAGTCCAGGGGTATCGAGCTCATGGCTTCCCGCGGCAGAGGTGAAGAAGAGCTGTTCTGGTGGTTGGGCTATTCCTGGTCCGAAGTAATCGACACGACAGCGAGCGGCAAAATGAAGCGCAGCTGGGATCAGACGCACACGGGGAAGCTGGGTGTTAGCTGGCGCTGGGGAGCCTGGGGGTTTAGCGCCGCTGGCGAAGTGCACACGGGTTGGCCGCGAACGCTGATAGCGACCGAAATGAACAGCGTTCGTTATTCGGTATTCCATACTTTGGACGCCCGCGCGAGCCGTGACTTCGACCTAAAACGCGGCACGTTGACCGCATTCCTCGAGGTAACGAATCTTTATAACCGCCAAAATCCGTGCTGCACCGAGTATTCGATTCGATCGGGGCCGGGCGGGTCCGGCGAGCTGGTCGCCACTGAAAAAGACTGGCTGCCGATTGTTCCCTCGCTTGGCGTGGTGTGGCGGTTCTAGCAGCCTGGTGACTGTCGAGTAGCGCCCCAGTCTGAGGGCTTGTGGGCGAGGCTACATACTTTGTGGTACTTGGTGATTCACACAATAGACGTAGGGGTTGGAAACGATTCTAATAGTGACCATTGTTAGCTGACCAGGACCCTCGGTCGGAGTGAATGCTATGGCTGGATTGACGAAGAGTTACAGTTGCGGCGCATCAACTGCGCCGATTATTTACGAGACGATTGGCAACTATTTTGACGGTGTTGCCGAACGCCTTCCGGACTCAGATGCCCTGGTCTCGTGTCACCAGGATGTCCGCTGGACGTATGCCGAGTTCAGGGAGCGTATCGATTCGCTGGCCGCCGGACTGCTGAAGCTTGGTATCGAGCCAGGCGAACGTGTGGGTGTCTGGGGGCCGAATTCCAGCGAGTGGGCGCTGACGCAAATGGCGACCGCCAAGATTGGCGCGATCCTCGTCAACATCAATCCGGCGTATCGGCTCTACGAGCTCGAATACGCGATGAACAAGTCTGGTTGCAGGGCGATCGTCAGCGCCGAGCAGTTCAAGTCCAGCAAGTATCTCGAGATGTTGTACACATTGGCGCCTGAGTTGAACAACTGTGAGCCAGGACAGCTGAAATCCGAAAAATTGCCGGATCTGGAAATAGTCATCCGCCTGGGCGACGCGAAATCCCCTGGCATGTTCAACTTCGCCGATATCTGCGAGGCGGGCGGTGATAAAGAAAGGGCTCGACTCGAGCAGCTCAAGAGCGAACTCAGGCCGGATGACCCTATCAACATCCAGTTCACGTCGGGCACAACCGGCAACCCCAAAGGCGCGACGCTCACGCACTGCAATATTCTGAACAACGGCTACCTCACCGGCGCCGGGATGCGCCTGTCTCCCGAGGATCGCCTGTGTATGCCGGTACCGCTGTACCACTGCTTCGGCATGGTGCTCGGCAATCTCGCCTGCTTTGCACACGGTGCCACTGTTGTTTATCCCAGCGAAGTCTTCGATCCATTGTCGACGCTGCAAGCGGTTGAGTCGGAACGCTGCACAGCGTTGCACGGTGTGCCGACGATGTTCGTTACGGAACTCGCGCTCCCTGACTTTGATAAATTCGATCTATCGACCTTGCGAACCGGCGTCATGGCCGGTGCCCCCTGTCCGGTCGATGTCATGAAGCGCGTCATTTCCGATATGAACATGAAACATATCCTCATCGGATACGGCCAGACCGAGGTGAGTCCTATCAATCACCTGACGCTTCCGGACGATCCCATCGAAAAGCGTGTTGAGACGGTCGGCCGGGCGGTGCCCTGGATCGAGATCAAGCTCGTCGATGACCAAGGGCGCGTCGTACCGATCGGCGAGAAAGGCGAGGTGTGCACGCGCGGTTACTCGGTCATGCTCGGCTACTGGAACGACGATGAGCAGACCCGGGAGACGATAGACGACGCGCGATGGCTGCACTCCGGCGATCTCGGCACTATGGACGAGGAGGGTTACCTCAGTATCGTCGGACGCATCAAGGACATGATCATTCGGGGCGGTGAGAACATTTATCCTCGTGAGGTTGAGGAGTTCCTTTATACGCACCCAAAGATCAAGGAGGTTCAGGTATTCGGGATTCCCGATCAGAAGATGGGGGAAGAGGTCTGTGCCTGGGTCCAGACCGAGGATGGTGAGACGCTTACGGAAGACGATGTGAAGTCGCACTGCAAGGGACAGATCACGCACTTCAAGATCCCCAAGCATATTCGCTTCGTTGATGAGTACCCGATGACGGTGACCGGCAAGATTCAGAAATTTAAGATGAGCAAGCTGATGGCCGAAGAACTGGAGAAAGCCGCCTGACAAAAAAAAAGGCAGTCGCGCTTACGCGCGACTGCCAATTGAGTTGACTGGACTCAGTCGTTACAGGCTGAGATCCAGATTCCTCAGAACTTCAAACCCAGGGTACGAATCACGTCCATCGTGACGTACTTCTTGCCTGAAGAAAGGCCATTGCGGTCTGCATAGCATTGAGCGGCCTGCAGTGTGCACTGACCCATGACGCCATCGATCTTGCACTCATTTCGGTTCGGGCCACATTTGCAGCAACCAGAGTCGTTCAGAGATGTCTGCAAGGCGGCGACGTTCTCGCGGGTCATATTGACTTCACACAAGACCGGGCGCCATTCGGTGCGCTCGTCGCTCACCTTGTTGTTGCGTGTCAAGGTTGCATACTCGGCCGAAATTGGGATACGACGCTCGGTAGCAGGTTTTGCCAACTTCGTCACTTCGACTTCGCCGTATACGGCGGGAATGACGATTTCGCGGGTCGTCTCAGGGCGAACCTGCCGAGTTACCTTCACAGTCCGGTATTCGGCGGGAATTGTGGCTTCACGCGTGGTAGCGGGCGTTTTCAAAACCGTCTTCTTGACCGTTTTGTACTGGGCCGGAGCCTCAATCTTGCGAGTCGTGGCAGCCGTTACGAGTACTTGCTTCTCGATAGTCTTATACGTAGCCGGAATTTCGACCAGGCACATCAAATCGCCAGTGTCTTCCACGCGAGTCTCGATTACCTTGAAGTCGCCAAAGCGCTTGATCGTCTGCGCCGCGCTTGCCATGGCGACACCACTGCCCGTGCCGACGCCAGTACCGCGCTTCCACTCTGTACGAGCAGGCTGGTCCAGTACGCGTTCCGTAACCGTTTCATAAACAGCGGGAACTTCGATCGTCTGCGTAGACGCAGGCTTTACCATTACTCGTTCTTCGATGGTCTCATACGCCGCAGGTAAGACGCTTAGCTTCGTGACTGCGGGCTTGACCAGTACGCGTTCTTCAACGGTCTCGTACTTGGCCGGAACGACCTCGAGCTTCTTGGAAGCTTCCTTGACGACTACCGTTTCCTTAGCCGTCTCGTAACGAGCAGGAATGATCTCGATGCGCTCTGATGCCGGACGCTTTACGACCCTTTCAGTGCTGGTCGTAAACTTGGCCGGAATAATTACGCGCGCATAGCACTCGCCCGGCTTCGGATTCGACGGCATCGAGCCCGTGTTGTTACTGGCCATGCCCGTCGTTTCAGTGCTGCTTGCGATGCGCGCTTCGGCATTCGCGAGATCACGGTTCTTCGCAGCCAGCGAGGATTCCAGCTGACTAATGCGTCGTTGTGAGGCCGCCAGATCAGCATCCGTAATTGCGCTGCTTCCGGCATCCACGGACGCGGTGTCCGCTGCCATACTTGAACACCCACTGGCAATAGCGGCACCCGCTAATACTGCCAGCATCTTCATTGTTACTTTTTTCATTTCCCTAACTCCTGATAGATCATTGTTGTGATAGTGGGCGGAGTATAGGGGGCGAAATACTATGTACGTCGCACTGTAACAATCGTTAACAATAGCGATGCCGGGCGCGTACGATGCCGGAACGGAAAGGGCGGGGGTAGGGCGAGCTTTGTTTCAGTCGGCCTTGGCGACGAGCTCAATGTGGTCTTCGATCATCTCGAAGCCGATAACGGCATTGGTGGCTGGATCGTAGACGGGATCGCCCTGCGTAAGGCAGGTCGTCGCGCTCTCCGAGCTCTTCTTAAAACAAAGATCAGCGCTGGAGTTAATAGTTTGCATGATCACTGAGCCGTCTTCGAGGCTGACGATGAGGACGGTCTCACTAGGCGCATCCGGTACCAGCATTACGCTCGCCTGGTGGACCAGGTCGGAAGCCGGACGTGACGCGGTGACGCTGGAAGTACAGGCAGTAAGGCCGACGATCACCGGCAGAAGGAATGCCCAGGACAGGTATTTCATAACACGCTCCACGGTCAATTCTGACCCTGAATGTCTCAGGGCCTGCCCCTGTGTTTTTGCCGGTCTTGACGTACTTTCTGCCTGCTTATTAGCAGGTTAGCAGCTGCATCGCGACGGCAAACGTGACCGGTGTCGCAATAAGTGAACCTGAACTGAAGGTTTGTGAACAAATGTCACAGTTGCTGAGCTGACGGCCATGCTGACGTAGAACAATTTGAACTGATTCCTATTGAGACAAAAGTCTACCAATTGTATCAGCCGAAAGA
>CAYTTZ010000059.1:0-15308 GCA_964440945.1 uncultured Woeseiaceae bacterium
CCAAACGTCTCTCCTCGCGCCTCGATTGGCGCTTTTTCACGCACTACAAGGCATGCTCAAATAGTGCTCACAGGCCCTAGATCGCGACCGCGGCTTTGATATGCGGGTGCGACTCGTAGTTCAGGATCTCGAAGTCCTCGAACCTGTAATCGAAAATGCTCTTTGGCCGGCGCTTGATCGCTAGCCGCGGTAGCGGTAAAGGCTCACGACCCAGCTGCTCGTTCGTTTGCTCCAGGTGATTCAGATACAGGTGGCAGTCGCCTCCTGTCCAGATGAAATCTCCCACGCCGAGACCCGCCTGCTGCGCCAGCATGTGCGTCAGCAGCGCGTAGGACGCAATGTTGAACGGCACACCGAGAAAGATGTCGCAGCTTCGTTGATACAGCTGGCACGACAGCTTGCCGTCGGCCACGTAAAACTGGAACAGGCAGTGGCATGGCGGCAGCGCCATGTTGTCGATCTCGGCGACATTCCATGCATTGACGATAATGCGCCGGGAGTCCGGGTCGTCGCGAAGCTGCCGCATGACCCCTGAAATCTGGTCGACTTTGCCGCCATCCGGTGTTGGCCAGCTGCGCCATTGCACACCGTAGACCGGGCCGAGCTCGCCGCTCTCATCTGCCCAGCCGTCCCAGATTGAAACGCCGTTGTCCTTCAGGTAGGCGATGTTGCTGTCGCCGCTCAGAAACCACAGGAGCTCATGGATGATCGAGCGCAGGTGCAGTTTCTTCGTCGTAACCAGCGGGAAACCGTCATTCAGATTGAAGCGCATCTGGTGCCCGAAAACACTCAGCGTTCCAGTACCTGTGCGGTCTTCCTTGCGCGCACCCGTGTCACGAACGAGTTGCATCATATCCAGGTATTGCCGCATATCAGGCCTTCGCCTCCACGTTGCTGGCCGACCGATAGGCCACTATCAACAGCACGGCGCCCGCAATTATCATCGGCAAGCTCAGGACCTGGCCCATCGTCACCCAGCCCCACGCCAGGTAGCCAGGTTGCGCATCGGGCACGCGATAGAACTCGATGAAGAAACGGAAGATGCCATAGAGCAGGAGAAACAGGCCTGACGCGGCGAGGTACGGGCGCGGTTTGGCGGTGTAGAACCAGAGGATCAGGAATAGCAGGAATCCCTCGAGCAACGCCTCGTAGAGCTGCGACGGATGCAGCACCTGGCCGTTCACGAGGAATCCCCAAGGCACGTCCGTGGGCTTGCCCCACAATTCGCCATTGATGAAGTTGCCGATGCGGCCGAAGCCAAGTCCAAGCGGCGCGACGGGCGCTACAAAATCTGTCATGCGCCAGATCGAGTGCCCGAGCTTGCGTCCGTACAACCACATCGCTGTCATCACGCCGGCAAGGCCGCCGTGGAACGACATGCCGCCCTCTGTGATCTTGAACAGGTAAAGCGGGTCGCTGATCAGCTGGCTCCAGCCGTATACCAGTGCGTAGCCTAATCGTCCGCCGACAATGACGCCGAGCATGCCGTAGAAAATCAGGTCGTCAACCTGCTCCGCGTTGATCGGCGAATCGGGACGCGCGCAACGGCGCCTCGCGAGCCACCAGGCGAACAGGAAACCGATGACATACATCAAACCGTACCAGCGGATTTTGAGAAACCCGATCGAGAAGATTACCGGGTCGATCTCTGGATATGTCAGCATCAAATCTAGCTCGGCGTTGCTACAAGACGGGTATCATAGTCAGTTTCTTCAGTGCGTCATAGGGGCCATGCTCCGGGGAAACCATGCCAAATCGCCTTCAGCGGGAATCGAGCCCCTACCTTCAGCAGCACGCGGACAACCCGGTGGACTGGCACCCTTGGGGCGACGAGGCGTTTCAGCTTGCGCGGGAGACCGGCAAGCCGGTTCTGCTTTCGATTGGCTACTCCGCCTGCCACTGGTGTCACGTCATGGCGCACGAGTCCTTTGAAGACGAAGCGACCGCAACATTGATGAATGAACTGTTCGTCAATATCAAGGTAGATCGTGAGGAGCGCCCGGATGTTGACAAGATTTACCAGACCGCGCACCAGCTGCTGACGCAGCGTGGCGGTGGCTGGCCGCTTACGATGTTCCTCGACGGCGATGACCAGCGGCCTTTCTTCGGCGGTACCTACTTCCCGAAGGAGCCGCGCTACGGTATGCCAGCCTTTAGTGAGTTGCTTGAGAGTGTCGCGAAATTCTACGCGGAACAGCGCGACGAAGTCCGCTCACAGAGCGCGAGACTGGTCGACGTTTTCTCCAAGCTGGAACCGGCAGCCGCCGCCGGCGATAGTGTGCTCGACGCTTCGCCGCTTGTAGAGGCACGCGCGACCTTCGAGCAAACCTTCGACGCGGAATACGGTGGTTTCGGTTCGGCGCCGAAATTCCCGCACCCGACCACGATCGATCGCCTGCTACGCCACTGGCGTGCCACTGCAAACGACGCCGAACCGGATGTCGAGGCGCTCTTCATGGCGACTCTGACGCTCACACGCATGGCCGACGGCGGGATTTTCGATCACGTCGGCGGCGGTTTCTGCCGCTACTCGGTCGATCGCTACTGGCAGATCCCGCACTTCGAAAAAATGCTGTATGACAACGGCCCGTTGCTCGCACTGTATTCCGAGGCAGCGCTGGCCACCGGCGACAATCGGTTTGCGGATGCCGCTAACGCGACGGTCGACTGGATGCTCGCCGATATGCAGTCCGACAATGGCGGCTTTTTCGCAACACGTGATGCCGACTCGGAGGGTCACGAAGGGACCTATTACCTGTGGCGCCCCGAACAGGTTCGAGAACTGCTTGGCGATGACTATGAGGTTTTTGCCCGGCGTTTCGGGCTGAACCAGAACGCCAACTTCGAGGGACAGTGGCACCTGACTGTGCGCGAATCGATCAGCGACATTGCGGCAGTAGAGGGCCTCAAGGAAAAGGACGTACTGCAGAAGATCGACGCTGCGAAAGCGACATTGCTCGAGCAACGCCTGAAGCGCGTACCTCCCGAAAGGGATGAAAAGCAATTGACGTCGTGGAACGCGCTGGCAATTCGTGGCTGCGCAATCGCCGGCCAGGCGCTGCAACGTCCCGACCTCATCGACGCCGCGGAGCGTGCAACGGAGTTCCTCCACTCAACCCTGTTGGTCGACGGCCGTCTGTTCGCCAGCTACAAGGATGGCGAGGCTCGCTTCCCTGCCTATCTTGACGACCACGCCTTTCTCCTCGATGCACTACTGGAGTTATTGCAGGCACGCTGGAATTCGGCACAGCTGGGTTTCGCGGTACAAATAGCCGAGCTGCTACTGGCACACTTCGAGGACCGCGAGGATGGCGGCTTCTACTTTACGGCGGACGATCACGAAACGCTGATTCACCGGCCCAAACCGCTGGCCGACGAGGCCGTGCCGTCCGGCAATGGCGTCGCGGCATTTGCCCTGCAGCGCCTTGGCTTTCTGCTTGGCGAAACGCGCTACCTTGCTGCCGCGGAGAACACTCTGCGGGCTAGCTGGCAGGCGATCAGCGAGTACCCGCACGGCCATGTCAGCCTGATCACGGCGCTCGAGGAGTACCTGCATCATCCCGAGATCATCGTGATTCGTGGTGCGGCGGACGAGATCGCACGATGGCGAGACGCGGCTGCAAGACTGTACGCGCCGCGGCGGCTCGTCTATGCGATCGACGATGAGGCGTCGGATCTTCCCGGAGCGCTCGCGGAACGCGCGGTAATCGATGGCGAGACGGTCGCGTATCGATGCCTCGGAACGCACTGTGAAATGCCGGTTACGACCTGGGAAGCCCTTGCCGCCCAGCTCAGTGAGACTGGCGGCAATGACGATAAGGTCGAGAAATGAAAAAACTAAATCTCGGTGAGTGGGCCGCTATCGGCGAAATTGTGGGCACTATCGCGGTCGTCGTTTCGCTGTTGTTCGTGGTACTCAGCCTTAGTCAAAACACCGCCGCAATACACGGTTCGACAGAGAACATCATCTTCGAAATGCACGCCGAGCTTGCGAATCAGTTCATGCTTGACCCGACGCTGGCCGAAATCCTGGTCAAAATGCGCAGTGAAAACCCGCAGCTGACAGACATCGAAGCGGTTCGCTGAGAGAAGTACCAGCTGAATCTCCTCGACATCTGGGCACTTGCCTTTATGTGATACCAGCGTGATCTGCTGGGGCAGGATCAATGGATTGCCTGGAACGACTACTTCACGGGCCTGTTCGCCGACGGTGGCGAACGTCTGTCCAGGACGCGCTGGGAAGAGCTGCGTTTCGCCTGCGACACGACATTCTGGCAACACGTCAGCAAGTCGCTGTTCAACAGCGCCGATTAGCGGCTCAGTGCCTGCGGCACAGGTCGCCGGGGCCACGCCCGAGCGGGGCTACCGTGCATGTCATTTCACCCGAGCTGCCGACAACGATCGCGACGGATGTTACATTGTCGTCCTCGCCGCTAACTGATTGGGGAATACACGAATGCCTTGGAAAAGCCTGGTAGTAGCTCTGCTCGTTGCGGCACTCGCCGCGGGTTGCGGAAGTTCGCAAGACGCGCAGGACGAAACGGCTCAAGCCGATACCGCAGGCGCCCCGGCAGTCAGCACAATAGATAGCGCACGATTGCTTGCAGCCGCAAGCGATAGCGCCAACTGGCTGTCGCATGGCCGCACGTACGACGAGCAGCGATTCAGCCCGCTCGATGAAATAAACCAGGACAACGTCGGCAATCTCGGTCTCGCCTGGTACTTCGATGTGCCAACCCGGCGTGGCATGGAAGCGACGCCCATCGTTATCGACGGCCGTATGTATGTCACCGGCTCCTGGAGCATTGTCTACGCGCTGAATGCTGCAACCGGCGAAGAGCTCTGGCGCTACAACCCGCACGTACCTAAATCCTGGGGACAATACGCCTGTTGCGATGTCGTCAATCGCGGAGTCGCTGCCTGGGGTGACAGCGTTTTCGTCGGCACGCTGGACGGTTACCTGGTGGCCCTCGATGCCGCCACGGGCAAAGAACGCTGGCGTACGGACACGATCAACCGCAAGGCGCCGTACACGATTACTGGCGCCCCGCGAGTGGTTAACGGCCTCGTAATTATCGGCAATGGCGGCGCCGATTACGGGGTTCGCGGCTACGTCAGCGCCTACGATGCCGATAGCGGAGAGATGCGCTGGCGCTTCTATACCGTGCCCGGTAATCCCGAGGACGGCTTTGAAAGCGAGGTCCTGGAGAAAGCGGCCGCCACCTGGAATGGCGAGTGGTGGGAGTACGGCGGCGGCGGCACGGTCTGGGACTCGATGGCGTACGACCCGGAACTCGATCTTCTGTATGTCGGCGTCGGCAACGGCTCGCCCTGGAACCAGAATGTGCGCAGCCCGGGCGGCGGCGACAACCTGTTCCTGTCTTCTATTGTCGCGCTAAGACCATCGACGGGAGAGTACGTCTGGCACTACCAGACGACGCCCGGAGACAACTGGGACTTCACGGCAACGCAGCAAATGATACTCGCCGAACTCGAGATCGATGGCGATACGCGCAAGGTGCTGATGCAGGCGCCGAAAAACGGCTTTTTCTACGTACTGGACAGAACGAACGGCGAGCTGATTTCGGCTGAGCCCTACGTCACGGTCATGTGGGCAACCGGTGTCGACAAGTCGACCGGTCGACCTGTCGAAGTTCCCGAGGCCCGCTACGGTGAAACGCCGGTCCTCATAGCACCGACCGGACTTGGTGGTCATAACTGGCACTCCATGGCATATAGCCCGGCGTCGCAGCTGGTATTCCTGCCTTCACAGGACCTGGCATTGCTGTACGCCACGGAACCCGATTTCGAGTTCACCGAAGGCTTTTGGAACGGCGGTACAGAGTTCGAAAATCTGCAGTTTCCGGATGACCCTGCGGTCACCGCCGAAATCATGAAAAGCATAACGGGCCAGCTGGTTGCATGGGATCCGGTCTCACAACGCGAAGTATGGCGTTACCAGCATGCCGGCCCCTGGAACGGTGGCGTTCTGGCAACCGCCGGCGGCCTGGTCTTTCAGGGGAGTTCGATCGGCGAATTTGCGGCCTATGACGCCGGCAGCGGCAAGCGACTCTGGCAGTATCCTGCGCAGACCGGCATTGTCGCCGCGCCGGTCAGTTATGCCGTCGATGATCAACAGCATGTCGCGATTGCCGCCGGCTGGGGCTCCATTTTTGCGCTGCTTGGCGGCAAAGGTGCCGCCGCGCTCGGGCAAACGAATAAAAGCCGTATTCTTGCTTTTCGTCTTGGTGCCGATCAGGCGCTGCCTGCCCTGGCGGCCGCTGAACCCCGTCTATTTCCGAAACCGCCAGTCAGTGAGGTCAGCGATGCTCAGGTAGCAAAGGGCAAGGATATCTACTATGAGCGCTGCACCGTCTGCCACGGCTCCGGCGTAATTAGCGGCGGGGTGTTACCGGATTTGCGATACCTGACAGAAGAAAAACACGAGATCTGGGATGCGATCGTACTCGGCGGTATGCTGCGCGACATTGGCATGCCGGCTTTCGGCCAGATCCTGAGCAAGGAAGACAGCGACGCGGTGCACGCCTTCGTTATCGAGCGAGCAAGCCTGGCCTATGCAGCGCAGGTCGCGGCGGAAAACTAGGGATACGAAGTAAGCACGTTGCCCGTTGCGGGCGCGATACCCCTGGAGTTAGGTCCTTCGAACGCGACCGCGACGGCTTCCAGGCGCATGCCGGCGTTGCGTTGCACGGCAAAATGCAGATGCGGCCCGCTGGAAAAGCCGGTGTTGCCGGAATCCGCGATGTACTGACCTGCACGCACACGCTCCCCGGGCCTGACACGTATCGAATTCCAGTTGAGATGTGCATACACGGCAAAGGTGCCGTCGTCGTGCAGTATGCGCACGATATTCGCGGAACGAAGATGCTCCTTGCGGTTCGTTCCACCGCTGAAATTCGTGCTGATTACATCGAAGACCAGGCCGCCGCGGGCGGCCATCACATCAGTACCAACGGGCATTGCGATGTCGATCGCATACTCGCTGTCCGCGGACTGATGTGTGATGTTATCGGGGTATGCCTGGGTAACAGGGTAATTGGCAGCGGCAACAAACGGCGCCCGGTAACCATTGGTCGCGTGATGCACGGCGTCGGGGTCCCCGGGCATGTAGTCGTAGTCGAAATCGACTCGCGGCATAGCGGCACCCTGCTCTACTGGCAGGCGCAGCAATACCCTCGAGCCGCGTGGCGCGACAACCCAACGCAGCGATTCCTCTTCCCCGGGGCCTTTGATGCCTGACGATGCTTTGATAACCAGCCCGACTTCAACCGGGGCGTACAGTCCGTTGTGTGCAACAAGCCGCAGCTCATCGCCGACCCGCTCCTGAGTAACCTTCAACGACGCTCGAGCCGGGGCGAGGCTCAGGCGTCGCACCTCGACCTCTTCAGCGGCAGCGGCAGCGGGCGCCCTGTCCGTGTAAACCCAGTCGCCGTTAGTATCACGATACTTGTACAGCGATTGCGCTGCCGCCGGGCCACAGGCCGCCAGCACCAGTACCGCGAGCGGTCCGGCGAGCCAGGTACCGAATTGTCGCTCAGGAGCCAAAAGCGATACGCCTCCAACCGTCAGCACTGCGTCGTATTTCGTAAGCAGGCCAGTACTGGTTGTCGAGCTTCAACGTTATAACCTCGACCGTGTCATTCCAGGTCACGGTCTTCAGCCGCACCGACTCACGGTGTTCCATACCCCGCACCACCTCAATAAAGGACTGCAGATCCGGTGTCGGTGTCTCATTCACTTCGACGACGCGACGTCCTGCCCAGAGGCCGTGACGTGTTGCCGGCGAACCATAGCTGAAATAGGCGACGTACACGCCTTCCGCATCAACACCGCGCTGCGCGGCCATGGCCCGGTGCGGATCTTGCAGCAACGCTCCAGCCCAGGAAATGGCTCGATCGATTCCCGAACCATCGAGCGCAGCTGTCTGTACGTTAATTTCACGCACCTCGTCATTGCGCCAGACGGTTACCACGACCTCCGGCTTCTGCACGGCCTCTTCCAACGATCTGAACGACGTAACCACGTTGCCATCGATGGCAAGAATCATGTCACCGTTTTGCAGCAACCTGGACGCCGGTGAGCCGGCGACGAGGCGCGTAACACTCAAAGCCCGGCGGCGTTCAGGGTTATTCTCTTCAAGACGAGCTACCCACTCCTCATCGACGCCCATTTTCCGCGCCGCGAACAGTGGCGCATAGACGAACTCGGCCTCCAGCGAGTAAAACGGCCCGCCCTCGCGGACGGTTTCGACGAACTGCTTGACGAGCTCGCTGCCAACGCCACGATTGAACTGCGCCGCATCGCCACCCGACTGCAGTACAAAACTCGACCAGGTCGACACCACGCGCCCTTTCTTGTCGACGAGCACCCCATCCATGTCATTTGGTGCGTTGACGAGGGAAATACCCTCGATGTTGGAATCACGGAATCGCAATGTTCGCGATAGCGGCAACATCAATGGGTCAACCGAGGACACCGTGCTGCGCTGATGCACCAGCTGGTGGTCGGCCTTGATCCCGACCACCCAGACAGCATCGCCAGGCTCCAACCGACTCGTGTTGAACGTCGCCTGCTTGACCGGGGTTGAACCGATGCTCGCGGGATCGTAGGAGATAATTGCAAAATTATGCAGCGGGTGCAGCTGCTCAATCTTGCCCTCGACTTCGAGCGACCCGGCAAACGTTACCGTGACGTCGCCGATCGCAATGGGCACCGTGTTGCGGTCGACGAGCACGTAACCACGCTCTTTGTCGACGATCAGGCCAGTGCCATAATAATGTCGTTCCGACACGCCCGACAAGGTGTACGGCAGGTCGAAATTCACAACCACCAGCGATGGTGCAATCGCGTTAACAGTGGCATCGGCATGCTTCGTGAGGCGGGTACTACCGACTTCCTCGGGCTCAGGTGGAGGCCCGTCCGCAAGATCCCGGCAAGGCCAGTAACCCGTTGCGTCGTCGCGCGCGCAGCGTTTTACGGGGTACCAGGTACGATCCATTTGCAGCAGACGCACGATCGAATTCTGCGGATCCTCCATCGTGACGTAACGCACCAGCGCACGCTCACCATCCGCCAGGCCGTTCAGGGCGGCCTCGAAGTCATCGAGATCGCTGATTGCGTCGCCATCCATCTCAACGATGACCGCACCGCGCGGGATCGCGCTCTTCGATAGCAGGTAACCCGGGTTGGCTACGTAAACGCCGTCAGGCGAACGATTGTAATGTCTCGCCTGTTGGTAAGAGAGCTTGTTGACGATAGCGTCACCGAATTCGAGATACTCGGCCGGTGTTATCGCATGCAGGTCATCGACTCGGACGTTAGTGACAATGCTCTTGCCGCCACGTTCCAGCTCAACGCTGATTTCCTCACCGACATTACTATCCAGTATCGCGGCAAGCGGCACGAACTCGGTGATGAGTTCGCCGTTCACGCGCACCAGGATGTCACCGGGTGCCAGGCCTCCCGCGGCCGGCGAACCGGGAATGACCTGATCGATCACCAGCATGCCTGTTTGCTTGGGAAACGAAGAACGGGCAACGCGCTCCGACTCTTCCGTCAGGCCAAGTCGGCGCAGCTCATCGTAGGGCTTGCTCTGGAACGTGGTCTGCAGCGTTCCCCGCGAGACCGGCAACCCCACCTGAAGCTCATGCAGTGCTCGTTCGATTCTATCCAGCGGCAGAAAGAAGCTGCTGGCGGCGGAGCTGTTGGCACCCGCATTCAGCGCAACAACTTCGCCGTCGATGTTTACCACCGGCGAGCCTGAAGAGCCGCCGGACGTGCCCGAAGCCGCCTGATAATAGAAAGTATTGAAGTCGTTGTACTTGCCGCGCCCGTATTCCGGCGCCTTCCGATCGAGGCGCGCGATAGTACCGGCGAGGATCGAAAGCTGCTCACCGGCATCGTTACCAATGACTCGAATTTCCTTGCCGATTCCGGCGCCTTCCGGCGCCAGTGGCAACGTCACAGGCTTTATGTAATGGAGGTCTGCGGGATCGTAACGAAAAAACCCGAAGTCATGCACCGGGTCCCGGTACACGGGCGTGAGCCGCACTTCCTCATTATTCCTGAATACCGCCTCGGCAATCACCGGTCCCGGCGTGACCACGTGGCGATTGGTCAGTATCAGGCCGCGCTCAGCATCAACCACGAAGCCAGTAGCCTGGCTCGAGCTGTTCCATTCGGTGTCGAATGCCCGCGTACTGTCTATGCGTATGGAAACAACGCCTGACGATATGCGCTCCAGCGTTTCGGTCCATGCTGTGTCGTCGGCCGCGTTCACTATAACGCTGCTCAACAGCGCAACGACCGCTGCAATGTTCTTGCCGTATTTCATATCCACCCTGACTAGTCTTACGGGACCACTTCCCGCTTATGTCTTATTCTGGACTGCTTCGGGATAAACCGGTTCCCTATTTGAGCAAAATCACGGCCCGGGTGCGACCTTAGATTAGCCGGTTCGGTAGGCGAGATCGAGCTCTCGAGCCGCTTTCACGTCATCCAGGCGTCGGACCGGCATCTTGTAAGGCGCCTCTTTATAGGTCACGCCGTCCTCTTTCGCCGCTCGCACGATGTCGATCATGGCGTCAACGAAACCGTCCAGCGTCTCCTTGCTCTCGGTTTCAGTCGGTTCAATCAACAGGCATTCCGGGACGAGTAGCGGGAAATACGTCGTTGGTGCGTGGTAATTGCGGTCCAGCAGTGCCTTTGCCACGTCCATTGCTGTCAGCTGCACCGATTTGGATTCATGCTTCAACGTGATGATGAATTCGTGGCTTGCCCGGCGCCCTGGATAAGCCAGCTCAAATCCCGCGTCGCGCAGGCGCGTCATCAGGTAGTTGGCGTTCAGGGTCGCGTATTCGGCAATACGCTCCATACCGTCACGACCCACCATGCGCATGTAGACGTAAGCGCGAAGCAGCACGCCCGAATTGCCCATGAAGCCGGAAAGCCGGCCGATACTCTGTGGAAAGTCATCTTCCTCGAGCCAGCCGTAGACGTCTCTTCCGTCAACCTCGGTCTTGCCCACCACCGGAATCGGCATAAAAGGTAACAAGCGGTCGTTCACACCGACGGCGCCCGATCCCGGGCCGCCACCACCGTGTGGCGTCGAGAACGTCTTGTGCAGATTCATATGGATGACGTCGAAATCCATGTCACCGGGGCGCACCTTGCCCAAGATGGCATTGAGATTGGCGCCATCGTAATACAGGAGTCCGCCGGCATCGTGAACCCGGTCGGCAATGTCCTTGATGTGGCGCTCGAATACGCCGAGTGTCGATGGATTGGTCAGCATGATCCCGGCGGTCTTCGGGCCGAGAACGGCCTGCAGCGCGTCGAGATCGACGTCGCCGTCGGGGCCTGTCGGTATTTCCTTGACCGTGCAGCCACACATATTGGCAGTCGCCGGGTTGGTGCCATGCGCGGCGTCCGGTACGATAATCTCGACCCTGTCGTGATCATCGCGCGCCTCGTGATAAGCCTTGATCATCGCGACGCCCGCAAGCTCGCCCTGCGCCCCCGCCATCGGCGTTAGCGAAACGCCCTTCATGCCGGTGACTTCCTTGAGCATTTCCTGCAACTCGAACATGCAGGTGAGATATCCCTGGCCATGCGAGACCGGGCCCAGCGGGTGACGACCCGCGAACTCCGGCAGCAGCGCCAGCGTATTGCAGGCCCGCGGGTTGTATTTCATGGTGCAGGAGCCCAGCGGATAGAACTGCGTGTCGATCGAAAAGTTCTTCTGCGATAGGCGCGTAAAATGGCGCACAACCTGCAGCTCGCTCGCCTCGGGCAAACGCGGTTTGTCGTCACGGAGGAATGCTTTCGGGATCGCAGTGGACGCAGCGTCTTCCGGCGCCTGCGCGAACGCGCGACGGCCCGAGCGGGACTTCTCAAAAATCAGCTTACTCATCGATTTCTATTCCAAGTGCGCGAAAGGCCGCGCCGTAATTGGGTTCAGTAGTTATGTCTTCAATCATTTCGCTGTGCACGACGGTGTTGTTCTCATCCAGCACGACGACGGCACGGGAGAACATGCCGGCAAGGGGGCCGTCCACAATCATCACACCGTAGTTCTCGCCGAAACCGCCGTGCCGTATCGCGGACAGTCCGGTAACGCGCTCGAGACTATGTTCCTTCTTGAATCTCTGGTGAGCGAACGGCAGATCGTAGGAGATCATCAGCAATGCCAGATCGTCGCCTTCGCCGGCATAGCGTTCGAACTTGACGACGGACTCCGCGCACACGGACGTGTCAATGCTGACAAAGATGTTCATGATCTTGCGCATGCCCATCCAGTTCGCCAGCGAGACATTTTGCAGGCTCGTGTTGACCAGCGACACGTCGGGTGCCCGACTACCAACGACCGGCAGGTCACCGGACGTTCGGTAGGACGCATGTTCAAATTGAATTTTTGCCACGTTCGCTTCCCTGGCCGATCAGGCCATTGCCTCGGCGAAAGCCGCAATCGTCGAATCGATATCTGCCTCCGTCTTGGTTTCCGTGACGCACACCAGTAGCGCGTCGGTCAATGCATAGTCCGTCAGGTCGAATCCGCCCAGAATGTTGTTCTCGGCCAGCGCCGCAAGCACTGGCGCTACGGGGCGATCGAACTTCAGCGCCACTTCGTGGAAGAGCGGCCCGTCGTACAGGCGCTCTATGCCATCGATCGCGCAGAGGCCGTCGGCTAAACGCATCGTGTTGGCATGCGACTTCCTCGCGACGCGAGCAAGACCCTCGAAACCGAGCAGCGACATATGTATGGTCGCCGCCGTTACCATCAGGCCCTGGTTCGTGCAGATATTCGAGGTAGCCTTGGTACGCCGAATATGCTGCTCGCGCGCCTGCAGCGTCAACACGAAGCCCGGGTTGCCATCGAGATCTGTCGTGCGACCCACGATACGGCCCGGCATCTGGCGAACGTGCTTTTGCTTGCAGGTCATGAAGCCGAAGTAAGGCCCACCTGACGACAGCGGCACGCCGAGCGGCTGGCCCTCGCCGATGGCGATGTCGGCACCCGCCTCTCCCCAGTGCCCGGGCGCCTTGAACAGCGCCAGCGAGACCGGATTGACGATGCCTATCATCAATGCTCCCTCCGCATGTGCCCAGTCGGAAAGGCGATCCACATCCTCAAGCGTCCCCGGAAATGTTGGCTGCTGCACAACAACAGCGACTGGGCTCTGCCCTTCCTCGACCTGATCGAACGCGATGTTGCCCGTGACGGAATCGACGGGCAGTCGTTGAAACGTCAGCCCCTGGCTGCCGGCTATCGCCGCCGCGACCTTTTCATAAACGGGATTAACGCCGGGAGCGAGTAACACCAGGCCTGTCTTAACACGTCGATTGATGCGTACCGCCATTAGCGCCGCCTCAGCCAGTGCCGAGGCGCCGTCGTACAGCGAGGCGTTGCTGACGTCCAGGCCGGTCAGTTCCGTAATCATCGTCTGGTACTCATAGATGACCTGCAGCGTGCCCTGGCTCGCCTCAGCCTGGTACGGCGTGTAGGCGCTGTAGAATTCGCCGCGGGTCGCAATGTCCCAGACTGCCGCGGGAATGTGATGCTCATAAGCACCTGCGCCTATGAAGCACAGCGGCGAGCCGTCCATCGCGGCACGGCTTCGCATGAGGCGCGAGACTTCCATCTCGTTGTGGGCCTCCGGGACGCCATAGAGATGCTCGATGCGAAGCTCGGCAGGAATCTCGTCGAACAGCTCGTCGATCGAGTCGGCGCCAATGGTCGCCAGCATTTCCTGCGTATCTTTCTCGGTATGCGGTATGAATGGCATCTAATCGTACTCGGTTATTGGTACTCAGTCGTCAAGTGAATCCAGGAGTTGCTGGTACGCATCGGGCGACATCATTTCGCCTTCATCGATCTCCTCAGATGTCGACATGCGCACAATCCAGCCCTCGCCGTAAGGCTCGCTGTTAATCTTCTCGGGATCGTCGGAGAGGTCGTTATTAACGGCAACGATGCTGCCGGCAATGGGTGCGTAAACGTCCGAAGCCGCTTTCACCGATTCCACAACCGCCATTTCGCCTGCACTCTCGACTTCCTGGCCGACTTCCGGCAATTCGACGTACACCAGATCACCCAGTGACGTCGCGGCGTGCTCGGTAATACCGATCGTCACCGTGCCGTCGTCTTCGCGGCGCAACCACTCGTGATCGTTCGTGTAAAGAAGGTCTCCCGGCAATTCATTCATCTCGCTACTCCCATTTAATTTACTCTGCAACGACCTCAAACGTCGATGCGAACCTGCCCGTTTCGAACGAACGGTGTCTTGACGATACGTACGTTCAGCAGCTTACCCCTGACGTCGACCTGAGCGCGGTCATAGTCGCCGGCCGGAACACGTGCCAGCGCGATTGAACGCTCGATAGTCGGCGAAAATCCGCCGCTCGTAATTTCGCCTTCACCAACGCCCTCCACGACCACCTTCTGGTGGTTGCGCAGCACGCCGCGATCCTCCAGCAGCAGGCCTACGAAGCGCCGCCTTTCTCCCGCGTCGCGCATTGCCTCCAGCGGCTTGCGCCCGATGAAGTCGCGGTCCGCCGGCTCCCAGGCCACGGTCCACGCCAGCCCGGCCTCGAGTGGTGATATCGACTCATCCATGTCTGAACCGTACAGGTTCATCGCGGCTTCGAGCCGCAGCGTATCGCGCGCGCCGAGGCCGCAGGGCGCGGCACCGGCTTGCAGAAGGCGTTCCCACATTGCCGGCGCGGAAGTCGCCGGCATGACGATCTCCCAGCCATCCTCGCCGGTGTAGCCGGTACGTGCGATAAAAGTGTCATCTGCCTGCAGGCCATTAAAGGGTTTCAGCGCCATGGCCGCGTCGCGCCAGTTCGCATCGATCAATGGCGCTGCGAGGTCTCGGGCGTTGGGCCCCTGTACCGCGATCATCGCCAATTCAGCGCGTTCAACGACATCGACGTCGAAGCCGGCGGCCTGCTCTCGTATCCAGGCGAGGTCCTTTTCGCGTGTCGCTGCATTGACGATCAGGCGATATTCGGTATCGGCCATGAAATAGATGATCAGGTCATCGATGACGCCGCCGGCCGGATTGAGCATGCACGTATACAACGCTTTGCCGTAGTCCTTGAGCTTGGCCACATCGTTTGCCACCAGGCGTTGCAGGAATTCGCGGACACGATCTCCATCGAGGTCGACGATCGTCATATGCGAGACATCGAAGACACCGGCATTGCTACGCACCGCATGATGCTCTTCTTTCTGCGATCCGTAGTGCAGCGGCATATCCCAGCCGCCGAAATCGACGATGCGCGCG
>CAYTTZ010000060.1:0-15301 GCA_964440945.1 uncultured Woeseiaceae bacterium
GTTGCCTGTGGGATGAGGGGCTGCAGCGAATGGTCTCGTATCGGGAGTTCGCCAGGGCGGCGGCTGTCTGACTCCGAGACCCTCGCAGAGCGCGGTTCGCTCCGGACGTGCTGCTCCGCCATAAATGCAGAAAGGGCCCTTTGGGCCCTTTTTGTTTTCCAGGTGAGAGATTCGAATCATGTCGCGAAGAATGGAATGTGGGGCCGACAATCGGCGATAATGGCTTCCCGCCAACCAAAATAAAAATTGAGGGTTTCTGTCTTGCGTAACCACCTATCCTGGATCACCTTATCTGCGTTCTTGCTTTTTGCCCCGCTGTGTAGCGCTGCTGGCACACTTCATGATGAACGCGAGGTGCATTTTTCCGACGTCCGTCAGCTGACATTTGGCGGCGAGAATGCTGAGGCCTATTGGTCGCCAGATGGTTCGGAGCTTATCTTCCAGTCCACACACGGCCCGTATGCTTGTGACCAGATGTTCCGCATGCCGATCAGCGATCCTGCGAGCCTGACGCTGGTTTCCACCGGTACCGGCCGAACCACGTGCGGGTATTTTACGGCCGATGGCGAGCGCGTGATCTATTCGTCGACGCATGTTGCGGGTGAGGCCTGTCCTGCGACACCTGATCGCTCGCGCGGTTACGTCTGGCCCATCTACAACACTTACCAGATCTATTCGGCAGCACCCGACGGTACTGATATCAAGGCGCTAACCGATACAAATTTCTATGATGCCGAGGCTACCGTGTGTTCGCAGGATGGGTCGATCGTGTTTACGTCGACGCGAGATGGCGACCTGGACCTGTATCGCATGGATGCGGATGGTTCGAACGTTTCACGTTTGACCGAGACGCCGGGCTATGACGGTGGCGCGTTTTACTCACGGGACTGCAGCAAGATCGTGTGGCGGGCATCGCGACCGACGGGTCAGGCGCTCGAAGACTACCAGGCGCTTCTGATGGAAGGCCTTGTACGTCCCAGCGCACTTGAGATCTGGGTTGCCAATGCCGATGGGTCAGATGCGCGGCAGGTGACTTATCTCGGTGGAGCAAACTTCGCTCCATACTTATTCCCGGCCGGGGATCGCATTTTGTTCTCGACGAATCACCACGACCCGCAGGGCCGCGAGTTCGACATCTTCGCCGTGAATGTGGATGGCACGGGGCTGGAACGCATTACCTACACCGAAGGATTTGACGGCTTTCCAATGTTTTCGCCGGACGGTCAGTCATTGGCCTTCGGCTCGAACCGCAACCAGGGTAAGCCAGGTGAAACAGATGTTTACGTGGCCAGCTGGAATTCCAAAGGCGGCAAAACCGAGGCGCGTGCGGCTGATCGTTACCTCGCCGATGTGCGCTGGCTGGCCGACGACGCCCGTGGCGGTCGTGGGATAGGAAGTGAGGGTCTGGCCGATGCTGCCGACTGGCTTGAGCAGCAGTTTATGGCAATCGGTCTCGAGCCGGCCGGAGAAGCAGGCGGATATCGGCAGCGTTTTAACGCCGTCGTGTCTGTCGAGAATGGCCCGGCGACGCTATTGCGTCTGGACGGTGAGCAGCTCTCGGGCGAAGATTTCATGATTCCCGGTTATTCAGCAAGTGCCGCTGTTTCGGCACCCGTTGTCTTCGCGGGCTGGGGTATCGCGTCAGAAGAAAATGATATTGACGACTACGAAGGGCTCGATGTCGAAGGGAAAATCGTACTCGTGCGTCGTTACACGCCGAAAGACGGTGTTTTCGAGAATGAAGATCTGCAGCGCCGCCTCGGCGACATACGGTACAAGGCTTTTGCAGCGCGTGAACACGGCGCGGTCGCTCTGCTGGTCGCGGACCTTCCTCTCGTTGATCAGATCGAAGAACCACCATTGCCAGCGGTGCGTGCTGACAACCAGGGCGATGCGGGCATGCCCGTGGCCGTGATAAAGCGAACATGGGCGCAGCGCCTGCTCGCCAGTGATCAAGATGCGGTCATTACGACGGACCTCATTGGTCACACGCAGCCGCTCGACAACATCGTTGGTCGTTTGACCGCCAAAGAGCGGCTCGCCGGTGCCGTACTCGTCGGTGCCCACTACGATCATCTCGGATTCGGCGGGCCCGGTTCCCTGCAGCCGGATAGCAAAGAGCCACACAATGGTGCTGACGACAATGCATCGGGAACAGCGGCTTTGCTCGAAGCGGCACGCTTACTCACCGCGCGCAGTGATGACTTGAGACGCGATGTTGTATTTGTCGCGTTTACAGGGGAGGAGTCTGGCCTGCTTGGTTCGAGTGAGTTGGCCAAGAACTCATTGCCTGGAACGGCTCCTGCCGGCCTCGTTGCGATGCTGAATATGGATATGGTCGGGCGACTTCGCGATAACCGCGTCGCCATATTAGGCGGCGAGTCGGCCGAGGAGTGGAGTGACCTTGTGCAACCGGCTTGCGCGGATTTGAAAATTGGCTGCCAGCTCGGTGGTGGTGGCTATGGTCCCTCCGATCAAACACCATTCTATGCGGCTGGTGTGCCGGTGCTGCATCTGTTTACCGGCGCGCACGAGGAATATCACAAGCCTTCGGATGACGTCGAATTTATTAATGCCGCCGGCGGAGCCCGAATCGCGAACCTGGTCGCCAATCTTGTCGCTGACCTGACCGGAATCGATGGGCTCACTTACAAAGAGTCGGAAGCGCCAGCACCAGAGGGAGATGTCCGCGGTTACGGTGCATCACTCGGTACCATCCCCGATTACACCGGAGCGCCGGATAACAAGACCGGTATGCTGCTGGCAGGAGTTCGCGCTGGCGGACCGGCGGATATGGCGGGGCTGTTGCGCGGCGATCGGGTTATCGAGCTATTGGGTCACGAGATCCGCGATATCTATGACCTGATGTACGTGCTGCGAGAGGCAAAGCCCGGGCAAAAAGGCAGTGTGGTCGTTGAGCGCGGTGACGAGCGGATTGAAGCGATTGTAACGTTTGGAAAAAGTACCCGAACGAATTAGCCAGGCCGTGCGCTGAGAGTTCATGCGTTTTTTGGCGTGACTCACAGCGGCCGGGAGCACTTCGCGATGCCCCGGACAGAGGCTCGAGTCGTCGCCCGGGCATGAAAAGAAATATAGGCAGTTTTCCGTATTTTTGTCTCGGATATAGCGGCATAATATACGGAAAATATTGGCCTTTTTGCGAGTGCGATCATGACTGACACGAATAAGAGTAATCCCAAGACTGTCGTTTCCATGCCCAACGGGGATCAGGTGCACGAGGTGGAGTCTCCTGCGCACATATTCAGCTCTATGCGGCACGACCCGGAGAAGGTCAAAGATCTGTTCCGCAACGGCACTTACCCGTACAAGACGAAAATCCGTAAGGCCGTCTACGAAAAGCACAAAGAAGAGCTGCAGGTTGAACTGCTGAAAGTGCAAAACTGGGTCAAGCAGACAGGCGAGAAGATCGTCGTGATTTTCGAAGGTCGCGATGCAGCTGGCAAGGGCGGCACGATCAAGCGATTCATGGAGCACCTGAATCCTCGTGCAGCCAGGGTTGTGGCGCTCGAGAAGCCGACCGATCGTGAGCGAGGCCAATGGTATTTCCAGCGTTATGTGTCGCATCTGCCAACCAAGGGCGAGATGGTTTTCTTCGACCGCTCCTGGTACAACCGCGCGGGCGTTGAACGCGTCATGGGGTTTTGCGACTCGCAGGAGTATCTCGAATTCATGCGTATGGTCCCTGACCTGGAACGCATGCTCGTGCGCTCCGGGATTCGTCTGTTCAAGTTCTGGTTCTCAGTGACGCACGAGGAACAGGAGCGCCGCTTCGTGCAACGAGAGGGCGATCCCCTCAAACACTGGAAGCTCAGTCCAGTTGACAAGGAATCCCAGGGCAAATGGTCCGAGTACACGGATGCCAAAGAGGCGATGTTCTTCTATACAGATACGGCCGATGCGCCCTGGACGATTATCAAGTCTGATGACAAGAAACGCGCCAGGCTGAACTGCATGCAGCATTTTCTCTCCCATCTCGACTACCCTGGCAAGGATGCGAAGGTCCTGCATGGCCCCGATCCGCTCATCGTGGGTTCTTCGTCGCAGGTCATCGAAAAAGACCGTCACCTCTGGGGCTAATAACAGGTTTGTGTTGCGGTGGACTAGCGGCGATAATCCCCGGCGGTCCGCGTCGGCTTTCTCGCGACGGTCAGCCGTGAATTCCGCCAGGCCCGGAAGGGAGCAACGGTAGCGGTGATGCCGGGTGCCGGGAATCGGCTGGCGCGGGCCACTTACGATACACTGTCCAATCCTCAAAACGCCCTGAAGGCGGCTGAAGATTTATGAGCTATCTCGTCCTGGCCCGGAAATGGCGGCCGAAAGACTTCTCGGACACGGTAGGCCAGGAGCACGTTCTCCAGGCCCTGGTCAATGCGCTTGAGTCGGGCAGGCTGCATCACGCTTACCTGTTCACCGGAACGCGCGGGGTCGGCAAGACCACGATCGCACGAATTCTGGCCAAGGCGCTGAACTGCGAGAAGGGCGTCACGTCCCAGCCTTGCGGCACCTGCAGCGCCTGCGTCGAGATCGACGAGGGTCGCTTCGTCGATCTTATCGAGGTTGATGCGGCGTCGAAGACCAAGGTCGACGACACGCGCGACTTGCTCGACAACGTCCAGTATGCGCCAGCGCGGGGCCGCTACAAGGTGTACCTGATCGACGAAGTGCACATGCTGTCAAAGAGCTCGTTCAACGCGTTGTTGAAAACGCTGGAAGAACCGCCGCCGCACGTGAAGTTCCTGCTGGCGACCACGGACCCGCAAAAGCTGCCGGCCACGGTCCTGTCGCGTTGCCTGCAATTCAACCTGAAGCGCATGACGCCGCGATTGATTTCCGACCGGCTTGCGTACATCTGTGAGGCCGAGTCTGTCGATGTCGATCCAGCGGCGCTGGCCTTGCTGGCGCGTGCTGCGGACGGCAGCATGCGCGATGCGCTAAGCCTGCTGGACCAGGCAATCGCTTACTGCGGGGGCAAGATCGACGAGAGCCAGGTTGCGCTGATGCTCGGGACGATCGATCGTGATCATATTTCCCGGCTGACCCAGCTATTGGCGGGTAACGATGCAAAGGGCCTGATCGACGCGATTCGTGAGATCGACGAGCAGTTTCCCGACTATGCACGCCTGCTGGAAGATCTAGCTCGTGATTTGCAGCGCGTTGCGGTCTATCAGCTCGTCGGTACCTGTGACAGCGAAGACGAAATCAGCGAGCAGGAAATCGCGTCACTCGCCGAAGCGTTGACGCCGTCGGATGTGCAGCTTTTTTATCAGATTGCCGTGACGGGACGACGGGACTTACATCTCGCGCCCGACCCACGCAGCGGCACCGAGATGACGCTGCTGCGAATGATCGCTTTTCGACCGGCGACTGGAGAATCGGCGGCGACACCGGCGGGTGGACAAACAACCCCGATGCGGCCCGGAAAGAAAAGTCCGGAGCCCGCGCCGGCGGCCAAAGATACAGCCGCCGGCGCGAAGCCGTCGGCATCCGAGGAGTGGCATGATCCAGACTGGAGCCAGCTGGTTGCAAGGCTTGGTCTTGCCGGGACCTTACGGCTGCTGGCCAGCAACTGCGCGTTTCGGCGACGCGAAGGCAATACGCTATACCTGGGGCTGGACCCCAGGTCCGAGTCATTGCTGACAAAATCACGAAAAAATACGCTGGCTGAGTCACTGTCAAAGCACTTTGGTGAGACGCTGGTTGTCGACGTGACCATGGGTGCAGAGGCAATTGAGACGCCTGTGCAGCAGGAATCGCGCATGGCGGACGAGAAGTTGGAGGCGGCTCGACAGGAGTTGGAGGCGGATCCGAACGTACAGGCCATGAAGAACATGTTTGGCGCTGAATTGAAGACGGACAGCATCGAATTAATTAGTCCGTCGCAATCGGACTGAACGGGATGTTGGGAGAACAGGTATGAAGGGTGGAATCGGTCAGTTGATGCAGCAGGCGCAGCAGATGCAGGCCGACATGAAGAAGGCGCAGGAAGAGATGGCGTCGATAACGGTAAGCGGAGAGTCTGGCGCCGGTATGGTGCGCATCACGATGACCTGTCAGCACCAGGTTGAGAGGATCGAAATAGACGACTCGCTCGTGGGTGACGACAAGGAAATGCTCGAAGACCTGGTTACCGCCGCTTTTAATGATGCAATCCGCAAGGTCGAGCAGACCGTTAAGGAAAAGTATTCAGGCATGACGGCAGGCCTGGGATTACCGCCCGGGATGAAGCTGCCGTTCTAGGGTCTCACTGACGATGTCCTATTCACCCCTGTTGGTTCGCCTGATTGACGGGCTTCGTTGTATGCCCGGCGTCGGCCAGAAGTCCGCCCAGCGCATTGCGTTCCACCTGCTTGAGCGAGATAGGGAAGGTGCCAGCGGACTTTCCAGCGCGCTTGCCGATGCGGTCGCCGGCATTGGTCACTGCAGTCGATGCAGGATGTTCACTGAGCACGACTTGTGCTCGATTTGCTCGGCAAGTGGCCGAGACGCAACGCAGCTCTGCGTGGTCGAATCCCCGGCTGATGTCATGGCTATCGAGGATGCGACTGGATTTCGCGGACATTACTTCGTCTTGATGGGGCATCTTTCACCGCTGGACGGTATCGGGCCGGATGAGCTTGGCCTGCAGAGGCTGGATGAGTGGCTGGCCCAAGGCGAGGTGAAGGAACTGATCATAGCGACCAACCCGACCGTAGAGGGCGACGCGACTTCGCACTACCTTGCCGAACTGGCGGCACAACAATCAGTGCAGGCCAGTCGCATTGCGCACGGCGTGCCGCTCGGCGGAGAGCTTGAATACGTGGACGGCGGTACGCTCTCGCACGCGTTTTTCGGACGCCGGGCCGTTGATTAGAAGGAGAGATTCTTGGCTAACAAAGACTGCCTGTTCTGCAAGATAGTAGGGGGCGACATCCCGGCCGACGTGATTTACGAATCCGACGCGGCGATCGCATTCAGGGACATCAACCCGCAAGCACCGACCCATGTGCTTATCATCCCCCGCAAACACATCGCCACGATCAATGACATTGGCGAAGAAGATCACTCGTTGATCGGCAGCCTTTATGCGGCTGCTAAAGACATTGCCGCCCAGGAAGGCTTCTCTGAAGAAGGGTATCGCGCGGTGATGAATTGCAACGAGGCCGCCGGACAAACCGTTTTCCACATACACCTGCACCTCCTCGGAGGCAGGTCGCTCGGTTGGCCGCCCGGCTAGCGTTTCATCAGTAGCGACTCTCGGACAACTGTTCGGTCAGGTTAATGACGCGTTTATAGCTGTCGTAGCGACGCGCGCTGATCGTGCCATTTTCAACGCCCGCCTTAGCGGCGCAGCCGGGCTCGCGCAGATGCCTGCAATTTGAAAACCGGCATTGCTGTGCCGCCTGCGTGATTTCCCGGAAGCCCAGTGCCGCGGCGGCGGAGGATTCCAGAGCTGGCGCATAGTCGCGTACGCCGGGTGAGTCGATCACGGAGCCGCCATCAGGCAGGTCGATCATTTCGGAGTTCACGGTCGTGTGGCGACCTTCGCCAGTCTTGTCGGAGATAGAAGAGGTACGCTGCTTGTCGTCGCCGATGAGGCGGTTAATAAGGCTTGATTTGCCGACACCGGATTGTCCGACAATAATCGCGCAGTGCTCATTAAGCAGGCTGGCGATCTCGTTGACACCGGTGCCATCTATGGCGCTGCACCGAACAACATCGTAGCCGGCCTTCGTATAGTTCGTGAGCTCTTGTTCGGCGACGGTGGTGTCCGTTTTGAGGTCAAGCTTGTTGTAGATGACAGCGGCGCCAATGCCCATGAGTTCGGCTGCACACAGATACCGATCGACGATGAACCAGTCGGGCCTGGGTTCTGCCGCGGCGACGACGACCAGGTAGTCGATGTTCGCGGCCAGAATCTCGGTCTGCCCACGCATGTTAGGCCGCGTTAGTTCGTTGTCCCGCGTTGCTACAGCCGTGATCAGCCAGTCAGACTCATTGCTGATGGGCTCGACCTCGACCCTGTCGCCACAGACGGGTTTTAGTTGTTTTCCCTTGATCCGGGCATCAACTTTCTCGCCATTCGCGAGACTAACCCGCATACGACGGCTGTAAGTCGCAATCACAGTAGCTCTGGAGACACTCATGGGTGGCAGTATGCAGCCTGGCGGGCAGCCTTGCACACCCAAGACATGTAAACTACGCCGCTCGATTGCCTTGGAAAAATAAAATGTCGATGAGCGAAGTTGATCGTTCAAGCAACCTGATCTGGATCGATCTCGAGATGACCGGGCTTGATCCCCAGCACGATACGATTATAGAGATCGCCACAATCGTGACGGACAAGTATCTCAATGAACTGGCAGTGGGTCCCGTACGGGCCATCTGGCAGGCGCAGGAGCGCATGGATGGTATGGACGATTGGAATACACGCCAGCACGGCCGCTCCGGACTCGTTGCCAGAGTGCTTGAGAGCGACGTCACTCTTGCCGATGCGGAGGCTGAAACGCTGGCTTTCCTGCATGAGTGGGTAGACGATAGCGTATCGCCAATGTGCGGCAACAGCATCTGCCAGGATCGGCGTTTTCTCGCGCGGGAAATGCCGGAACTCGAGAGCTTCTTTCACTACCGGAACCTGGACGTCAGTACGCTGAAAATACTCGCCCAGCATTGGGCCCCGACGGTCGCCAACGGATTCTTCAAGGAGTCGGCGCACCTGGCGCTTTCGGATATTCGCGATTCGATTGAGGAGCTCGCCTGGTATCGGGACAAGCTGTTCGATTCGGCGGTACTTGACGCGCGTGCGACCAATAGCTGACAAGCCGTGGTCCGAGGCTGCGGAGAAAAATGCGGCACCAATTCTCGAGATTCTACGTCACGAGTTTCAGGGATGTGTCGAGGTGCTGGAAATTGGTTCGGGTACGGGCCAGCATGCCGTCCACTTTGCATCCCGGCTGGGGCACCTGCACTGGCAGACGAGTGACCTTGACGAAAATCACGCTGGCATCATAGCGTGGCTTGCCGAAGCTGGCCTGGCGAACGTTCTCGCGCCGATATCGCTCGATGTATCGCGGGCGAGTATCAGCGCAAGGTATGACGCCGTGTATTCTGCGAATACGGCGCATATCATGAGTTTCGATGCGGTGATCAAAATGCTGGCACTGGTTGGCAGGGTGTTGAGGATGGGGGGAGTGTTTTGTCTCTATGGTCCTTTTCGTCATTTCGGGCAGTTCAATACGTCGAGCAATGCGCGCTTCGACGCCAGCTTGCGATCGCGGCATGCGGCGATGGGTATTCGGGATCTCGAGGATCTTGACCAGGCCTGCGCCGAACACGGGCTGCGGAGATCGGGCTTGTACGCCGTTCCTTCGAATAACCTGGTGGTTGTATGGCAAAAAGTGAAATAGCAGAAGTTTTGACGACGCATACGGGCGGCTGTCACTGTGGGCGAGTGCGCTTTGAAGTCGATGCGCCATCCGATATCGCCGCAGATGAGTGCAATTGCAGCATCTGCAAGAAGTCTGGCTTTCTGCACCTGCTGGTTACGGCGGACGCATTCAGATTGTTGCAGGGCGAAAATGACATTCAGACATACACTTTCAATACCGGCGTCGCAAAACACCATTTCTGCCGGAATTGCGGGGTGAAATCCTTCTATGTGCCCCGGTCCCACCCGCATGGCATCAGCGTCAACGTCAACTGCCTCGACCATGACACCGTTGCGTCTATCCAGATTACTCCGTTCGATGGTGGCAATTGGGAACAGAATGTTTCAAGCCTGTCGCCAATCAGCGACTAGGATGGCTGCATTGTCGCTGGCAGGTATAACGACCTTGGCTTATAGTTGCGTTTTTTCGGGCCGGGTCCCTAACGAGAGATCGATGAAAAAAATAGTAAGGATTGCCTGTATTTGCGGGCTGCTGTTCAGCTCGGTAGTTTTGGCAGCGCCCGCGTGGGTTAGCGACCAGTTTGAAATCACGCTGCGATCCGGTCCCAGTACAAGCAATGCGATCCAGCTGATGGTCGATAGCGGACTGCGCCTCGAAGTATTGGAGCGGGACTCCGAGTCCGGCTATTCACGCGTGCGCACCCCCGGCGGCACCGAGGGTTGGGTTCTCAGCCGTTACCTGATGAACGAGCCGAGCGCGCGCGAACAACTCGAGAATCTTACCGGTCAGTTGACCAGCGCGACATCCCGCGGCAGCTCGCTGGACGTTCAGATGAAGGCCGTCAAAGCCGAGTACGATTCGTCGAATCGACAGATTGCCAAGCTGGAGCGTGAAAAAGCCGCTGTCGAGAAAGAGCTCGCCGAAATAAAGCGCACGGCGGCCAACGTACTGGCAATCGATTCTCAGAATAAGTCACTGATGGATCAGCTTGCGGCGGCGCAAATAAAGGCCGATACACTCGAACAGGAAAACCGTCAGTTGTCGAGTCAGACGACGCGCTACTGGTTCATGGCAGGAGCGCTGGTGCTGCTTATAGGTATTTTTCTCGGCATCTGGTTGCCGCGCGTGCGCTGGCAGCGTCGTTCGCGTTACGACCGCTTCTAATCAGACGGTTTTACCCGCGAGGAACATCCAGGTCTCGATAACTGTATCGGGGTTGAGCGACATGCTCTCTATTCCCTGGTCAAGCAGCCAGCGCGCCAGGTCCGGGTGATCGGATGGGCCCTGACCGCATATACCAACGTATTTACCGCGTCGCTTGCAGGCAGATATCGTCATTGCCAGCAATGCTTTGACAGCGTCGTCGCGTTCGTCGAACGTGTCCGCAACAAGCGCCGAGTCTCGGTCCAGGCCCAGCGTAAGCTGCGTCATATCGTTTGAGCCGATAGACATACCATCGAAATGGTCGAGATACTGGTCGGCGAGCAGGGCATTGGTTGGTAATTCGCACATCATGATGACTTTCAGGTCGTCTTTGCCTCGCTCGAGGCCATTCAAGGCCATAAGGTCAATGACGTCTTTCGCCTGTTGCACCGTGCGCACAAAAGGAATCATGACCTGCACATTGGTGAGGCCCATGTCGTTGCGCACTCGCCGCAAGGCTCGGCATTCCAGTTCAAAACAGGGGCGGAAGCTGTCCGATAAGTACCTGGCTGCGCCGCGGAAGCCCAGCATCGGGTTTTCTTCGTCCGGTTCATACTTTTCGCCGCCAATGAGGTTGGCGTACTCGTTAGACTTGAAGTCGGAGAGTCGAACGATAACCGGTTCCGGCGCGAATGCCGCCGCTATCGTTGCGACGCCCTCAGCCAGCTTCTCAACGAAGAACTCGACAGGCTCCTGGTAGCCTGCCATTTGCTCGTCGACCGCCTGGCGGGTCTCTTCATCGAGCTGATCGTACTCCAGCAGTGCCTGCGGATGTACGCCAATCATGCGGTTGATAATGAACTCGAGCCTTGCCAGCCCGACGCCTCGATTCGGAATGGCGGCAAAGTCGAAGGCGCGATCCGGATTGCCAACGTTCATCATGATCTTGACCGGGATATCGGGCAACGAGTCCAACTCGATCAACGTCTGCTCGAACTCAAGGTTGCCCCGATAGACGAAGCCCTCATCGCCTTCTGCGCAGCTGACGGTTACCTCCATGCCATCGGTAATCACTTCTGTCGCATTGCCGCAGCCAACGACCGCGGGAATTCCCAGTTCTCTTGCGATAATGGCCGCATGACATGTGCGGCCGCCGCGGTTGGTTACGATAGCTGAAGCCCGTTTCATGACGGGCTCCCAGTCCGGATCGGTCATATCGGAGACCAGCACATCACCAGGCTGCACACGGTCCATTTCCGCCACTGAACGAATGACCTTCGCCTTCCCGGCGCCTATCTTGTGGCCAATGCTGCGCCCAACGATGACGACGTCCGAGTGCCCCTTCAGGGTATAGCGCTGAATAGTCCTGCCGCTGCGACTCTGTACGGTTTCGGGGCGGGCCTGCAGGATATACAGCTTACCGTCGTTGCCGTCCTTGCCCCATTCGATGTCCATGGGGCGTCCGTAGTGATCTTCAATGGTCACCGCCATCTTCGCGAGGGCTATGATGTCGTGGTCGCTAATCGAAAATGTCTGCCTGTCTCTCTCATCAACATCCACGGTCTGAACTGTCTTGCCGGGTGTTGGGTCATCGCTGTAGACCATCTTGATGGCCTTACTGCCCAGGTTCTTTCGCAGCACCGGATGCTTGCCGGTCTTCAGCGCAGGCTTGAAGACATAGAATTCATCCGGGTTTACCGCACCTTGTACAACCGTTTCGCCAAGGCCATACGATGCGGTGATAAATACGGCGTCACGGAAGCCGGTTTCCGTGTCGAGTGTGAACAGCACGCCCGCAGCTCCGACGTCACTGCGGACCATGGTTTGTACGCCCGCCGATAGCGCGATCTGGCTGTGATCGAATCCCTGGTGAACCCGATAGGCAATCGCGCGATCATTAAACAGCGATGCAAACACCTGGTGCATTGCCTCTACCAGGTTGTCGAGCCCCCGAACATTAAGAAATGTCTCCTGCTGTCCGGCGAACGAGGCTTCAGGCAGGTCTTCAGCCGTAGCTGAAGAACGCACGGCAACCGCTATATCCTTGCCGCCGCTCATCTCTTCCCAGGACGTCCGGACAGCTTCCATCAGCTTGTCGGGAAGGGGCGTCTCCAGGATCCAGGTGCGAATTGTATTCCCGGCGCTGTTCAGCGCCGGGATATTGTCGACATCGAGATTATCGAGAACCGCGTTGATCTTCTTGTCGAGACCGCTGTCCGCGACAAAATCCCTGTAGGCGGCTGAGGTTGTTGCAAACCCACCTGGCACCGAGACACCAAGTTCACTGAGGTTGCTGATCATTTCACCGAGTGACGCGTTCTTTCCGCCGACGATCTCAACGTCTTCCATGCCAAGCTCTTCGAGCTTGAGGACATATGGCTCCAAGACAGTCTCCCTTGTGTTCTTCGGCAGGAAATGGAGAATCCTACCAATGGTTGAACGCGCCGTATTTTTTCTTTCGGATCAGACCGGTGTCACGGCCGAGGCGCTTGGACACAGTCTTATTTCGCAATTTGCCGGACAGAAATTTCGACAGATGACTTTGCCATTTATAGATAGCGAAGACAAGGCGAGGGAAGCGGTGCGGACGATAAATGCCGCCAGTGAGAATGACGTCCTGAAACCCATCGTTTTCTCCACACTGGTACAGCCCGAACTGCGGGCAATCGTCAAAGCGGCGAGAGGCCTGCATCTCGATATGTTCGATGCTTTTCTCGAGCCACTATCCTCGGAGTTGGGGGAGTCTCCGACGTTCGCGCTGGGTGGCGCTCATGGCATGAGCGACATAGATGCGTACATGAGGCGCATCGAAGCGACCAACTTTGCACTGGCTAATGACGACGGGGGGGTCAGTCGCAATTACGATATGGCAGATGTCATTCTTGTTGGTGTTTCACGTTCCGGCAAGACTCCCACCTGTTTGTACCTTGCACTGCAATATGGGGTCTATGCCGCAAACTATCCGCTTACCGACGAAGAGCTGGAGATCGGTGAGCTGCCCGGCATACTGTTGGCGCAAAAGAAGAAACTTTACGGCTTGACGATTTCGCCAACTCGCTTGCAGCAGATACGCAAGGAGCGTCGACCTATGGGTAAGTACGCTTCGGCACAACAAGTGCGATTCGAGCTGAGAGAGTCAGCGAAGATATTTCGCCGCTACGGCATCCCGTATGTCGATACAACCGAGTTTTCCATCGAGGAGATTTCCAGCCGAATCCTGGAGATTACCGGTGTCGAGCGCAGGGTACGACCCTGATAATTCGCGCTATTTGCATGCTATATTTGACCCATGATGCTTGATACACATCTTGTTCCGCAGACCATACTGAAGCGAGGTAGCTTCGTCGGTCTCATGGCGCTGTACGAGAGTAATTATTTGCGGCTACTGAGGTTGATACCCGAGGTTGCGCGGCTGGATGGCTGCTTTCGATCCCGCGTCGCGGGGGCCTGTGATCTGCATGTCGAGGTTCTCGAGCGCTGTCGGTATACGGTAACCCTGTCCCTGACGTATCACTTCGAAACTGACGACGGCCTGCTTGTCGATCCTGACATGACGATTCGCGTTTATCTCGACGGGCAGCTGGCAGAGGCTATGGCGATCGGCCAGGATCAACGTCACGCGGCCCTCCGGCAGTTTGTTCGCGAACATCGCAGTGAGCTCGACTTGCGGTGGCAGCGCAACAGTATTCTCAACAAATGGCTGGAATACCTTTCCGATAGCGGTCACCTTGTGCTCGATCGACAATAGACTCCGATTTACGGGTTTCTCAAAGTGTCGATTCAGTCAGAGCTTAACAGCCGGTCAATTGTCATCATTAACGCCTGATCAGGTTCGGTGCACGTCCGCCCGAGCTATATTATGTTAAGAGATCCTGTATTGGCGAGTTTGACGACAATCTTCAAGAATGATGCGACGGATACGCATGAGGCCGACAAGCTTGTCGATCTTTTCCGCAACCGTGCGGAATTGAAGAAGGAATTCGCGGAACTTCGCAACGAGAAGTACGAATTACAGGATCGCGTCAAGCATCACCAGGGCGCAACGGCACGCGTCCAACAGCAGTTACAGCACCTGGAGAACCTGCTGCTCGACCCGGACTGGATGTACAACGTCGTTGCTTTCTACCAGTTGCGGGCGATGTCATTGCATTGTCAAAGGCAGGTCCTTCGATTCGCCGAGGAACTGAAACAGCAGAGAGAGAAGCGGGTGCACTGCAAGGTGCTCGAGGGCTGGAACCAGAAGCTCGCGCAAAAAGCGGAGGAAATCCAGAATCGCGTCGGCGAGCGACGTGTGGCGCTGCAGCTGTTGGAGGACAGGTTGTTGTCCGCACAGAAAGTGCTGACGACGATGGGCGGCTTTAAGAAGCTGTTTGGTGGTCGCTCCGTCGAAGCCGAGATCGCGGAGATTGAATCCGACATCGAGACAACGCATCGCAAGGAACAGGAGCTGCTAAGTGAGCTGGAAGCTCTCGAGCATCGTGAGCCGCCGGACCACCAGGGGCTCGATATAGCGGCAAAGCGCTCGATCAATTTCATGATTCTCGCATTCGCCCAACAGCTGTACTTGCATTTCGAAGAAGATGCTCTGGTTCAGCTGGCAAAAGAAGCCGGTGAGAAGAGCGTCGGGGCAGTCAACTATGGCAGCAAGAAGGACTGTGACTTTCTGCTGAAGCGACTTAAGCAGCGAATGAGTGCGGAAAGTGCGCTGAAACCTGCATGGAGAATGCAATAGTGTTTGTGAAAGAAAGAACTCCTATATTAGTAAGAGAACA
>CAYTTZ010000061.1:0-15255 GCA_964440945.1 uncultured Woeseiaceae bacterium
TAGCCCTTACTCCCTTAGCAGGGGAGCGCTTTCGACCACTCAGCCATCTCTCCGTTCAGTTCCGGTGGTAGTTATAGCGCCTTGATTAACGCCGCACTAATGGTCAGTCGGAGCCGGCCAGTCACGCGTTTTTGACGTACCCCTACCGACTGGGCCGCACATATTACTGTCCGGGCCTGTTGAGGTAAAGCGGTTTTCAAGTTATTCGGCGGATTCGGCCTGACCGGAACCTGCAGCCGCTTCCGCGGCCTGTTCGCTCTGAATTCGCTCGTAGATCTCTTCCCGGTGCACTGCGACGTCTTTAGGTGCGTTGATCCCTATACGGACCTGATTTCCCTTGACCCCCAAGACGGTGATTGTGATATCGCTCCCAATCATGACCGTCTCACCAGCGCGTCGCGTCAGAATCAGCATGACATCCTACTCCTGCCTGGCGGGGCTCCAGCCCCGTTCTTTTTGCGCGTCGAACTTCCTAAACTGTTGTAATACTAGCCGATTTTCACCCGATATGCCCAGATGAAACCAAATAAGGCTAAACCGGGGATTCGCGGCGTCGTCACACTAGCGCGTCACGTGCTCCTCGATCCACGCGGGCACTGATGCCAGGGCCTGGTCGAGCTTCGCTGCGTCAGTTCCGCCAGCCTGGGCGAAATCCGGACGTCCTCCGCCCTTGCCGCCAACCTGCTCGGCAACAGGCTTGATAAGGTCGCCAGCCCTGACCTTGTCCGTATTATTCTTCGTGACACCCGCCGCCAACCGGACCTTCCCGTCGTCGACGGAGCCCAGCACCACGACGGCGTTTTGCAGCTTGTCCTTGAAGCGATCCACAGCCTCACGCAGTGTCTTGGCATCCGCACCGTCCATACGTGTTGCGAGCACCTTCATGCCGGCGACTTCCTGTACCGCATCGACAGGGTCCGTCGCCTGTCCCGTGACCAGCGCCCGTTTGGTTGCAGCGAGTTCCTTCTCAAGGTCCTTGGTGCGCTTGAGTAGCTGTTCCACTTTGGCCGCTGCCTGGTCAGGTGTACTGCGCAATAGCCCGGCCAGGTTGCCCAGGGCACGCTGGTTGGCGTCTATCCATTCCATGGCCCCTTGCCCGGTGACGGCCTCGATACGACGTACCCCTGAAGCGACGCCACCTTCATGCGTAATCTTGAACACACCGATATCGCCGGTGCGCTCCACGTGGGTACCACCACAGAGTTCGACCGAAAAATCTCCGAGCCGCAATACGCGTACCTTGTCGCCGTATTTTTCGCCGAACAGCGCCATGGCGCCAGACTCAATGGCATCGTCGTAGGTCATGAGGTTTGTGTCCGCCGCCTGGTTCTTGCGTATCTCGGCATTCACGAGATCCTCGATCTCCTGCAACTGCTCGGTGGTAACGCCTTCATAGTGTGAAAAGTCGAAGCGCAGCCGATCAGGTGCGACCAGCGAGCCCTTCTGGGTCACGTGATCGCCGAGAACATTTCGCAGTGCCGCGTGCATCAGGTGTGTTGCCGTATGATTGAGCCTGATCGCCTGACGACGATCGGCATCCACCACCGCCTCGAGCTTGTCTCCCAATCGGAGCACACCCTGCTCGATTGATCCGAAATGCACCGTCGCGTCGCCGCTCTTTTGCGTATCGTCGACACGAAACAGCCTGCCATCATCGACAAGAATACCCGTGTCACCAATCTGCCCGCCCGACTCTGCGTAGAAAGGGGTGGCTGCGAGAACTACCGCGCCTTCGTCGCCGTTAGCGAGTTCGTCAACAGCCTCGCCGTTTTTGAACAGGGCGATTACTTCGCTGGCGCCCTCCGTCCCCTCATAGCCGAGAAACTCTGTCTTCGCATCGGTCTTTAAACCGTCGCCACTGATTGCGCTGAACTTGCTCGCCGCTTTTGCCTTGTCGCGCTGACCCTGCATAGCTGCTTCAAAGCCTGCCTGGTCGACCGCCAGGTCCCGCTCGCGTGCGACATCAGCCGTGAGGTCAACCGGGAAGCCGTAGGTATCGTAGAGCTTGAACACAACGTCACCGGGAATCTCCTTACCTGCGAGGTCAGCGATTGCAGCCTCGAGAATCTCCATCCCCTGATCGAGCGTCTCGGCAAAACGTGTTTCTTCTTTCGCGAGCACTTTCTCCACGTGTGCCTGCGCCTTAACAAGCTCAGGATACGCGTGGCCCATCTCGTGAACGAGTGGCGCGACCAGTTTGTGAAAGAACAAACCGTCTGTACCGAGTTTCTTGCCGTGGCGAATCGCGCGCCGGATGATTCTGCGCAACACGTAGCCCCTGCCTTCGTTACCCGGAAGGACCCCGTCGACGATAAGGAACGAGCACGCTCGAATGTGATCCGCAATAACGTTCAGCGAACTTGAGCCGTCGTTGGGCACCTTCAACAGGTCCGCCGCCGCCTGGATGATGTGCTTGAAAAGATCGATCTCGTAGTTGCTGTGCACCTGCTGCATAACAGCGGCAATACGCTCCAGGCCCATGCCCGTATCGACCGACGGTTTGGGCAATGACTTCATTTCGCCGGCGGCCGAACGATCGAACTGCATGAAGACGAGGTTCCACACCTCCACGTAGCGATCGCCGTCCTCGTCCGGTGAGCCTGGCGGCCCGCCCGCGACTTTGGGGCCGTGATCAAAAAAGATTTCGCTGCAGGGGCCGCAGGGGCCCGTGTCGCCCATCGCCCAGAAATTGTCCTTCGCACCCAAACGTGAGAAGCGCTCGGGATCGACCTTCATCTCCTTAAGCCAGATGTCAGCGGCTTCGTCATCCTCTTCGTAAACCGTAACCCAGAGGCGCTCCTCCGGCAGACCGAGTGTCTCGGTCAAAAACTCCCAGGCGTATTTGATAGCGTCCCGCTTGAAGTAGTCGCCGAAGCTGAAGTTACCCAGCATTTCGAAGAATGTGTGGTGGCGCGATGTGTAGCCGACGTTTTCGAGATCATTGTGCTTGCCGCCTGCGCGGACACAGCGCTGTGACGTTGCGGCCCGATCGTAGCTGCGTTTCTCGTCGCCCAGAAACACGTCTTTGAACTGGACCATGCCAGCGTTGGTGAACAACAGTGTCGGGTCATTGCCGGGCACGAGCGGCGAGCTCGCCACAACCTCGTGGCCGTGATCACGAAAGAATTCCAGGAAGGCCTGGCGCAGATCATTGCTGTTCATGGTTTTCATCGAAGGAATATCGGGGCTAAGCCTGAGATTTCAAACCCGCTAGTTTACGGGGTTTGCGCGCGGGTATTAAGAATTATTCGCTGTCGGCTGAAAAGGCGGACTGGATATGATCGGGCTCAAAGCCCCGGTACTGCAGGAAGCGCATCTGCTTCGCTTTGTCCTTGAACTCAGCCGGCCGCCTGCTGCCGAATTTCTTGTGCCGTATTTCCCGGGCCAGTGCGTACCAATCTGCGCCGGCCTCTTCGATGGCAAGGTCGACTGCGCCCGGATGAATGCCGCGCTGCGAGAGATCCTGGCGAATGCGAACGGGGCCTTTTCCCTGGCTGACCCGGGACTGTACGAAACTCTCTGCAAAACGCCGATCGCTTTGCAGGCCCTCGCTCGTCAGTATCACGATCGCCTGCTCGGCGACGTCGCGCACAAATCCCCTGCCCGACAGCTTGTCGATGAGTTCCTGCTGCCCGTATTCCCGACGAGCCAGGAAATCCATGGCTTTCTTGCGGGCTTCCTTGGGACACGAAAAGCGATCTTCCCTCTCGTCCGAGAGAAGATCGCTGATTTCTTCGTGAACGGGCTGCAGCTTAAGCTTCCTTCGCTACCGCCTCGTCGTCGGCAGCTTCATCGGTGACCTTGACCGTCTTCGGCAGCAGCTTGGCGCGGATCTTGTACTCGATCTCGGCCGCCATTTCAGGATGGCTCTTAAGGAATTCGCGCACATTTTCCTTACCCTGCCCAATGCGATCGTCGCCGTAGCTGTACCAGGAGCCTGCCTTATCGACGATGTCATGCGCCACGCCGAGGTCTATGATCTCGCCGTGACGTGAGATGCCCTTGCCATAAAGGATCTCGAACTCCGCCTGCTTGAACGGTGGCGATACCTTGTTCTTAACGACTTTGACGCGCGTCTGATTGCCGATGACCTCGTCACCCTTCTTGATAGCGCCAATGCGACGAATGTCGAGCCGCACCGACGAGTAGAACTTCAGCGCATTGCCACCGGTCGTGGTCTCCGGGCTGCCAAACATGACGCCGATCTTCATGCGAATCTGGTTGATGAAGACGACCATCGTATTGGAACGCTGGATGTTCGCTGTCAGTTTTCTAAGCGCCTGCGACATGAGTCGGGCCTGCAGGCCCATGTGCGAATCGCCCATCTCGCCCTCGATCTCCGCCTTCGGCGTCAGCGCTGCAACCGAGTCGATAACCACAATATCGACAGCGCCGGAACGAACCAGCATGTCGGTGATCTCCAGCGCCTGCTCGCCGGTATCCGGCTGCGATACCAGCAGTTCATCAACATTGACGCCGAGCTTCTCGGCATAGCCGGGATCGAGCGCATGCTCGGCATCGACAAACGCCGCCGTACCGCCCACCTTCTGCGCCTCTGCGATGACCTGCAGCGTCAGCGTCGTCTTACCGGAAGACTCGGGACCGTAGATTTCGACAACCCTGCCTCTCGGCAGGCCGCCGACGCCGAGCGCCACGTCGAGCCCGATCGAGCCTGTCGATACGACTTCGATGTCCTTTATGGCACCGCCATCGCCCATGCGCATCACGGAGCCTTTGCCAAACTGCTTTTCTATCTGTCCCAGCGCCTGAGCGAGTGCTTTCTTTCTATTTTCGTCCATTATTTGCCGCCATCCGGTTATTGTTGAGATTACTGTTGATATACACAGTATTATTCCATGAAAGCCGCGCCAATGGCAGCCTTCAGGGCATCTTTATTCTGGGCAAAGCACCAATAAACTGTAACAAACGGCCGGAAGCTATTGTTTCAGCGGGCGGTAGCGCACCTCGCCACGCCCCGACAAGGACTCGATCAATTCAAAGCTCGACCACGTCGTAGCAGCCCTTTGCGTCAATCGTTCGGTCGCGAACGTCCGGGCATTCCTTACCACCGTGATATGCGGCCGGTAAGTGCGGTCTTCAGGGTCTACACCAAAGTCCCGCATCAGGTCGTGCAAATGGGCTATCAGCCGCTGCAGCTCCGAGGGTACGGTTGCCCCGACTATGCTGGCCACCTTTGGCCGCGGCCAGAACTCGAGGCGGTCAAAGCTAAGCTGGAACGGTTCGACCGGGATTTCGCCGACACGTGCGAGCAGATCCGGCAGCTGCCGTTCCGGAAACTCGCCGATGTAGGCCAGCGTTATATGCCAGCTGCGGCGATCGACGGCCCTGCCCTCAATCGTTTTGGCGACCGAGTTGATCACATCGCGCAGGCGATCACGCTGACGGTCATCCGGCCACAGCGCGAAGAAAATCCGGCGGGTCTCCATCTAGGCTATTCGCTCTCTGACGCCCTCGAGGGCATGAGAGACGGTGAGTTCGCGTACGCGATCGCGATCACCGCTGAATCGCTGGCGCTCTGTTTCGGTCGTGACACCCGATACAGTCCTGACAGTCCAGGCAAACCAGACTGTCCCAACCGGCTTTTCTTCACTGCCGCCATCGGGTCCGGCAACGCCGCTGACCGCAACCGCGATATCAGCACCGCTCAGATTGAGAATACCGCTCGCCATTTCCTCGACGACGGCCGCACTTACCGCACCGTTGCTGGCCAGGGTCCCGCTATCGACGTTAAGGAGCGATTCTTTGGCCCCGTTCGAGTAGCTGACGATGCCATGGGCAAAAACCTGAGAGCTTCCGGGCACATCAGTGATCGCTTTGGCGATCCAGCCGCCCGTGCACGACTCTGCCGTGGACACGGTCTTGCCCGCCGACGCGAGTTCCTTAACGAGCGCCGTCGACAGTTCGAATATCGCCTCGTGATCAGCCATTGACGACGGTTTCGTAGAGCTCAATGTGCTTGTCAGTCATCGTGTCGATCGAGAAATCATCCCGCATAGAGCACCTTCCGGCAGCACCGAATTGTTGAGCAAGCTGTGGATCGTCGACAAAGCGCGCAATCGCTGCCGCCAGGGCATCGCTATCCTCGGGGGCGACCAGCAGTCCGGTCTGCTCGTGTGCCACCGCCTCGACCATGCCGCCGGCCGCGAAGCCGACGACGGGCAGCCCTGCCGCGGAAGCCTTTAGCGCCGAGACACCAAGCCCCTCTGCAAGCGCCGGATGAGCGAACAGGTCGAAGCACGAGAGGAACTCGTCGAGATCGTCACGGAAGCCGGCAAACTGCACAATGTCGCCAAGCTTCAGGGACGCCGCCTGCGCCCGCAGCTGGTTGTTGAGGTAACCCTCCCCAAACAGGATGAGCTTGAGCTGCGGGTGGCGGTCGCGCAGATCGGCAACAGCCTGCAGCAGGTACTGGTGGCCCTTGCGCGGTATCAGCTGCCCCGCCGCCGCAATGACGAAGTCCTGGGGTTCAAGCGCGAATTCCTTGCGTAACGCCTCGCAGTCCGGCGCGTGGTCGAAAACGCCTACATCAACCGCATCGCGAATAACGACAAGTCGCTCTGCTTCGACTCCCCGGTCGAGCAGCACATCCTTGATCGCCTCCGAAATTGCGACCACCTTCTTGAACGGGCGATAGCGCAACGCGGCCATCAGGCGCATTTCCGTATTGTCCACCCGCCGCGAGACGACGGTTGGAATATCGGCGATGCTCGCAGCCAGGCCGCCGAGAATATCGGCGCCGCGGCGGCTGTGGCAATGCACGATGTCTGGCTGAGCTTCCCTCAGAAACTGCGACAGCCGGTAGGCAAACGGCAAGTCCAGGTCGCCGGCACAGAACAGGTTTTGCACACGAATGCCGGCCTCCCGGGCGACGTTATTGATACCGGAATCGGGCGGACAAACGAGCGTATTGTCGTGACCGCGCTGCCGTAACGCGTTGATCAGGTAGACAACCTGTTGCGGCCCGCCCAAAAAATGGCGCCCGGTTTCGACATGCAGTATTTTCACCCGTCTATATTACATTCGCGCGCCGGCATTGTCCCCGAATGGGGAGGCGCGCTCCTACAAAAACACCCGCTCCCACAATAAGATGATGAAAGCCGAAGTCACGTCCGTCCACACCCCCATGATGCGCCAGTACCTGGGCATCAAGTCCGAGTATCCGGACATGCTGGTGTTCTACCGCATGGGTGACTTCTACGAGCTGTTTTATGACGACGCAAAACGCGCCGCCTCCCTGCTCGATATCACGCTGACATCGCGCGGCAAGTCCGCCGGCAACGCGATACCCATGGCCGGCGTGCCGTATCACGCGATCGAAGGCTATCTCGCCAAGCTTGTGCGCAAGGGCGAATCGGTGGCCATTTGCGAGCAGATCGGTGATCCCGCAACGAGCAAGGGGCCGGTGGAGCGCAAAGTCACGCGCGTCGTCACGCCCGGCACCCTGACCGATGAGGCCCTGCTCTCGGCCAGTCGCGACAACCTGGTCGCGGCGGTCGTCGCCGGTGGCAACACTATTGGTATTGCGTGGCTGGACCTGTCCGCCGGTCGCTTTCGCCTGACCGAGGTTCCGGACATCGAATCGCTGCAAGGCGAAATCGAGCGCCTGCGCCCGGCCGAAGTCATCGTGGACGAGGACCAGTCCCTGGCCGCGGCTTTCAGCGATCGCATCCGCGTTACACGCCGGCCGCCATGGCATTTCGAGCTCGACAGCGCACGTCGCCTCCTGTGCAAGCAGTTCGGGACCCGCGATCTGAGCGGCTTTGGCTGCGACGCGTTTTCGAACGGCGTTACAGCTGCAGGAGCGCTGCTGCAGTACGTGTCCGACACGCAGAAATCGGCGCTACCGCATTTGCAATCGATCAAGGCCGAACGGCGCGACGATGCGGTGATCATGGACGGGCCTACGCGTCGTAACCTGGAGCTGGAGGCTTCCTTGAGTGGTGCAGACGAGCATACGCTCGCCGGCGTCATGGATCATTGCCAGACGGCAATGGGTAGCCGCCTGCTGCGACGCTGGATTCAGCGCCCGGTGCGTGAGAAGTCTGTATTGCAGGGTCGCTACCAGGCGCTCGAAGCCATGACTAACGCCGGCAGCACCGAAAAGCTGCAGGAACTGCTGGACGGTATCGGTGACATCGAACGCATACTCTCGCGCGTCGCTCTGCGCTCGGCGCGACCGCGCGATTTGCGCCAGCTCGGCGAAGCGTTGTCCAGACTGCCGGAACTCCGTCGCAAACTCGCTGATCTCGAATCACCGCTGCTTGGTGCATTGTCTGAGCAGGTGGGCGACCACCGGCAACAACAGCGCCTGCTCGAAAGAGCCATCGTCGACAGTCCGCCGATGCTGATTCGCGACGGCGGTGTTATCGCACCCGGCTACGACGAGGAACTGGACGACCTGCGCGCAATCGCGGAAAACGCCGACCAGTACCTCGTCGACCTGGAATCCCGAGAACGCGAGCGCACAGGGATCGCGACGTTGAAGCTCGGCTACAACCGCGTGCACGGCTATTACATCGAGATCAGCAAGCTGCAAGCCGACAAAGCGCCGCTCGAGTATGTTCGCAGGCAAACGCTGAAATCTGCCGAGCGCTACATCACGCCCGAGCTGAAAGAGTTCGAAGACAAGGTGCTTGGCGCCCGCGAACGTGCGCTCGGGCGGGAGAAATTTCTTTACGAACAGCTTCTGGACCTTCTTCACGAAGTCCTGGGGCCGCTGCAGTTCGCGGCCGCCGGACTCGCCGAACTGGATGTACTGGCCTGCTTCGCCGAACGCGCGGCAACGCTCGACTTATCCAAACCGGAGATCAGTGACGCGCCGTGTATCGAGATCGAGGGCGGCCGCCACCTCGTCGTTGAGCAGGTTATCGACACGCCGTTTATCGCCAACGACCTGTCACTCGGCGACGTGCGGCGCCTGCTCGTCATTACCGGCCCGAACATGGGCGGCAAGTCCACCTACATGCGACAAACAGCGCTGATCGTTATCCTCGCGCACATTGGCAGTTTCGTGCCGGCAGCAAGACTGCGCGTTGGCCCGGTGGACCGCATTTTCACCCGCATTGGCGCCTCCGATGATCTCGCCGGCGGTCGCTCCACGTTCATGGTCGAGATGACGGAAACGGCGACCATCCTGAACAACGCCACCGAGCAAAGCCTCGTGCTGATGGATGAGATTGGTCGCGGCACGAGTACCTTCGACGGCCTCTCGCTAGCCTGGGCCGCTGCACATCACATGGGCGAGAACGTCGGGGCGTATACGCTCTTCGCGACGCACTACTTCGAACTTACAGCGCTCGCCCAGGACATTGAGCGCTGCGACAACGTGCATCTCGACGCCACCGAGCACGATGGACAGCTCGTGTTCCTGCATGCCGTCAGAGACGGTCCGGCCAACCAGAGTTACGGCCTGCAGGTCGCGTCGCTGGCCGGTGTGCCACACGACGTTATTGGCCGCGCAAGGCGCTACCTGAAAATACTCGAGGCGCAGCAAGCTGTACAGGCCGATAACCCGCAAGGCCAACTTGATTTGAGCGTTACCGAGCCGCCGCCGGAAGATCCTGTGCGGGCCGCAGTCGATGAACTAGACCCCGATGCCATGACGCCACGCGAGGCGCTCGAGGCGATCTACAAACTGAAACATCTCAAATAGGAAGACGCTATGCGCGCAACCCCGTCGATTCTCGCCGCCTTGACGCTATTCGTTTCCGCCTGCGCACCACCGCAGCCGGATAACACGGTAGATATCGATCCGCTGGCACGCGAATACCTGTTCCTCGAGCTGTCGATGGGCAACCACGATGCCGGGCACGTTGATGCTTATTACGGACCGGACGACATCAAGCTTGCCGCCGTCGAATCGCAGTTGACGATGCAGGAGATTCTCGAGCGATCGGTGCAGCTTGCCGCTGCGCTCGGTAGCGTCGAGACCAGGGATGACGCGATGCTCAAGGCGCGCATCACGGGCCTGCTTTCCCGCTTGCAGGCGCTCGATACCCGCATCGCGATTAACTCCGGCGAGCTACCCCGGTTTGATGAAGAATCGATGCGGCTGTTCGGCACGCAGGCGCCACGGTACGACGAGCGACATTTCGAGGCTATCCTGCAGCAGGTGGACGAGTTGCTCCCCGGGGACGAACCGCTCGGCGAGCGAGTCGAGACTTTCAATGGGCAATTCGCCATCCCGCGTGAAAATCTTGCCGCGGTGTTTGAAGCGGCCATGGCTGAATGCCGCCGCCGCACGCTCGAATATATCGACCTGCCCGACGATGAAAGTTTCACGATCGAGTACGTCACGGACAAGCCATGGTCGGGCTATAACTGGTACCAGGGAAACGCGCAGAGCCTGATCCAGGTCAACACCGACTTCCCCATCTACATTAGCCGAGCCGTTGACCTGGGCTGCCATGAGGGCTACCCCGGTCACCATACGTTCAACGCACTGCTTGAAAACAACCTCGTCAACGAGTTGGGCTGGATCGAGTGGTCTCTTTACCCGTTATTCAGTCCGCAGTCGCTTATTGCCGAAGGCAGCGGTAACTACGGCATCGAGCTGGCGTTTCCCGGCGACGACCGCATCAAGTTCGAGAAAGACGTGCTGTTTCCGCTCGCCGGGCTCGACGCCGGCAAAGCCGATCGTTACTACCAACTGGGGGGCCTTCTGGCGCAGCTCAACTACGCGGGTAACGAGGCGGCGCGTCAGTACCTCAATGGTGAGGCCACTCGCGAGGAGACGATTGAATGGCTCAAAACCTACGCGCTTTCGGCCGCAGGGCGCGCGGAGCAAAGGACACGTTTCTTCGATGCGTATCGTAGTTACGTAATCAACTACAACCACGGCAAAGACATGGTCGCCGCCTATATCGAGCGCGGTGATGCCGACGCCGCAGAGCGATGGGCGCGCTTCGAGGCCATGCTTTCGACCCCCATGCTGCCCGCTGACCTCAACTGATCAAGCCGCGCCGATCGGGAGAAGAGACAGCTGGATCGGTGCCAGGCCCCTGTCAGTCAGGAGTCGCGCAGGAACTCGCCGCGCTTCAGGAATGAGCCCGCCTGGTCAGCAACGCCGGATGAGACCAGCATACCCTTGTGACTGACCGGCATGACGAGGTGATCTGCGACGCCTTCGAGACGGGTCTCGGAAACGCCGACCGAACCGTCGTTGTCCTCCTGGAAGTTCGCTACCAGCCGCCCGAAACCCAGCGGCACGTTGCCGGCGATAACGCCAATCTCGCGCTGCTCACAGAGGTGGCTGGCCCAGTCGCTCGCGGCGGCTTCGACGACACCCGCCGGCAGCGAGCGGCCGATAATCTCCTCCGCCCAGACCTGCGCATGCAGGTAGTCGGCTGCCCTGGACCCGGTTAAGGGCGAACCGAGACACACAACCCGGCCGGGTAACGCGTCAGGATCGTTGGCCAGCATGCGCAGCGCCAGTACGCCACCCAGGCTATGCCCAACCACGTGCACAGCATCGATATCCTGGTCCTTGATGAAACTCGACAATGCCGCCGCATTCTCATCCAGCGAGCCACGCACGGACGGATAACTGAACAGCAAAGCGCGAAACCCGAACTCACGTTCGAGCCGGCGCTTGATGAGGTACATGCCGGTGCCGTGCGACCAGAAGCCGTGTACACAGACAACGGTAGCGGCCGCGGTCATTCCGTACGCGGTGCTCGCAGGCGTATGCCCGTTTCCTTAAGCTGCTCGTCCGAGACTTCGCCCGGCGCGTTGGTCAGCGGGCAGCTGGCCGTCTGCGTCTTTGGGAACGCGATAACATCGCGGATACTCTCAGCGCCAGCCATCAGCATCACGATGCGATCGAGGCCGAACGCAACACCGCCGTGCGGTGGGCAGCCGTACTGCAACGCTGTCAGCAAGAAACCGAACTTCTCTTCTGCTTCTTCGTCGCTGATGTCGAGCAACTCGAAAACCGCAGCCTGCATGTCCTGGTCGTGGATACGAATCGAACCACCGCCGATTTCGGACCCGTTCAGGACCATATCGTAGGCGCGCGACAGCGCCTTGCCAGGATCAGCCTTCAGCACTTCGGCGTCGTCAATCGACGGCGCGGTGAACGGATGATGCAGTGAGGTCCAGCGCTTACCCGTTGCGTCCTTTTCGAACATCGGAAAGTCGACAACCCATAGCGGCGCCCAGCCATCGGCAACCAGGCCGCGATCTTCGCCGACTTTGCAGCGCAGTGCGCCGAGTGCGTCGTTTACGACGTTAGCTTTGTCAGCACCGAAAAAGATCAGGTCTCCAGACTTCGCACCCGTGCGCTCGAGGATTCCTTTGACGGCGTCGTCAGGCAGGAACTTCAGGATCGGCGACTGCAAGCCTTCTGCGCCAGCATCGATGTCATTGACCTTGATATAGGCAAGACCGCGTGCACCGTAACGCGATACATACTTGGTGTAGTCGTCGATGATCTTGCGACTCATCTCGGCACCGCCCGGCACACAAAGCGCCGCGACGCGTCCCTCGGGATCTGCAGCGGGGCCAGCGAACACCTTGAATTCAACCGCTGCCATCAGGTCGGCAACCTCGATGAGTTCGAGGTCAATTCGCAGGTCCGGCTTGTCCGAGCCGAATCGTTGCATCGCCTCCGCATAACTCATGCGTGGGAACGGATTTGGCAGATCGACAGCAAGCGTTTCCTTGAACAGGTAACGCATGAGCTCTTCCATCGTGCTCGTTACAGCGGCCTCGTCGACAAAGCTCATCTCGACATCAAGCTGTGTGAACTCCGGTTGGCGATCCGCACGCAGATCCTCGTCGCGGAAGCAGCGTACGATTTGATAGTAGCGATCGAGCCCGGACATCATGAGCAGCTGTTTAAAAATCTGCGGCGACTGCGGCAGCGCAAAGAACTTGCCGGGGTTCGTGCGGCTCGGAACGATGTAATCGCGGGCACCCTCGGGTGTCGCACGAGTCAGCATCGGTGTCTCGACGTCGATGAAACCATTGCCATCGAGAAAATTGCGCATGGCGACCGTCACCTTGTGACGCAGCATCAGGTTGCCGAGCATGTTTTCGCGACGCAGGTCGATGTAGCGATATTTCAGACGGATGTCTTCATTGGCCTGCTCGTCGTGATGAAACGGCGGCGTCTCGGACTTGTTCAGTGTCTCGAGCTCATGCGCCAGCACTTCCACCTGGCCCGTACGCATGTTCGGATTCACAGTACCCTCAGGGCGCGGGCGAACCAGGCCTTTGACCTTGAGCACGTATTCGGAACGAATGCGCTCGGCTTCGGCAAAAATCTCGGCACGATCCGGATCGAAGACGATCTGCAGCAGACCCTCCCGATCGCGAAGATCGATGAAAATCACGCCACCATGATCACGCCGCCGGTGGACCCAGCCGCATACCTCAATTTCCTGGCCAATGAGAGATTCGTCGATCTCTCCGCAATAGTGACTACGCATCGTGAATTCCGGGGAAAACCCTTGAAAAAGGAGGCAGAATGGTACGGTGAGACGCGCGGCTTATCAAGCGGGGTCTTGCGGCCTGCCAAACGGCAATTCGCCAGTCTTGCCTTTCTTCCAGGTGGGAATAACAACGCCCAGGGAGATGATCATCTTGAGCGCCTCATCCACCTCCATGTCCAGAACGATGGCATCCTTACGCGGCACAATGATGATGAAGCCCGAGGTCGGATTGGGTGTGGTCGGTACGAAACAACCCACTACATCTTCGCCGGTGCGGCCCTGCACTTCGCCGAGTTCATCGGCCGTCTGGAAAGCGAGGCTGTAAAGGCCCTTGCGGGGATACTCGATTAGCAAGACCCTCTTGAAGGACGCATTCGAGTCGGAGAACACAATCTCGGCGAAGTTCTTGGCCGCCGAGTAAATTGGCCGCACAACGGGAATCCGGTGCAGCAGCGACTCCCAGCCGCCAACGAAAAAGCGGCCAATGAAATTGGCCACCAGGATGCCAGTGACCAGAATGACAATGACGATAAGAATCACGCCGAAGCCGGGGATATGCACCGGTTGTTCGGCATTGAACAGCTGCTGCAGCAGGATACTCGGCCGATAGTTGGCGGGGATCAGGCCAAGCGTCTTGTCCATCTGCCGAACCGCAAAACCGATAAGCAGAATGGTTACGCCGAGCGGAATCCAGACCAGCAGGCCGGCCACGAGATAGCGGCGCAGCCTGATCATGAACGGGCTTTTCACGCTGACGAGGCCTTGCCACCCGTTGCTGCCTTGGTGTCAGTCTTCTTCGCGGATTTGTCGTCGGCTTTCTTGGTCGACTTGTCGTCCGACTTCGTGTCGCCTGTCTTCCCACCGTCCCCGGCAAGATTACGCTTGTCGCCTGTCTTGAAGTCGGTCTCGTACCAGCCCTTCCCTTTCAGGCGGAATTTGGGCGCAGACAAGAGCTTGCGCAGCGAAGGTTCGCCACACTTGGGGCAGTGAACCAGCGCGGCCTCACTGATCTTCTGTAATTCATCGAACGCGTGTTTGCAGTGACTGCAAGCGTATTCGTAGATCGGCATTTAGCGCAATCTCCCTGTTTTCTTCGTCTCAGCCGAAAGACCGCCGAGTATAACGTAGGAGCGCGCCGCAGGGTGCCACGTGCCCTTGGGGTGGCCACGTGCCCTTGGGGTGCGAAGCAACGCGGCGGCCCTCGGGCAGCTCAGGGTTGTCGGCCACTGATATTGTTCCAGTCACGCAAGCGCCCCTTCGTCCAGGCTACGCCGCATTCTGGAAATCCAGCTTGTCGTCGGTGACGCCAACCTCGATCACATCGCCCGGCTTAAACTTGCCCTGCAGGATCTCCTGCGCCAGCGGATTTTCGACCTGGTGCTGTATGGCGCGTTTCAACGGACGCGCACCATAGACCGGATCGAAGCCGGCATCCGCGAGTTTGTCACGCGCCGCCTCCGAGAGATGAATGCTGATATCGCGATCCGCCAGGCGAGCGTGCAGGTAGCTGAGCTGGATATCCACGATCTTGCGAATATGCTCGCGTCCCAGCGGGTGAAAGACAACAACGTCATCGATGCGGTTGATGAATTCGGGTCGGAAATGATTACCGACCTCGTTCATGACCGCCGTCTTCATGTGCTCGTAATTATCCTCGCCTGCCATTTCCTGGATCAGCTGAGAGCCGAGGTTTGACGTCATGACGATGACCGAGTTTCGAAAATCCACCGTGCGCCCCTGTCCATCGGTCAGTCGGCCATCATCCAGCACCTGCAACAACACGTTGAATACGTCGGGGTGC
>CAYTTZ010000062.1:0-15207 GCA_964440945.1 uncultured Woeseiaceae bacterium
CTTGAACCACTGTGCTTCAGTATCGTGTTCCTTGCGGCTATGCAGCTTGGTTACCTTACGCCACCGGTAGGGCTGAATTTGTTCATCGCGAGTTATCGCTTTGAGAAGCCGATCATGCACGTCTATTCGGCAACTTTTCCATTCCTGATTATCCTGATGGTATCCGTCGTGATAATCACGTTCTTCCCGGCACTGTCGCTGGCGTTCCTGTCGAATTAAAGCGCTCCGCATGAAATTCGATTAGGCTTGCCTGGATGCGCAAAAAAAAAACTGAGGCCAAATAATTATGAGTGAACGCAATATAATTGTACGCCTGATCAGCGCCTTGTGGCGCGGCGCAAACGGGCTGCGAAAAGCGCTGCATTTGTTGCTCCTGATCCTCGTCTTTGCTGTGTTTTTCGGCGCAATTTCTGGTGGCACGCCGGCGCTAATGCCTCAGCAAGCCGCGCTCGTGATCCGGCCTTCCGGTGTGCTGGTCGAACAGCTGGCAGGTAATCCCTACGACCGCGCAGTGGCCGAATTGCTCGGCGAGGTGCAGACGCAGACGCTTGTCCAGGATGTCATTGACGCGCTGAACTATGCGCGCAACGATGATCGTATCACGGCCGTGCATCTCGAACTCAGCGCGCTTGGCGGAGGTGGGCTCAACAAGCTGCGACGCGTCGGGGAAGCCATCAACGCTTTTAGGGAATCTGGCAAACCGGTGATCGCCAGTGCTGATATCTTCGTGCAAGCCGGGTACTACCTCGCAGCACATTCCGATGAGCTGTACATGCACCCGGAAGGCCTGGTGTTTCTGCAGGGCTACGGGGGCTACCGGAACTACTACCGGGATGTGATCGATAATCTTCGTATCGACTGGAATGTCTTCCGGGTCGGCACGCACAAGTCGTACGTCGAACCCTACACACGCATGGACATGTCCCCCGAAGACCGCGAATCAAGGGTGAATCTGGTCAGCCAGTTCTGGACGATGTACCAGGAAGATGTCGTCGCGGCACGCGGATTGCCGGAAGGCACTATTGATGATTATGCACAGGGCATGGTGGCGAAAGGTGCCAGCGTCAATGGTGACCTGGCGGTAGCCGCGCGTGACAGCGGACTGGTCGATGAGCTGCTCGGTCGCACCGAGCTGCGCGACAAGCTGAAGGAATATGCAGGCGAGGACTCTGACGACGAATCCTTGTACGCATCGGTGGGCATGAATGAATATCTCGACCAGATGCGTATGCTCCATGGGAAGAAACCGAAGAAGCAAAATGTCGCGATCGTCGTTGCTGCGGGCGAGATTCTTGACGGCAAGCAGCCGCCAGGCTCGGTAGGCGGTGATTCGACCGCTGACCTGTTACGAGAGGCTTTGACTGACGAATCTGTCAAGGCGGTCGTATTGCGAGTCGACAGCCCTGGGGGCAGCGTTTTCGCCTCCGAGGTCATTGCGCAGCAAGTCCAGGCGTTGCAGCAGGCCGGCAAACCGGTCGTAGCTTCGATGGGCAGCGTCGCGGCCTCCGGCGGCTACTGGATCTCCGTTGTCGCGGACAGGGTTCTGGCCAGCCCCTCCACGGTGACTGGCTCTATCGGTGTGTTCGGCATGATACCGACCTTTCAACGCACGATGGACGTCGTGGGGATCGCGACTGACGGCGTGGCGACGACGCCCTGGGCGGGCGTGCGTCCGGACATGGCATTGCCCGAGCAGGCCAGGCAGTTGATCCAGATGCTTATCGAAAATGTGTATGACGATTTCATTTCAAACGTCGCCGAGCAGCGCGGCATGGAGAAGCAGGCGGTTGATGCTGTTGGCCAGGGACAGGTCTGGACGGGGGTGGATGCCCTCGAAAACGGGCTCGTGGATCAATTGGGCGGTTTGGAGGATGCCGTGGGCATCGCAGCGGATCTCGCTGGCCTTGCCGAAGGCGAATTCGGCCGAAAGGACATCGCGATCAAACTGTCTCCGACCGAGCAGATGATCGTTGATCTGCTGACCATCGCGAAACACAGTGGCCTGGAGCCTGCCAGCTTCGTGTCAGCGCCTGCGCCAATCATGATTTTCGCGAATCAGTTGCAGGAAATACTCGCCGGGATAACCCGGTTCAATGACCCACGAGGTGTCTATTCGCACTGTTTCTGCGATATCAACTAAAGCAGCGCGACTACGCCTTAGTTCCAGTGCAGTATGACTTTACCTGTCTGACCTGATTCCATCAGTTCGAACGCTGGCTGGAACTCGTCGATGTCGAAATGATGCGTGATGATGGGCGCCATGTTGAGCCCGCTTTGCAGCATGCTCGACATCTTGTACCAGGTTTCGAACATCTCGCGGCCGTAGATCCCCTTGATCACCAGGCCCTTGAAGATTACCTCATTCCAGTTTATCGCCATGTCGTCCGGCGGTATGCCGAGCATCGCGATCTTGCCCCCGTGATGCATAGAATGCACCATGTCGCGAAATGCATCGGGATTGCCCGACATTTCCATGCCTACGTCAAACCCTTCTTCCATGCGGAGATCCCGCATGCAATCTTCGATGGTCTCACGCGTCACGTTAAGTGCCCGCGATGCGCCCATCTCGCGAGCAAGACCGAGTCGATAGTCGTTGACGTCGGTGATGACGATGTGACGCGCTCCGGCAAAGCGCGCTATAGCAACGGCCATTACGCCGATAGGTCCCGCGCCAGTGATAAGGACGTCTTCGCCGACGAGATCGAACGACAGGGCGGTATGGGTGGCGTTGCCGAGTGGGTCGAGGATTGATGCCATTTCGTCGCTTATGGCATCCGGAAGCTTGAAGACATTGAATGCGGGGACCGAGAGGTACTCGGCGAAAGCGCCGGGTCGATTGACGCCGACGCCGATGGCGTTCATGCACAGGTGGCGTCGACCCGCACGACAATTTCGACAAACACCGCAGGTTACATGCCCTTCGGCTGACACCCGATCGCCAAGGCTGAAGCCGCGGACTTCGACGCCCATATCGACGATGCGGCCACTGAACTCGTGGCCAACGGCCATCGGCACCGGGATCGTTTTTTGCGCCCAGTCGTCCCACTTGAAGATGTGAATGTCCGTGCCGCAGATTGCGGTGCGATTGATCTTGATGAGGACGTCGTTGTGGCCGATGTCGGGCTTCATGATGTCCTGCATCCAGATGCCGCGCTCGGGCTTTGCCTTGACCAGTGCTTTCATTGTTAGTTCTCGTGCAAGTTTCTGCTAGTGGATTACGCCGAGCTCCCGACCAACCACGGTAAAGGCCTCGATGGCCTTGTCGAGCTGTTCGCGCGTCAGGCCGGCTGACATTTGAGTACGAATACGTGCCTGACCTTTCGGCACAACCGGGAAAGCGAAGCCGACGACATAGATGCCTCTCTTAAGCAGCAGGTCTGCCATATTCGTCGCCAGTTTGGCATCGCCCAGCATAACGGGGATGATCGGGTGCTCGCCTGGCTTCAGGTCGAATCCCCTTTCGGTCATCTGCGCGCGGAAGTACGCGGCGTTTTCGTGCAGCTGTTCGCGCAGTGCGCTGTCGCGTTCGAGCAGGTCCAGCACGGCAATGGACGAAGCCGCAATAACCGGCGCGACCGAGTTTGAAAACAGGTAGGGACGCGATCGCTGCCGTAACCAGCCGATGATTTCCTTGCGGCCAGACGTGTAGCCACCGGACGCGCCGCCGAGGGCTTTGCCGAGCGTGCCGGTAATGATATCGACACGCCCCATCACGTCGCGGTATTCATGCGTGCCACGGCCGGTCTTGCCCAGGAAGCCGGTGGCATGGCAGTCATCAATCATGGTCAGCACGTCAAACTCCCGTGCCAGATCGCAGATACCGACGAGGTCGGCGATCGTGCCGTCCATGGAGAACACGCCGTCGGTGACGATAAGGCTGACGTCTGCAGCGGCTGCGTCTTGCAGTTGTTTGCGGAGGTCGCCCATATCGCTGTTGGCATAACGGTAGCGACTCGCCTTGCAGAGGCGAATGCCGTCGATGATGCTGGCGTGGTTCAGTGCGTCACTTATTACAGCATCGCCGGGGCCTAGCAGTGTCTCGAACAACCCGCCATTCGCATCGAAACATGACGGGTAGAGAATCGTTTCCTCGGTGCCGAGGAACGCGCTGATACGGGCTTCGAGCTCCTTATGGATAGTCTGCGTGCCGCAAATGAACCGTACAGACGCCATGCCGTAGCCAAACGTATCGAGCGCCTTATGCGCCGCTGCGATGACCTCAGGGTGGTTCGCAAGCCCCAGGTAGTTGTTCGCGCAAAGGTTGAGCACATGGTCGGTGGCGCCATTAACCCGTACGTCGATAGCGGCCTGCTGCGGTCCTGCGATGAGCCTTTCGGTCTTGAACAGGCCCTCCGAACGGAGCGCCTCAGTTTGCTCGGCAAGAGATTCCAGAAAGCGTGTCGGCACGGTGTTGCCCTCAAGGTGAGAAGGAAGCAAAGTATATCAGGAGCGCAATGGGGATACGTCATGTCAGAAGACTCACTAAGACTGGATCGATGGCTTTGGTTCACGCGGTTTTACAAGACCCGCACGGCAGCCACCGCAGCGGTGCAGGGCGGCCATGTTCGTGTAAATGGTGAGCGCGCCCGCACCTCTGCCCGCGTCCAGCCACGCGACGAAATCCGGCTGCAGCGTCAGCAGCTGGAGTATGTCCTGACAGTCGTTGGCATTCCGGTACGGCGTGGCCCTGCCAGTGAAGCAAAGGCCTGTTACCAGGAGTCCGAAGAAAGCGTTGTCCGCCGCGAGCAGCGGCTCGCCGAACTGCGCCGCGATCGCCTGCAAATGCCCATGACGCGTGGCAAGCCCGACAAGCACACGCGCCGCCGGCTGCGGCAGCGCAATCGGGACGTCGATTAGGCCGGCAGGTCAGGAGGAATACCGATGCCTGTCGGGTAGTGAATACCCTATAATCGCGGCCCGATTGTTCCTTTTTGAGTCCGTCGGAAGAACGGATGTCCGGAGTCGTCACATGAGCTACGTTGACCAGCCTGCCGCCCGAGAGGGCAGTATTTCCTACATCAATGACCTTTACCTCGCCGACGAGGCGAAACTCGTCAGGGAGCTGCTGGAGGCCGCCGACCCCGGTACTGCAGTTCGCAACAAAATTCAGGAAACCGCGGAGCAACTCGTGCGTGCCGTACGTAAAAACACGGCCAAGGACGGGGGCATAGAAGCATTCCTGCAGCAGTACGACTTGTCGTCAGATGAAGGTGTGCTGCTCATGTGCATCGCTGAAGCCTTGCTGAGGATCCCCGACGCCGATACGGCAGACCGGCTCATCGCGGACAAGATTACGTCGGCTAACTGGAAAGATCATCTCGGTGTAAGTGATTCCATATTTGTCAACGCATCGACCTGGGGCCTGATGCTGACGGGCCGGATTCTGAGTCTTGACGAGGTCGCGACGAGTAACCCCGGCCAAACGCTTGGCCGGCTGGTCAGTCGTGCGGGCGAGCCGGTGGTACGCACGGCCATGCGCCAGGCCATGAAGATCATGGGGCACCAGTTCGTCATGGGGCGCACGATCGGGGAAGCCCTGAAACGCTCGCTGAAGAACGAAAAGCTGCCATACCGCTATTCGTTTGACATGCTTGGCGAATCCGCGCTGACGGCGGCGGATGCGCAGCGTTACCTCGACAACTACCACCAGGGCATCGACAGCATTGCCAGTGGTCCACGGATCGATGCGCCAGACGTGTTTTCGGCCCCGGGTATATCGGTCAAGTTGTCTGCGCTCCACCCGCGCTACGAGTTCACACATGAACAGCGAGTCATGGATGAACTCGTACCATCCGTTGTTGAGCTTGCCAAACACGCGAAGGAAGTAGGGATCGGCCTGACAATCGATTCGGAGGAGGCGAACCGACTCGAAATGTGGCTGGATATATTCGAGCGCGTCTATCGTGATAAAGCGCTCGACGGCTGGGATGGCTTCGGCCTGGCTGTGCAGACTTACCAGCGCCGCGCCCGTGACACGATGCGGTTCATTGAGGACGCCGCAGCCGACGTAGGACGTCGCATTCCTGTGCGCCTCGTAAAAGGCGCCTACTGGGACAGTGAGATCAAATGGGCGCAGGAGCAGGGGATATCGAGCTACCCGGTGTTCACGCGCAAGTCGCATTCGGACGTGTCGTATCTCGCGTGCGCACGTGCTGCACTTGCGGCAGGCGAGAAGATCTACGCGCAGTTCGCGACCCACAACGCGCATACGTTGGCGAGCGTGCTGCATTATGCAGGCGAGCGCCGGGACTACGAGTTCCAGCGACTGCACGGTATGGGCGAGGAACTGTATGCCGAAGTCGTCGACCCGCAAAAGCACGACCGGCCCTGCCGCATCTATGCGCCGGTGGGAAATCACGAGGATCTGTTGCCCTACCTCGTTCGACGTTTGCTGGAGAACGGTTCGAACACATCGTTTGTGAACAAGATCATTGATGAGTCCATAGATGTGCAGGACATCATTGCAGATCCGTTGGTCGTCGCCCTCCAGCACGACTGTCTGCCGCACCCGTTGATTCCGAGGCCGGTTGATATCTTCAAGCCCGAGCGAGACAACTCGCACGGCGTTAACCTCGCGGACCGCAATGTAACCCGCAAGTTGCTGTCAGATTTGGAGGCGACCAGCGCCAGGCCTGTCACGGCCAAACCGATCGTTGGCGGCAAGGAGATGTCCGGGTCGGAGGTGCCATCGGTTAATCCGGCGAATACGGACGAGGTCGTCGGTATTTGCCATCAGGCAGAAGAGCAACACGTCGATGCGGCGCTGGAGCTGTCGGTCAAAGGACAGGTTGCCTGGGATCGCATGGGCGCTGACAAACGCGCCGTGATTCTGAATCGTGCGGCAGACCTGTTCGAAGCTCATCACGCCGAGCTGCTCGCCCTGTGCGTGAGCGAGGGCGGCAAGACGATTCCGGACTCTATTTCCGAGTTGCGCGAAGCCGTGGACTTCTTCCGCTACTACGCGGCACAGGCACAGCGACACTTCGGTGAGCCGCTGGTCATGCCGGGGCCTACGGGAGAGCACAACACCTACGGCCTGCGGGGCCGCGGCGTGTTCGTCTGCATCAGCCCATGGAATTTTCCGCTGGCGATATTCACGGGGCAGGTTGCAGCCGCGCTTGCGGCCGGCAACGCCGTACTCGCGAAACCGGCGGCGCCGACACCTTTGATTGCATACCGCGCTGTGCAGCTGATGCATGAGGCCGGCGTGCCGGGGGACGTACTGCATTTTATTCCAGGTTCCGGCTCTCTCATCGGCCGCCGCGCCGTGGCAGATCCACGTGTTGCCGGCGTGGTATTCACGGGCTCCACCGGCGTGGCGCAGACAATCAATCAGACGCTGGCCCATCGGGACGGCGCGATCGGCACGCTGATCGCCGAAACCGGCGGCCAGAACGCCATGTTCGTGGATAGTTCGGCGTTGCCTGAGCAGGTCGTCCACGACAGTATCTATTCGGCCTTCAACAGTGCGGGCCAGAGGTGCTCTGCTTTGCGCTTGCTGTGTGTCCAGGAGGATATTGAGCCACGAACACTAGACTTGCTGCGCGGCTATATGGACGAACTCGTTATCGGCGATCCGAGATACCTGTCAACCGATGTCGGGCCCGGGATTGACGGGCCCTCCAGGGCGGTACTTGAGGCTCACGTAGAAAGAATGTCGAAAGAGGCAAGAATCGTTCATCGATGCGCTCTGCCTGCGGGGCATGAGGCGGGAACGTTTTTCGCGCCTACGCTCGTAGAAATCGACGACATCCGTGTCCTGACGGAAGAGGTCTTCGGCCCGATCCTGCACGTACTTAAATTCAAGGGTCGTGAACTCGATAAGACGGTTGCGGCGGTTAATGCCACGGGCTTTGGCCTGACAATGGGTCTCCACAGCCGTATTGACTCGCGAGCACGGGGCCTTGTGCAGGCATCCGGTGCGGGTAACATCTACATCAATCGCAATATGATCGGCGCGGTCGTTGGCGTACAACCGTTCGGTGGCCGCGGCTTGTCCGGCACGGGCCCAAAGGCGGGCGGGCCGCACTATGTGCAGCGGTTTGGCAGTGAGTACACGGTCAGCAATAACATCTCGGCCGTCGGCGGCAATGCCAGTCTGCTTACGCTCGGCTCTGATTGATGGCGGCGATTAGCGTATTCGATATCTTCAAAATTGGTATAGGCCCATCGAGTTCTCACACGGTCGGGCCAATGAAATCGGCCCAGGCGTTTGTCAGTAACCTTGAAACGTTTGCTGCCGATGTCGCCAGGATTCAGGTCAGGCTGCATGGGTCGCTGGCCTGGACCGGCAAAGGTCACGGTACCGACTCAGCCGTGCTGCTGGGCTTATCCGGACTGCTTCCCGAGACCATCGAGCCGGATACGGTCAATGCGTTATTGGGGAGTATTCACGCAGAGTGCGCGATCGCAGTCCCGGCGGTCGGTCGAATGTCCTTTGACCCGAGAACCGACCTTGTTTTTGATTACGAAGCAGAGCTGCCGCGGCATACGAACGGCATGCATTTCATCGCCTACGCGGAGGACGGATCCGAGCTCCTGAACGAAAAATACTATTCGCTCGGTGGCGGCTTCATCGCGCGCAATGAAGAAGCGGAGCCAATGGCGCAAGAGGGCGAGCCACCTTACCCGTTCGCAACGAGCCAGGCGCTCCTGGCAATAGCCGCTGCTGAGAATCTCAGCATCGCGGAACTCGTGCTGCGCAATGAGATGCATTGGCGCAGTCAGGAGGAGGTCCGCCAGCGCCTGGACGACGTTTGGAAAGCGATGCGCGACTGCGTCGAGCGCGGCCTGAGAACGGATGGCGTATTGCCCGGAAAAATGTCGGTATTGCGCCGCGCGGCGAAGTTGCACCGGAGTTTGTCGAAACGTGGCGAACCCTCCGCGTTCGATGCCATGGAGTGGGTGAACACGTTTGCGATCGCCGTTAACGAGGAGAATGCGGCAGGTGGGCGCATTGTGACGTCGCCGACAAACGGTGCGGCAGGCATTATTCCCGCCGTCCTGATGTTCTACGATCGTTTTGTGCCGGGGTCCGACGAGGAGGGCATTCGCACTTTTATTCTCACGGCCGGGGCAATTGGGATCCTGTACAAGATCAATGCGTCAATCTCTGGTGCAGAAATGGGTTGCCAGGGCGAGGTTGGCGTAGCCTGTTCGATGGCAGCCGGAGGACTTGCCGCTGTGCTTGGTGGCAGCAACGATCATATTGAGGAGGCTGCCGAGATCGGTATGGAGCACAACCTCGGGCTCACCTGTGACCCAATCGGCGGACTCGTGCAGATTCCCTGCATCGAACGCAATGCGATGGGTGCGGTAAAGGCGATCAATGCCGCCAAACTGGCGATGCACGGTGATGGTACGCACAAGGTTACGCTGGATCAGGTCATCGAAACGATGCGCCAGACCGGCCTCGACATGGCCTCGAAGTACAAGGAAACGTCCAAAGGCGGTTTGGCGGTGAATGTGCCCGAGTGCTGAGGCGTCCGCCTGTCAGGCGGTCTTCTTGGGATAATCGTGCACGAGCAGACGAGTTTTCGGGCGCTCGTAAAGCTTCCAGTGATCCTGGTCAATTTCGACCGAAACGACACCTGCGGTCGGCAGATTATACGTCAGGTCCGGCGACAGAAAATTCGCGAAGTCCGTCATGCCCGGGTTGTGTCCTACGACCATGATTGAATTGAAGTCCTTATCCTGCGCGATGAGAACGTCCAGAAAATCGTCGAGCGACGCGAGGTAGAGGCTGTCCTCCCGTTGCAGGAACTCGAGGGGGTACGAGAGCTCCTCGGCAATAGTTTTCGCCGTCGTCCACGCGCGTTCCGCGGGGCTGCTGATGATCAATGAAGGCCGGATACCGTGATCCGCGATGCGACGGCCCATAATCGGTGCGTCGTGCTTGCCGCGTTTGTTCAGAGGACGCTTGCTGTCGCCCAGCGTCGCGTCGCTCCAGCTGGACTTCGCGTGTCGAACAAGGGTGAGTATCTTCATCGTCGTTAACTTCTTTCCCGACTACATCATGCCGGTCTGCAAGCGTGCCTCGTCGGTCATCATTTCCACGTTCCAGGGTGGGTCGAAAACAAGCTCGACCGAAACGTCAGAGATCGTCGGAATTATCGCAATCTTCTCGCGTGCGTCCTCGACAAGGACCTCGCCCATGCCGCAGCCAGGGGCCGTCAAGGTCATGTCAACGTTCACAGAGCGCTGGCCGTTGCCCAGCGACTGGATATTGCATTGGTAGACAAGCCCGAGATTGACGATGTCCACTGGAATCTCCGGATCGTAGCAGGTCTTGAGTTGATCCCAGACTACCGCTTCAATATCCGCGTCCGTCGCGTTTTCCGGAACCTTCGGTGGCGGCACAGGTTCTTTGCCGAGCGCATCGGCGTCTGCACCGGAAATGCGAAACAAGCTGCCCTCGACGTAGATTGTGAAGCTTCCGCCAAGCGCCTGTGTGATGAAGCCGCTGGTCCCTTCTCGCAGGGTAAGCTGCTCACCCGCCGGAATAATGATGGCTTTGACGTCGCGTGACAGCGAAATCGGTTCGTTGGTGTGACCAAACATCCTGCAATTACTCCGTAGTAGCGGGTTTAGAGTCGCTGTCCAGCGCCGAGTGCAGCGCGTGCCAGGCGAGGGTGGCGCATTTCACACGGGAAGGAAATTCGCGAACACCATCGAGCGCGCGCAGTTTATCCATACGTTGCCGCAGCGCACCTTCGATTTCGGTGTCGGGACTCTTAGTCGTTGCCGTCAATCGGCCCGTAACCGACCTGAAGATGGCTTCTGCCTGGTCGATCGGCAGTCCCGTGACGGTCTCGGTCAGTAACGAAGCTGAGGCCACCGAGATGGCACAGCCTGAGCCCTCGAAGGTGCTCGCTGCGACCGTCCCTTCCTCGTCCACGCGCAGGTACAGGGCGAGCTTGTCGCCGCAGAGCGGATTGATGCCTTGCGCCGTATGCGTGGCGTCGTCGAGGCGGCCAAAATGCCTCGGCGTCCGGGCATGGTCGAGAATCAGCTCTCGATAGAGGTCCTGAATATCGTCGTTCTCAATCGTGTGAACGGTCATCCGAAAACCTGCCGGGCCTTCACCAGTGCCTTGATCAGTCGATCGATGTCGTCGGTGTTGTTGTAGAAAGCGATTGACGCTCGTGAAGTCCCTGAAATGCCAAAGCGCGTCATAACCGGCATCGCGCAGTGGTGACCGGTGCGGATGGCAACCCCCTGGTGATCGAGGATTGTGCCCAGATCGTGTGAGTGGATATCGTCCAGCAGGAAGGACTGGACGCTTGCTTTGCTGCTCGCGGTACCGATTAGTCGAATGCCGTCTAGGTCGCTCAGTTTCTCGACCATGTAGTCGTGCAATTCGCGTTCGTAATCGGCAATACGCAGCATGCCAATAGCCTGCAGGTAGTCGATTGCAGCGCCCAGGCCAATGACACCGGAGATATTTGGCGTGCCGGCTTCGAACTTGTAGGGCAACTCGTTGTAGATGATCGATTCGAAACTGACTTCCAGGATCATGTCGCCGCCGCCCTGGTACGGTGGCATCGTATCGAGCACAGCTTCGCGAGCATAGAGAACGCCGGTGCCGGTCGGAGCAAACATCTTGTGTCCGGAGAACGCGTAAAAGTCACAGTCGAGATCCTGGACATCGACAGTCATGTGCGGGACGCCCTGTGCGCCATCAACAAGTACCGGAATGCCGCGCTGTTTCGCCTGGGAGACAATCTCCTTGAGCGGATTGATCGTGCCCAGTGCGTTCGATACATGGCCGACGGCGAGCAGGGCAACGTCGTCCGTCATCAACGTCCACAGCGATTCCAGTTCGAGCTGTCCCTGGTCATCGATCGGTGCTACGACAAGCTCCGCGCCCGTCTGTTCACAGACCAGTTGCCAGGGGACGATGTTGGCGTGATGTTCGAGATGGGTAATGAGAATCTTGTCGCCAGGTCCCACGCGTGGGCGACAGAAACTCTGCGCGACCAGGTTGATCGATTCGGTGGTGCCGCTGGTCAATACAATCTCCGTGCGACTGGCCGCGTTGATGAAGTCCCGAATCTTGTCGCGGGCACCCTCATAAGCGTCGGTCGCCCGGTGACTGAGCGTGTGCACGCCACGGTGAACATTCGCATGGTCTTCACGTTGGTAACGTGCGACCGCGTCAATGACGCTGGCCGGCTGCTGCGCCGACGCCGCGCTGTCGAGGTAGACCAGCGGCTGACCGTTGACCGACTGCTGCAGGATTGGGAAGTCGTTCCGCCAATCCGTCGACGATTCCATTGCTGTCAGATGCGCATGACTCATGCGAGTAATTCCGTGACGTCGTCCGCCTGAATCAGTTCGGCGAGGCGCGCTTCCACGATGTCCGAGATACCTTCTATTGCAGACTTGACCGGCACGCGCCGCACGAGGTCGGCCGCGAAAGCGTGCGTCAGGACCCGCATGGCGTGTTGCTTGTCGAGGCCGCGTGTGCGCAGGTAGAAGAGGGCGGTTTCATCGAGCTGACCCACGGTCGTGCCGTGGGCGCACTTCACGTCTTCGGCATAAATCTCCAGTTCTGGTTTTGCGTCGATTTCGGCTTTTTCGGACAGGAGCAGGTTGTGATTGGCCTGCTTCGCATCGGTACCGTCCGCATTTTTGTGAACGATGGCCTTGCCGTTCCATACGCAGCGGCATTTGCCGTTTAGTATGCCGCGATACTCCTGGGACGAGGTCGCCGGGCCGACGCGGTGGTCTACGCGCGTGTGATTGTCAATATGCTGGCCGTCGCCTGCGAGGTACAGCCCGTCGAAAGTCACATCGGCACCTGGACTGCCGAGATCTATGTCCACATCGTTTCGAACCAGGCCGCCGCCCAGGTCGAAGCCTGCCATGCGCAGGACAGCATTATGTCCCGGCGAGATTGATGTGCGGCTGGTCTGTACATGATTGAGCGAGCGGTTCTGTATGCGCACATGATTGACGGTGGCGTCATCGCCAATATTCATGGTCAATACCGAGTTTGCGTAGTGATCGCCATCGCCGCGGGAGACGTGATACTCGATGAAATCGGCTGCGCCAGCCGGCGCGACGTCTATCTCAATGCGGGTTTGAGTAACGCCGACGTCCGCGTCGGGGCCGTCAACAAGCAGAATTCCGATCGGCTTGTCTGCGCGACCTGTGATCCGGATTCGCAGTCCTTCCTGTAGCAGTGCGGCGTTCAGATCTACCAGGGGTCGTGATAGTGCGACCGTTGATGGTGAGTCGCTAATTCGCGAGACTGTAATCGCATCGCTCATAGCGATCTCGAACGCCTGTTCATCAATGTGACCATCGGCGATCACAATCCAGGTCGCATCAATCGAACGAGTAATCGAGTCGATGATCTCACGCTCCGCGCGCACCGCCGGCTGCTGTCCGCCGGTGCTTAGCCAGCGGTTACTGATGTCAATGAGCGGCGCAAGGTCGGTGTATTTCCAGTCTTCATCGCGGAGCGTCGGCAGCCCATGCTTACCGAGATGCTGCAGCGCCGCTTCGCGCACCGAGCCCAGGCCGTTGTCGGGCAGTTGCCGGACAACATTCCTCAGGTTGTCGTAGTTGAGCGACGCCGATTTCATGCCGTCGCGGCCTCGCGAACCCAGTCATAACCCCGCTCCTCGAGTTCCAGGGCCAGCGACTTGTCGCCCGAGCGAACAATCTTTCCCTGCGAGAGTACGTGTACAAAGTCAGGCTGCACGTAGTCCAGCAGGCGCTGGTAATGCGTTACCAGGATGATGGCGCGATCCGGGCTGCGCAGCGTATTGACACCAGCGGCGACCGCTTTGAGCGCGTCGATATCCAGGCCGGAATCGGTCTCGTCGAGAATTGCCAGGCTTGGTTCAAGCATTGCCATCTGCAGGATTTCGTTACGTTTTTTTTCGCCGCCTGAGAAGCCTTCGTTGACGCCGCGGTTCAGGAACTTCGGGTCCATGCCCAGCATCGCCATTTTTTCGCGAGCCAGCTTCAGGAATTCGAACGCGTCGACTTCCTCGAGGCCCTGATGCTTGCGCTTGGCGTTAACGGCTGCTTTCAGAAGGTAGGCGTTGTTCACGCCCGGGATCTCGACGGGGTACTGGAAGCCGAGGAAGATACCTTCGTGCGCACGCTCTTCAGGGCTCAGGTCCAGCAGGTTGAGGCCCCTGTACGTAACCGAACCGCCGGTTACTTCGTAATCCTCGTGTCCCGCGACGACCTGGGCCAGGGTGCTTTTTCCCGAGCCGTTCGGTCCCATGATTGCGTGAACTTCGCCCTTTCCTACCGAGAGTGACAGTCCGTGGAGAATCTCGGCATCGCCAATGCGAGTCTTTAGATCTTTGATTTCGAGCATGTTATTTCCTTAGCCTACGGCGCCTTCGAGGCTCACGTTCAGCAGTGCCTGAGCTTCAACGGCAAACTCCATCGGAAGCTCTTTGAATACTTCTTTGCAAAAACCATTGACGATCATGTTGACCGCGTCTTCTTCGGAGATGCCGCGCTGTCTGCAATAGAACAACTGGTCGGCAGAAATCTTTGAAGTTGTTGCCTCGTGTTCGACCCTTGCCGTCGGGTTTTTGATTTCCATGTAAGGGAACGTATGCGCGCCGCACTGCTTGCCAATCAACAGTGAGTCGCACTGCGTGTGATTCCTCGCGCCGTGCGCCTGCGGCATGATGCGCACCAGTCCCCGGTAGGCGTTTTCGGCCCGACCTGCGGATATGCCCTTGGAAACAATCGTGCTGCTTGTATTGCGGCCGATGTGAATCATCTTCGTGCCGGTGTCCGCCTGCTGCATGTTGTTGGCAACTGCGACAGAGTAAAACTCACCCACCGAGTTATCGCCACGCAGCAGGCAGCTTGGATACTTCCAGGTGATGGCCGAACCAGTCTCTACCTGGGTCCAGGAGATCTTGGAGTTGGCGCCGCGACAGTCACCGCGCTTGGTCACGAAATTGTAGATACCGCCAATGCCGTTCTCGTCGCCCGGGTACCAGTTCTGCACCGTCGAATACTTGATCTCGGCATCCTTCAGGGCCACGAGCTCCACGACAGCGGCATGCAGCTGGTTTTCGTCGCGCATCGGTGCCGTGCAGCCTTCCAGGTAACTGACGTGGCTGCCTTCATCAGCGATAATCAAGGTGCGTTCGAACTGACCGGTATTAGCCGCGTTGATGCGGAAATAGGTCGACAATTCCATCGGGCAGCGCACGCCCTTCG
>CAYTTZ010000063.1:0-15003 GCA_964440945.1 uncultured Woeseiaceae bacterium
ATTAACAGGTGGAACCTATGAAGTTTACCGCAGCTCGGGAAGCGCTGTTGAAGCCATTACAGGCCGTAATAGGCGTCGTGGAACGACGGCAGACAATGCCGATACTCTCAAACGTACTTGTCATCGCTCGTGATGGCCAACTCTCGGTGACGGCAACAGACCTTGAAGTTGAGTTGGTCGCGACGGCCGAGATAGAAACGGAGTCTGATGGAGAAATTACGGTCTCCGGTCGCAAGCTCCTGGATATCTGCCGAGCGGTACCCGAAGGCACGGATATCAAGGTGAGCCTTAGCGGAGAGAAGCTCTCGGTGCGAGCGGGGCGAAGCCGGTTTAACCTCGCGACCCTGCCGTCAGCTGAATTCCCGGTGGTCGAAGACATTAAGGCGGGCCAGACAATCCAGGTGTCTCAGGAGGTGCTGGGGCGGCTGATTGAGAAAACACACTTTTCGATGGCGCAGCAGGATGTTCGGTATTACCTGAACGGCATGCTGTTGGAGACCAGTGGCAAATTTCTTCGGGCAGTGGCTACCGATGGTCATCGGCTTGCATTGAGCCAGGCTGAGCTGGCTGTGAGCTTCGATGAACAGCAGGTCATCGTGCCGAGAAAAGGAGTGCTTGAGCTGCAACGTTTAATGAGCGGTGACGGCGACCTCGATATAGAGCTGGGAGCGAACCATGTTCGCATACAGCTTGAAGGGATCCGCTTTACGTCGAAGCTCATCGACGGGCGTTTTCCGGAGTATGACCGTGTTATTCCGAAGGAGTCGTCGAACGAGCTGAAGGCCGACAGGGGCGAGTTTCGAGGCGCGTTGCAACGGACGGCGATTTTATCTAACGAGAAGTACCGCGGAATACGCCTTGTTATTCGGGATAGCGGCGTTGTTTTGCAGGCCCACAACCCGGAGCAGGAAGAGGCTGAAGAAGAGCTGGAGGTTGAGTACAGCGGTGAGGACATAGAAATAGGCTTTAATGTGAATTATCTTCTCGATGCGCTGGGTGCGGTAGAGGGCGATGCGGTCACGTTATCCGTGCAGGACAGTAATTCGAGCTGCCTGATTCGGCAGCCGGGCAACGACGACAGTAAGTTCGTGGTTATGCCTATGCGGCTCTGACGCCGACCTTTCCGGTCGGTTTTCAGGACGATGATTCGCCTATTCAGGGCCACGAACTTTCGCTGTCTCGAGAGTATCGAGATCCATTTGGCCTCCGATTTCAACCTGGTTTACGGTGCGAACGCCTCCGGCAAAACCAGCTTGTTGGAGGCGTTGGCCTATCTGGGCCGGGGAAAGTCGTTTCGCGGCGCCGGCACGGCAGACCTGGTTAGGCACGGCCATGAAGAGTTCGTGCTCTTCGGCCAGGTTCATGCTCACTCTCGGACACGCAACCTTGGGGCGAAGAATAGCCGCGGTGGGCTCGAGGTCCGGGTTGACGGCGACAGCGAGGGAGGGGCGGCGGCGCTGGCAGAGGCGATGCCGCTACAGGTAATTGATCCTGAAGTGCACAACCTGGTGGCGGGCGGGCCAGAGCTTCGGCGGCGGTTTCTCGACTGGGTGGCGTTCCACGTGGAACATGAGCACTTGCAGGCCTGGCGCCGCTTCAAGCGTGCGCTGAGGCAACGAAACGCAGCGCTGAAGGCTAAATCTTCCACCGCGACAATACGCAGCTGGAACGCCGAATTCGTAGATGTTGGCATGCAGCTGGACGAATCGAGGCGGCGCGCACTTGCGGGGCTGCTGGGCGGGCTGACGAGTTTCGGCGAAAAGCTCCTGGCGACGGAGCTGCATTTTGACTATCAGCAAGGCTGGGGCCGGGAGAAAGGCCTCGGTCAGGCGCTGGAGGACGGGCTGCAACGCGACATGCTGCTGGGGGCGACTCAGCACGGGCCTCATCGGGCCGACCTGAAGATTAGCTACGATGAACGTCAGGCCCGAAAGCTGGTCTCCCGGGGCCAGCAAAAGTTGCTCGCAAGCGCGATGATCCTGGCCGCGACCGAGACAGCGCAGACCGCCCTCGAGAGACCGCTGTTGTTGTTACTGGATGATCCCGCGGCCGAACTGGACGGAGATTCGCTGTCCCGACTCATGGATGCTGTGTCGGGGCTGGGTTGCCAGGTTGTCGCAACCAGCCTGGCGCCGGACGCGCTCCTGGTGCCGCCGGGCGCCGCCGTGTTCCACGTGGAACACGGCGGCCTGACCCCCATTCGGGCGCCCGAGAACGCGCCCTGACGGGGCGCTAGAGCGGCGGATCAAACCCAGCTAAAAAGACCCGTTTCAGGGTACTTTCAAGGCCCCGTTTTGATACAATGTATCGGTTGCGCCCAGAGGATATGGAATGACCGAGGACACCAGCTATACTTCCAGTAATATCAAGGTCTTAAAGGGCCTTGAGGCAGTACGAAAACGACCGGGTATGTACATCGGCGACACCGATGACGGCACCGGCCTGCACCACATGGTTTTCGAGGTCGTCGATAACTCTATCGATGAGGCGCTGGCGGGCCATTGCAGCACGATTACTGTCACGATCCATGCTGATGAGTCGGTTACGGTCAGCGATGACGGCCGAGGTGTTCCGGTGGATATACATCCGGAGGAGGGCGTTTCTGCTGCCGAGGTCATCATGACCGTGCTGCACGCGGGCGGTAAGTTCGACGACAACTCCTACAAGGTCAGCGGCGGACTGCATGGCGTGGGCGTCTCTGTCGTGAACGCGCTCTCGGAAAGCCTCCTTCTTACGATTCACCGCGAAGGCAAGACTTTCAAGCAGGAGTATCAGTTCGGCGAGCCCGTATCACCGCTCGCCGAGACCGGGCCATCTGATCGCACCGGAACGACGCTCAGGTTTCGGCCCAGCGCGAAAACGTTTACCAACATCGAGTTTCACTACGATATTCTGGCGCGCCGGCTCAGGGAGCTATCGTTCCTCAATTCCGGCGTCCGCATTCGCCTGGTCGACGAACGAGACGCCAAGGAAGAGGTGTTCGAGTACCAGGGCGGCATCCACGCGTTCGTCGAGCACCTGAATCGCAACAAGACGCCGGTACACCCGTTGGTGTTCCACTTCACGACCATGAAAGATGGTGTGGGTGTGGAGGCTGCGCTGCAGTGGAACGACGGCTACCAGGAAAACATGTTTTGCTACACCAACAATATTCCGCAGCGCGACGGCGGTACCCACCTGGCGGGTTTCCGCAGCGCGCTGACCCGGACGCTGAACAACTATATCGAGTCTATGCCCAGCACCCGCAAGGACAAATTCACGCCCAGCGGCGATGATGCTCGCGAGGGACTTACGGCCGTGTTGTCGGTGAAGGTCCCGGATCCAAAGTTCTCGTCACAGACCAAAGACAAATTAGTTTCATCTGAAATTAAAGGCATTGTCGAGCAGGCGATGAGCCGGGGCCTTGACGACTACCTGCTTGAGCACCCGCAGGACGCCAAAGCGATCGTCTCGAAGATCATCGATGCGTCCCGGGCGCGCGAGGCGGCACGAAAGGCGCGCGAGATGACTCGCCGGAAGGGTGCGCTCGATATTGCCGGCCTGCCCGGCAAGCTCGCCGACTGCCAGGAAAAGGACCCGGCGCTTTCGGAACTGTTCCTCGTCGAGGGCGATTCCGCTGGCGGCTCGGCGAAACAGGGTCGCGACCGACGCACCCAGGCAATACTGCCGCTGAAGGGCAAAATTCTGAATGTTGAAAAGGCCCGCTTTGACAAGATGCTGTCATCCGCCGAAGTGGGAACGCTTATTACCGCGCTGGGCTGTGGGATCGGGCGGGACGACTTCGATCCGGATAAGCTTCGCTACCATCGCGTCATAATCATGACTGACGCTGATGTCGACGGCTCGCATATCCGCACGCTGCTGTTGACCTTCTTCTACCGACAAATGCACGAGCTCATAGAGCGTGGTCACATCTACATTGCGCAACCACCGCTCTACAAGATCAAGCGAGGCAAGCAGGAGGTCTACGTTAAAGACGACGCGGAGCTGAACAGCTATCTTCTGAATGCCGCAATGGACGGCGCTGCGCTACATGTCAACAATGAGGCGCCACCGCTGTCCGGCGTTGGCCTTGAGGCGCTGGCGCAGGAACACATCGCTGTCGAAAACATCTATGCGCGCATGGCTAATCGCTATGACGAGGTGGTGCTCCGAGCGCTCAGCGATCTTCCCGCCGTCACGCCCGAGTTGACGGATGATCTCGATGCGCTTGATGCATGGACAGCAAAGCTCAGTGATGCGCTGCCCAAGCATTCCGGCGATCGTGCCGCGAACGGCAATGCTGGCAGCTACACGGCGGCACTGGATCGCGGCGACGACGACGGCGAGGGCGTGCGAATTGGTATTACCAAGTTGTTGCACGGCCTTGGCACTACCCGCTACATGCCGCGCGAGTATTTCGCCACCAGCGAATACCGGCACATCATGTCGCTGTCAGAAAAGCTCAAGGACCTGCTGTCGGAAGGCGCCAAGGTGCGGCGAGGCGATCGCGAGATGCCGATCGATTCGTTTGCCGACGCCGTCGCCTGGTTGATGAATGAAGCCCGGCGCGGACAGTCGATACAGCGTTACAAGGGCCTTGGTGAAATGAACCCGGATCAACTCTGGGATACAACGGTCAACCCGGAAACGCGACGCTTGCTGCAGGTGAAGATCGAAGACGCAGTTAAGGCCGACGAAATCTTTACAACGCTGATGGGCGATCAGGTCGAGCCGCGGCGCGAGTTTATTGAAAAGAACGCACTCACGGTCGAAAACCTCGACGTATGATTGAGCGCCGCCTTTTCGTGCACGCGATCGCCCTGACGATCGCGCCGCTCATCGTTGCCTGGTTTGGCCTGTCGGTCCCCGCCGCAATATTGTTGGTCTTGCTGCTCTTGCTTTGGCGCTGGCTCGTTGTGCTCAGCGGTTGGGTGCTGCCGGCAAAAACGCCCAAGCTGGTTCTCGCAACGATTTCTGTAAGCCACTTCGTGGAGAAGGTGCGCTGGAGCATGGACCGGTTGGGGCTCGACTATACCGAGAAGGTGTCGGGCGGCACGCTCGGAGCATTCTTCCTCGGTCGGACCGTGCCGCAATTGAAAATCCGTACGGGTGCGGTGCAGTCGAGCATTGGCAACTCTGCGGAAATACTACGTTACCTGTGGGGACGGTACGCCGTTGACGAGCCTGAAATCGCTGCGTTCCTTGAGCCTACCCGGGAGCGCATCGACTATGAGTCAAAACTGGATCGCTACGGCGCCAGCCTGCAAGTCTGGGTCTACTACCACATCCTGAACGATCGCGACGTAACGCTGCACGCGTGGGGCGCGAACAGCCCCGCGACACCGGCCTGGCAGCGGCCGTTGCTGCGGTTGCTATTCCCCGTGCTGCGGCTTCTTATTCGGAAGTCGTTTCGCATAACCGAGCCCAACTACGAACGCGCCACCGCCCGCATCGAAGACAGGCTCGCCGAGGCGGACGCCTGGCTCGAAGACGGACGCACGTCGCTGCTCGGGGGTGACACGCTGAACTACACAGACCTCGCCTTTGCTGCAATGACCGGCGCGCTGTTGATGCCGCCGGGCTACGGCGGCGGCAAGGCCGAAACGGTTCGATTGAGTCGTGAGCAGATACCCGGGGGCATGCGGCAGGACATCCAGGGCTGGGAGGCCGGCCACAAGCGCGCCGTAGCTTTCGTAACAAAGCTGTACAACGAAGAACGGCAGCCGACGTCGGCGCCGAACTTTGCCAGCTAGGCAGGTCCAAAAGCTGGTAAGGAGACCGTGAAGATGCGACTGAAATCTGTCCTGCCTGCAGTGCTAACAGCGGTGCTTTGGCAGGGCTGCGCGACCCCGCAGGTTGCCGACGAAAACGTCGCAATCGACGACTTCATCGTCGTGTCCGAGCTCGAGCCACTAAAGGTCGCGCGGTTTCGTCACCATTACAGCTACAAGCAGCTCACGGAACACTACGTTGTTCTGAATGCGCGTGACGATTACTACCTTGTGGGATTCAAGCGCCGCTGCCGCGAACTCAACATGAGACCGATAGAGCCGGACGTACGTTACGAGAGGAACACGCTGCGCGTTGGCGCCGATACAATACGCGGCTGTTATATCAACAGTATTTTTTCGATCGACAGAGCCCAGGCCGAAGAGCTGGAGCACATTGGACAAGGACCCTGACATTAATACAGGGGGAGAGGAAAACGAATGAACAAACTGATTCTCGGCGCTGCGGCGCTGCTTATGGTTGCCGCGTGCGGCAAGGCGAACGACGACACGGCTGCGGCGTTGCCAGCGGCGGTAACCTCCGGTATCGATCTGCAGTACATGGATACCAGCGTAAAACCCGGCGACGACTTCTTCGCCTATGTAAACGGTACCTGGTTGCGGGATACAGAAATCCCGGCGGATCGTTCGAGCTATGGTGGTTTCGCCGTGATCAGCGATGAGGCCCAGGAAAATGTGCGCGCCATTATTGAGGAATCGGCGAGCGGCGACTTTGTTAAAGGCACAGATGAACAAAAAGTCGGCGACCTCTACAAGTCTTACCTCGATTGGGACGCGCGCAATGCGCGCGGCATCAGGCCGCTGCAGCCAGAGCTCGATCGTATCGACAGCATCAGCGACTACGGCGATCTCGCTGTTTATTTCGCAGAGACCGTCAAGCGCGGCCTCGACGCGCCGTTTAGCCTGGGGCAATACGCAGACTTCAAGAACCCCAAGACCTACATGATCTACGCATCACAGAGCGGCCTGGGCCTGCCGGATCGCGAGTACTACCTGCTTGACGATAAGAAGTCCGTAAAGCTGCGCGAGCAGTACGCCGCCCACATCGAGGCTATGTTCGGGCTGGCCAGCCTGCCAGGCGGCACTGATGCGGCCAACGCGGTCATGGCGCTGGAGACGCGACTCGCCAAAGAGCAGATGAAGAAGGAAGACACACGCGACTGGGTGGCGCTGTACAAAAAGATCCCGCTCTCTGAGCTGCCGCAGTTGATGCCGCAATTCAACTGGGATGGTTACCTCTCAGAAGCTGGCCTGGCTGAGCTCGACGGCCTTGTCGTGATGATGCGCGATTACATGCGCGCACTGGACGACATCGTTGTAACGACCGACCTCGACACCTGGAAGACGTATCTTCGCTGGTCTGCCTTGAACAATATGGCCGGGCGATTGACAGAAGGGCTCGACAGCCAGAACTTCGAGTTTTACGGGAAGACGCTCAACGGCACGCCCGAACAACGGCCGATGTGGCGGCGCGGCGTCAACAGGGTTAACGGTAACCTGGGTGAGGTTGTCGGCAAGGTTTACGTCAAGCGGCACTTTCCACCTGAGGCGAAAGAGCGCATGTTAGGCCTCGTGAGCAACCTGATCAGCGCTTACGAAAAAAGCATCAAGGAACTCGACTGGATGACAGACGAGACCAAGACCCAGGCGCTCGACAAGCTCTCAAAATTCACGCCGAAGATCGGCTACCCGGATGAGTGGCGCGACTACTCGGCGCTCGATATTGAGCCGGATGATTTATACGGCAACCTGGAGCGGTCAGCCGTTGCAGAGCACGAACGGCAGCTCGCCCGCCAGGGCGGACCGGTCGACCGAACCGAGTGGGGCATGACGCCGCAGACGGTAAACGCGTATTACAGCCCCGCGCTAAACGAGATTGTATTTCCAGCGGCGATTCTGCAGCCGCCGTTCTTCAACATGGCCGCCGACGACGCCGTCAACTACGGCGCAATCGGCGCCGTTATCGGTCACGAGATAGGCCATGGCTTTGATGATTCTGGCAGTACGTTTGATGGCGATGGTGTTTTGCGTAACTGGTGGACCGATGAGGACCGGGCAGAGTTCGAGGCGCGCACCGCGAAGCTCATTGAGCAGTACTCGGCGTTTCGGCCTTTCGACGATCTTGCGGTGAACGGTGAATTTACACTAGGCGAAAACATTGGCGATCTCGGCGGCATCAGCATCGGCCTGCTGGCTTACAAGCTGTCGCTAAACGGGGCGGAAGCGCCGGTGATCGACGGACTCACTGGCGTGCAGCGAGTGTTCCTCGGCTACGGTCAGGTCTGGCGGGCCAAGTCTCGTGAAGAGGCAACGCGCGTCCGCATCGCGACGGACCCGCATTCGCCGCCCCAGTACCGGGCCAACGGCGCGGTCAGGAATGTGCCGGAGTTTTACGAAGCATTCAACGTGCAGGAGGGTGATGCCCTTTACCTTCCGCCTGAGGAGCGCGTAAAGATCTGGTAGGCGACTATTTGTGTTGTATAACCAGAAGAAGGGCCTCCATAGCGAGGCCCTTTTTTTAGTGCCTGCCAAGCGCGGCGCTCAGTGAGGCCGGTTCTTTACAAGCAAGGAATTTATGTCTGCGACAATACCGCTGAGCGCCGCGGCTGAGTAGCCTGCATGTCTAAACGCGATTAGCCCATCGACGGCGACAACAAAAATATTCGGTACCGTCTTGACGCGAAAACCCCTGGCTATTCGGCCTTTCTTGTCGTGCGAAAAAGTAATCTCAAAATTCTCGTAGGCCTTCATTGCCTTTCGAAACTGCCTGCGAGGCTCTTCGAGGTTTATGGCAATGACGCGGACGCGATCGGCCCCGGCATTTTTTTGAATGGCATTAAGTACCGGCAGTTCTTTCAAACACGGCGGGCACCATGTCGCCTAAAAGGACACGACGAGAATTTGTCCCTCGCTGTCCGAGATATTGAGCTTGTCACCCTGCGCTGATCGACCAAGGTACTCTGGCGGCCTCTGTCCCACTTCGACACCCGCTTTGTGCTCGGCCGCGACGGGCGGCGCCATGGCAAGGATCGCGGCCACGAAAAGCGCGCCGACCCTCACCCCCGCCCCTCGGGCTGGTCATTGTAGGCAATGCTGATCTCTTTCATTTTGCCCTCGATCCAGTCCTGCACGATCAGGTTCGTTTCTTTCGGGGGCTGCGCCGACGCGTCGATCGGCGGGCCTATACAAAAGCGTACCGTGCCCGGCCGCATCGAAAAGAACTCATGTCGGCGCCAGAAGTCGCCCGCATTCTGCGCGACCGGCACGATTGGCACACCGGCCTCCTTTGCAAGCGCCGCACCACTAATGCCATATTTCCGCGTTTCCCCAAAAGGCACGCGCGTGCCCTCCGGAAAAATCGTGACCCAGATTCCATCTGCCAGCCGTTTCTTGCCTTGGTGGATGACTTGCTTCACGGCGGAGCGACCGTTTTTCCGGTCAATTGCGATCGGGTTGAGGACGAGAGCGATCGCCCAGCCGATGATTGGCACGCGAACCAGTTCGCGCTTCACGACCCAGGCCGTTTTCGGAAACATCGCCACGTGGCCATAGGTTTCCAGGATAGTCGTGTGCTTGATCATGATGACGCACGGCGTGTCCGGAATGTTTTCCTGACCCTCGACGATCACTTTCATGCCACATAAGAAGTCACCGGTCCAAAGTGCAAACCGGCAAAAGCTAACCAGGACGGCACGAGGCCAGCTTGATGGTGCCCAGAACAACAACAGAATGGTCGTGGAGGTGAGTAGCGCCGCGGAGATCACGACAATTACCATGGCGAGCGAGCGCAGCCAGCGAATCATGTCATCGCTCCCTGATCAGCGCCGCGGCGGCCGCTGAGAGATCATCAAAGACCTCTGTGTTCGCGAGCGCGGTGGTCAGCGCACTCTCGGTGTTACGGCCGTTGCCGGTGCGAACGAGGATTGGTCTCGCGCCAGCCGCACTGGCTGCCTCAAGGTCTCGCAGCGAATCACCGATGACGGGGACACCGTCAAGCGCAACGCCAAAGTGGCGGCCAAGCCGGTGCAACAGGCCTGGTTTTGGTTTACGGCAGGAACAGCCTTCGTTCGGACTGTGTGGGCAGACCTCTATGCGCGCGACGCGTCCGCCCTCTGCCCCGACCAGGCGGCGCAGCTTACGGTGCATTCCGCGCAGCGCCTTGCGGTCGAAAAGCCCACGCGCCAGCCCCGACTGGTTGCTCGCAACAGCGACCGTGAATCCTGCGCCGCTGAGCGCAGCGATGGCCAGGATGCTGCCCTGCAGCGGCACCCATTCGGCCGGCGACTTCACGAACGCAGAGGAGTCCTGGTTGATGACGCCATCGCGGTCCAGTATCACAAGCCCCCGGCTCAAACCCAAGCGCCCCTCAACTCAACGAAAGCCGAGATATGTCGGCAACATCGAGGAAAAGAGCGCGAAGTTCGCCCAAAAGCGCCAAGCGGTTGTTTTTGACCGCCTCGTCATCCGCCATGACCATGACCTCATCAAAGAAGCGGTCAACCGGGTCGCGCAGATCGGCAAGTGTGCTCAGTGCCTCTGCATACTGGCGCTGCCGGATCATCGGCCTGATCTTGTCGCGGGCATTTTCCAGCGCGTTGAAAAGAGACAGTTCGGCCTCATCCGACAGCAGCTTCCGGTTGATCTTCAATCCCTCGGGCTCCCCCGCCTGCCGCAGGATATTCGCGGTGCGCTTGTTGGCCGCGGCAAGACTTTGCGCCTGTTCCATGCGAGCAAAGGTCTGCACCGCCGCGAGACGCCGATCGAAATCCAGCAGGGATTTCGGCTGCCGCTCCATGACGGCTTCGAAAGTCTCTGTCGCCAGGCCCGTGTCGCGGTCGAGGAAATAACGCCGCAGTCGGTCGCTTATGAACGACGCGAGCTCCTCTACCAGGGTGTCTTTATCGATCTTGCCCTTGGGTTGACGGTCTACGGCTTTCGCGATGAGCTCTTTTAGCTCTACCTCCATACCGCCTTCGATGAGTATTCTGATGATGCCGAGCGCGGCGCGTCTCAGGCCAAATGGATCCCGGTTTCCTGTTGGTTTCTTGCCGATGGAAAAAACGCCGGCCAGCGTATCCAGCTTATCGGTGACCGCCAGGATCCGGCCGGCGTCCGTTGATGGCAGGTCGTCGCCCGCGAAGCGAGGTCGATAGTGTTCGCCAATTGCATCGGCGACGGCGTTCGGCTCTTTGTCACAAAGCGCATAGTACCGCCCCATCGTTCCCTGCAACTCCGGAAACTCGCCAACCATCCCGCTGAGCAGGTCGCACTTCGCAAGCTCGGAGGCCCGTTCGACAACGTCTTTGTCGGCGCCAAGCTTTGACGCAAGCCAGGCTGCGAGCTTCTTGATGCGCTTGCTCTTGTCTGCAAGGCTGCCAAGGCCGCGCTGGTAAATAACGTCGTGCAGTGCGCCCTGGCGGCTGTCGAGAGTGTGGCGCCGATCGTTGTCCCAGAAGAACGCCGCATCCGCAAGGCGGGGCCGAATAACGCGCTCATTGCCATCGCGCACCTGGTCAGGATCCTTGCTCTCGAGGTTGGCGACGGTAATGAAGCGTGGCAGCAAGGCGTCGTTTTTATCGGCGACCGGGAAGTAGCGCTGATGACCGGTCAATGTCGATATCACGACCTCACGCGGAAGCGCCAGGTACTGCTCGTCAAAACGGCCGAGCACGGCAACCGGCCACTCGACCAGTGCCGCAACCTCGTCGTACAGGGCTTCGCCGTCCACAACCGTGCCGCCCGCTCTGGCCGCCGCGGCGTCGACACCGTTTCGGATTATTGTCCTGCGGCGCTCGAAGTCGGCGATAACATGACCTTTGCTCTCGAGCGTATCGAGATAGTCTTTTGCTTCGGCAATAACAATCGGGCCGGACGAGTGGAAGCGATGACCTCGTGACACGTTTCCGGCCATCGTGTCCATGACAGGCGCCTCGATCACGCGCTTACCGTGCAGCATGACGATCCAGTGCACAGGGCGCACGAACTCGGCGTCACCGGCGCCCCACCGCATGCGCCTCGGTATAGGCAGTGCGGCGAGGGCCCGCTCGATCAGTGCCGGCATCAGCTCGGCGGCCGTCTTGCCTTTCTCAAGCGCCTCGAATACCAGCCACTCGCCCTTTTCCGTTTTGCTGGTGTCCAGCGCCGATACCTCAACCCCGCACTTCCTGGCAAATGCCGTCGCGGCAGCTGTTGGGTTTCCGTCCTTGTCGAACGCGACCCGTGTCGGCGGACCCTTATGCTGCAGCGTGCGATCCGCCTGTCGGTGTGCGAGCGCTTCGATTACCACAGTGAGGCGGCGGGGGCTGGCGTAGGTGTGCACGTCGCCGTGTGCCAGCGGGGCATCGTCGACCGCCGCGGCGAGCTCGGCGCCGAAGGCTTCCATCAGTGAGCGCAGTGCTTTGGGCGGCAGCTCTTCGGTGCCGACCTCGATCAGAAAGTCATCTGTCGTGCTCATTCGGCGCCCCGTCCGTCTTTGACCGACTGCGTCATAGGAAAGCCGAGCGCCTCACGGCTAGCGTAGTAGGTGTCGCAGATCGCACGGGACATCTTACGGACGCGAAGTATGAAGGCCTGGCGCTCTGTTACGGATATGGCCTGCCGCGCATCCAGAAGATTGAAGGTGTGCGAGGCGGTCAGCATTTGCTCATAGGCGGGCAATGCCAGGCCCAGCGCGATGAGTCGCGCGCTCTCCTGTTCCGCCTGGTCGAATGTTGAAAACAAGGCATCCACATCGGCTTCTTCAAAGTTGTAACGCGACTGCTCGACCTCGTTCTGGTGATAGACGTCGCCATAGGTGATTCGACCCAGTGGGCCATCGGTCCAGACCAGGTCGAAAATACTCTCGACGCTCTGCAGATACATCGCGAGCCGCTCGAGGCCGTAAGTGATTTCGCCGGTTACCGGGCGACACTCGAGGCCACCAACCTGCTGGAAGTACGTGAACTGTGAAATCTCCATGCCGTTCAGCCAGACCTCCCAGCCAAGGCCCCAGGCGCCAAGCGTTGGAGACTCCCAGTTGTCCTCGACAAAGCGGATGTCATGCACGAGCGGATCGATGCCGATGGCCGACAGGGACCCGAGGTACAGCTCCTGGATGTCCAGCGGTGAAGGCTTAATCACCACCTGGTACTGGTAGTAGTGCTGCAGCCGGAAGGGGTTGTCGCCATAGCGGCCATCGGTCGGCCGCCGGCTCGGCTGCACATAGGCGGCTGACCAGGGCTCCGGCCCCACCGCGCGCAAAAACGTAGCCGGATGGAAAGTACCAGCGCCCATTTGCATGTCATAGGGCTGCAGAATGACGCAGCCCTTGTCGGCCCAGTATTCCTGCAGCCTGAGAATAAGGTCCTGAAAGCTCAATCGATCAGGCGGTGTGTTCGTGCTCATTTACTGTCTTGTCCTGTCCTGGCGTATTTCTGTGACGCTGAATCCATGCAAATTACTCGGACAGGGCATTGGCCGGTGTCGCGGTGGCGGAAACGCGCGAAGTATAACGGCTTGCGGCCTTTGGTAGGAGGCCCCATTTCGGCCTCGACGCGAACGAGGGTCTACCTGCACGCCAAAGGCGGGTGCGCTCACGGCCATTCTGCACTAGAATGGTGCGACACAACGACGGCTTGCACCAAAGTGGCGCACGTGGTGGTGGTGGTGAAACACAAACGCTAATAAACACAACGACTTATGTCGAGCACCGTTTTGGCACAATAAATGCAATTTACCTGAGCTAGCGGGCCGCAACGCGTGGCCCTTTACACCCGCGCATCAAGAACACTGGAGGAAAGATCCATGACGCCCGCAGAGGTACAAGCCCTTATCAAAGAGGCAGAAGTCAAATTCGTCGATTTTCGTTTCACCGATACAATCGGCAAAGAACAGCATGTAACGGTGCCCGCCCACACAATTGACGATGACCTGTTTGAAGACGGCAAGATGTTTGACGGATCTTCGATTGCCGGCTGGAAGGGCATCAACGAGTCCGACATGATCCTGATGCCGGACCCGGCATCCGCGGTCGTTGACATTTTCCCGGACGAAGTGACTCTCAACCTGCGTTGCAGTGTCGTAGAGCCAGCAACCATGCAAGGCTACGATCGCTGCCCGCGATCCCTCGCCAACCGTGCCGAAGCGTATCTCGCATCGACCGGCATAGCAGATGCGGCTTTCTTCGGCCCGGAGAACGAGTTCTTCGTGTTCGATAGTGTGGCCTGGAACGATGATATCTCGGGCGCATTCTACGCGATCGAGTCTGGCGAAGCCTCCTGGTCATCGGGGAAACAAAGCGAAGAAGGCAACACCGGGCATCGTCCCGGCGTGAAGGGTGGCTACTTTCCGGTACCACCGGTCGACTCGCTGCACGACATTCGCTCTGCGATGTGCCTCGCGATTGAGGAGCTCGGTGTAGAGACCGAAGTTCATCACCATGAGGTCGCGACGGCTGGCCAGTGCGAAATCGGCACTAAATTCAACACGCTCGTTCGCAAGGCTGACGAAGTGCAGGTCATGAAATACGCGGTACACAATGTCGCTCACGCGTACGGCAAGACCGCGACGTTTATGCCGAAGCCGCTCGTTGGTGATAACGGCAACGGCATGCATGTGCACCAGTCTTTGTTCAAGAACGGCGAAAATCTGTTCTCGGGCGACGGCTACGGCGGCCTGTCAGAAATGGCGCTTTATTACATCGGTGGTGTTATCAAGCACGCCAAGGCCATCAACGCGTTCGCGAACCCGGCGACCAACAGTTACAAGCGTCTCGTCCCGGGCTTTGAAGCGCCGACGATACTCGCGTACTCAGCGCGCAACCGGTCAGCCTCTATTCGCATACCGTTTATCCCCAACCCCAAAGGCCGGCGCATCGAAGTTCGCTTCCCGGACTCGATGGCCAATCCGTACCTGGCCTTTGCATCACTCATGATGGCCGGACTCGACGGCATCCAGAACAAGATCCACCCTGGTGACGCGATGGACAAGGATCTTTACGACCTGCCCCCGGAAGAAGAGAAAGAACTGAAGCTGGTCGCTTTCTCGCTCGATGAGGCGCTTGAAGCGCTCGATTCGGATCGCGAGTTCCTGAAAGCCGGCGGCGTGTTCAGCGACGATCTCATCAATGCGTATATCGACCTGAAGATGAACGACGTCACGCGCCTCCGCATGACGACGCACCCGGCTGAATTCGACATGTATTACAGCCTGTAAAAAACGCAAAAAGTGTGAACCGGGCGGCATTTTGCCGCCC